>JAGRLL010000247.1:55197-56021 GCA_020441855.1 Nitratireductor sp.
GCATCCACTGGCTGCTTGAGCAAGACGGGTGGACCGTCAGCCTGAAGCGGGTCAAGCGCATCTGGCGGCGTGAAGGGCTCAAGGTTCCGCAGAAACAGCCGAAGCGGGGCAGGCTCTGGCTCAACGATGGTTCCTGCATCCGGTTAAGACCGACGCATCGCAACCATGTCTGGTCCTACGACTTTGTCATGGATCGCACCCATGACGGCAAGGCCTTCCGCATGCTCAACATCATTGATGAGTTTAGCCGGGAGAGCCTGGCCATCCATATCAGGCGCAAGCTCAACAGTCAGGATGTCCTGCATGTGCTCGGCAAGCTGTTCCTGCGCCACGGCCCACCGGAACACATTCGGTCAGACAACGGGCCGGAGTTCGTCGCCGATGCCGTTCGCGAATGGCTCGGGAGGTTAAACGTGAAGACGCTTTACATTGAGCCGGGCAGTCCTTGGGAGAACGGTTACTACGAAAGCTTCAACGGAAAGCTGAGGGATGAATGCCTCAACCGGGAAATCTTCTACTCGCTGCGGGAAGCCCAGATCCTCATCGAGCAATGGCGGGTCTTCTACAACACCGAGCGGCCGCATAGCTCATTGGGATATCGGCCACCAGCCCCGAAAGCCATCTTGCCACCACCAATCCCGGCGGCCTACGGTGCCGGTCGGATCGTCCAATCACAGGTCCAAGTCCATGCCGGATTCTAACTCCAGCGCTGGACCACCAAAGGGACCCCGGTCAGTCATCATCATCACGGGGCTGAGCCTCGCCTTCGGGGACACATCGGGCGGCTTCCGGCGGCTGATCCAGATCGTCTTCGGCCTCTCCAT
>JAGRLL010000248.1 GCA_020441855.1 Nitratireductor sp.
ACGGGCTGTCGCTGTCGCTGCGATATGAAGGCGGAAGATTGGTCGCTGCCGCGACCCGCGGCGACGGCGCCGAGGGCGAGGACGTCACCGCCAACGCCCGGACCATCGCCGACATTCCACGCGTGCTCTCCGGCGATCCGCCGGACGTCGTCGAGGTGCGCGGCGAGGTCTACATGACGACGGCCGATTTCGAGGCGTTGAACGCTCGCGAGGCGGCGGGGGGGCGGCCGACCTACGCCAATCCGCGCAACACGGCGGCCGGTTCCCTGCGCCAGCTCGATCCCGGCATCACGGCGTCTCGTCCGCTGAAATTCTTCGCCTATGCCTGGGGCGAGGTTAGCGAGATGCCCGCCACGACGCAGATGGAGATGGTGTCCGCCTTCGCGGCCTACGGTTTCCAGATCAACCCGCTGATGAAGCTGTTCGCAAGCGCCGACGAATTGCTGGTGCACTACCACATGATCGAGGAAGTGCGCGCCACGCTCGGCTACGACATCGACGGCGTGGTCTACAAGGTGAACGATCTGGCCCTGCAGGAGCGGCTTGGCTTCGTTTCGCGCAGCCCGCGCTGGGCAATCGCGCACAAATTTCCCGCCGAACAGGCGATGACGATCCTGGAAGCCATCGACGTACAGGTCGGCCGTACCGGCGCGATCACGCCTGTTGCGCGGCTTGCGCCGGTAACCGTCGGCGGCGTGGTCGTGACCAATGCGACCTTGCACAATGCCGAGGAGATCGAACGGCTCGGCGTGCAGATCGGCGATACGGTGATCGTGCAGCGCGCCGGCGACGTCATTCCGCAGGTGCTGGGTTTCGTGCCGGAAAGGCGTCCGGACGATGCGGTTGCATTCGAGTTCCCGAAGAAATGTCCGTGCCCGCTCGAAACCGACATCGTGCGCGAGGAGACGGCGGGCGGCGTGGAGGGTGTGGTGCGACGCTGCTCGGGCGAATTCGCCTGTCCCTATCAGCGCAAGGAACATCTCAAGCTGTTCGTCTCGCGCCGCGCCTTTGACATAGACGGGCTGGGCGAGAAACAGATCGAGGCCTTTTACGACGACGAAATCCTGCCGATCCGCACGCCTGCGCAGATATTCACGCTGGAAGCACGCGACGAGACCAACGCATTGCAGAAGCTCAGGAACCGCGAGGGCTATGGCGAGGTCTCGGCCGGCAAGCTGTTCGCCGCCATCAACGAGAGGCGGGTCATCGCGCTGGAACGGCTGATCTATGCGCTCGGCATCCGCCATGTCGGCGAGGCGACGGCGAAGACGCTGGCCAGGGCCTATGGCGACTGGAATTCCTTTGAGGATGCGGCGCTGAAAGTCGCCGCAGGCGACGAGTCGGCGCGCGAGGAGATGGACGCGCTGGACGATATAGGCGGCGCGGTCATCGACGCTGTGGCGCGGTATTTCGCCGAACCGCACAACCGCACCATGGTCGACGAACTGGTCCGGGAATTGACGGAGATCGTGGGTCCGCAGCAGCCGACCGCCGATTCGCCCGTTGCCGGCAAGACTATCGTCTTTACCGGATCGCTGGAGCGCATGAGCCGGGATGAGGCCAAGGCCATGGCCGAACGGCTCGGCGCGAAGGCGGCAGGGTCGGTCTCGGCCAAGACCGATCTCGTGGTCGCCGGCCCCGGCGCCGGTTCGAAACTGAAGAAGGCGAGTGAGCTGGGTGTCGAGGTCATCGACGAGGATGCCTGGTTTCGCCTGATCGGGGAGGGGTGAGCCGCATCACGCGCAGGGTGTGTGATTGTTCGACGGTTCAGAATTTTTCCACTGACAAGCCGGCCATGCCCGCCTAGAAACCTGTTATCCCGAGGGCATCCATCCATGAATCAGGAAATTCGAGACGGCCTGCGCGCCGCAGTGCCGGTGATCATATCCGCCGCGCCATTCGGCGTGCTGTTCGGCGCGCTGGCGGTCGACAACGGGCTGAGCGTGTTCGAGGCGGTGACGATGAGCGCCACGGTGTTTGCCGGCGCCAGCCAGATGGTCGGCATCGAATTGTTCGGCCAATCGATCGCGCCCTGGCTGATCGTGTTCTCGGTCTTTGCGGTCAATTTCCGTCACGTGCTCTATTCGGCGGCGATCGGCCGGCGAATGGTGTCGTTCACGCCCTTGCAGAAAGGCCTGTCGTTCTTTCTGCTGACCGATCCGCAATTCGCCATCGCAGAGGCCCGATACGAAGCGGGGCATCGATTGACTTTCCGCTGGTACGCCACGAGCGGCCTGGCGTTGTATGTATTCTGGATCGCCGAAACATGGCTCGGTGCGCTGTTCGGCCGGCTGTTGCCGGATTCGCATGCGCTGGGACTGGATTTCCTGCTGACAATTTATTTCCTCGGCCTCGTCATGAGCTTCCGCAAGCGCGCACTGTGGCTGCCGGTCGTGCTGGCGAGTTCCGTGGCGTCCATCATCGCTTTCAATGTGGTGGGCTCGCCCTGGCATGTCTCTCTTGGCGCGCTGGCGGGCATTCTTGTCGCCGCCGCAGCACCCCTGGAAGGCGTGCGCGAAGACGAGGCGAACGAGGGGAGGGCCGACGCATGAGCGATGGCACAACGCTTCTGGTCATCCTCGGCGCGGCGTTGGCGACGTTTGCCACGCGGGCTGGTGGCCATCTCGTCCTGTCGCGCTTTCGAAGCATTCATCCGCGCGTCGAGGCCGGGCTTAACGCGGTGCCGGCGGCAGTACTCACCACCATTGTGGCGCCGGCAGCCTTCAACGGCGGCGTGGCGGAACTGGGCGCGCTCGCGGTGGCGGCGCTTGCTTCGCTGCGTTTCGGCATGACCACGCTGTTTGCAGCCGGCGCGGTGACCCTGATCGGCTTGCGCGCGCTGGGGCTCTAGATCGTTTCATCATTTCCTTGAATCGACGAAACGCTCTAACCCTTTGTTTTGTTACAATTCCCGACGGAAAACCAGTTTCCACGTTTCCTGGAATTGCTCTAGAGCTTCGCGCAGGCGGCTTCAAGCCAGGCGCGGTCCGTCTCGCCGAGATGGGGAGCGATCTTTTCGCGCACGGCCGCATGATAGGCGTTCAGCCAATCGATCTCGTCCGGCGTCAGCAGCGTTACGTCGATCAGCCTGCGGTCGATGGGCGCGAAGGTCAGGGTCTCGAAGTCCAGGAACCCGCCGCCCAGTTCCTCGCATGCGCGGACCAGGACGAGGTTCTCGATGCGGATGCCGTAGCGTCCTTCGCGATAAAATCCCGGTTCGTTCGAGAGGATCATGCCTGCTTCGAGCGCTTCCATGCCGCGCTTCGATATGCTTGCCGGCCCCTCGTGCACCGAAAGATACGCGCCGACGCCGTGGCCGGTGCCGTGCGCGTAGTCCTTGCCACGTTGCCAGAGCGCGTGACGGGCAAAACCGTCGATCTCGATGCCGCGCGTGCCCTGGGGGAAACGCGCCGTGGCGATCGCGATATGGCCTTTCAGCACCAGGGTGAAGTCCTCGGCTGCGCCTTGCGGCGGCTCACCGATGGCAATCGTGCGCGTGATGTCGGTGGTGCCGTCCTCATATTGCGCGCCGGAATCGACCAGATAGAGCGAATTGCCTTCCAGCGTGCGGTTCGTTTCGTTCGTCACGCGATAATGGACGATGGCGCCGTTCGGGCCTGAACCGGAAATCGTGTCGAAGGAAATTTCCTTCAGTTCGGCGTTCATTTCCGTCGCCGTTTGCGCGCGGAACGCCTCGAGGCGACTTGCGACGGAAATCTCGTCCGTGGTGCCGGGCGCTTGACGGTCGAGCCACGCCAGGAAGCGCGCGACCGCAACGCCGTCGCGCAGATGGGCGGCGCGCGATCCGGCGATCTCCGCCTCGTTCTTGATGGCGCGGGGCAGGGTGGCCGGGTCCCGCGCCTCGACGATCCTGCCGCCTGCCGATTTGATGGCCTCGGCAATCGCGGCGGCGACAAGGGCGGGGTCGCAAAGGAAGGTCCTGCCCTCGGCCAGTCTTGCCAGGGCGTCGAGCATGTCGTCCGGAGCCGCAATCTCCGCCAGTTCCTCGACTGCCGGGCGAATAGCGTCGCCGATCTTGGTTTCGTATATGAACAGCGTCGGCTTGCCCGGGCTTGCATCCTCCTGGGCGGGCAGCAGCGCGAAGGCGAGCGCGACCGGGATATGGCTGACGTCGCTGCCACGGATGTTAAAGGTCCATGCGACCGAGACGGGGTCCGTCATGACGCAATAATCGGCGCCTGCCTGCCTCGTGACCTCGGCCAGTTCGATCAGCTTTTCGCTCGCCGTTCGGCCGGTATAAAGCGTTGGATGAAGTGCGACGGGGCCGGCGGGCGGAGCGGGGCGGTCGCTCCAGACCCGGTCGACCAGATTGTCCAGCGGAACAAGGCTGCCGTTCTTCCTGGCGAGCGCCTTTGCGAAGGTCTTTTCCTGGCCGATGGTGACGAGCCAGGGGTCATATCCGGCTTTCATGCCATCTTGGGCGTGCGTCGACAGCCATTGCGACGGCGGATTGTCGACCAGGCTTTCGACCGTGAACACCGCCGGGTCGGTCTGGACCGCGGCCTGCAGGGTGTAGCGTCCATCGACGAAAAGCACGGCCTTGTCGGCAGTGACGATGCAAAAGCCGGCCGAGCCGGTGAAACCGGTAAGCCAGGCGAGCCGCTCGGCATGCGGCGGCAGGTATTCGCTCTGGTGCTCGTCGGCATGGGGAACAAGAAAGGCGTCGACGCCCGCTGCCGCCATTTCCGCGCGCAGCGAGGCGATGCGGGCGGCACCTGTATCCGGTGAGGATTTGACGTCGAAGCTCTGGAACATGGCCGATTACTGCTTTGAATCCGACCCCATGTCTATTTGGAATTCGGCGTGGCGACAATTACCGCAGAACCCTGCCCGGACAAGGGCAAATGGTGAAAAGCCGTGCAGATTCGCCGAGGCTCGTGCATGTGTCGGCGGCATGACATGCGTCAGGCGCAGGGCCATCATGCAATAGCGGCGGTTGTCGATTTGTGCGGTGCAACATATCTTGGCGTTCAGGGAGTGAGGGCAGACAACTGCTCATGAAAGGAGCCATGTCATGTCTTTCTTTGGCGAAGTTCGCCGGGCGACCCGCACCGGCTTCGACCGCATGATTTCCGCGCGCGAGCGTCAGGCGCGCCGCTATGTCAATTCGGCACTGCTTCATCTCGACGATGCGACGCTGGCCCGCGCTGGCTACAATCGCAAGGACATCGAGAAGCAGGGTTCGGCTTTCTATCCGCTGTAAGCGGCGGAATATCCGATCAAGGTGACGGGAAATCGGGGAAACGGGGCCATGCGGCCCCGTTTTCGTTTTCGCCGGCGAGGAAACCTCAGGGGCGATGGAAGACGAGGGTCAGCCAGTCGTCGCGCAGATGGGCGCGCTCGAAGATCAGGCCCTGCGCGCGATAGGAGGCGACAATGCGCGCCTTCTGGTGCGGCAGCAGGCCGGACAGGATGACGGTGCCGCCGCGCGCGACGTGGCGGGCCAGATCGTGCGCCATGGCCATGAGCGGTCCGGCAAGGATGTTTGCGACGACGAGGTCGAAAGGCACGTTGTCGGCGAAACGGCGATGGCTGAAACCGGCGGCGCAAATGGCCTCGACCTGACCGGCAACACCGTTCAGCCGGCTGTTATCGCGCGCCGTCATGACCGAATCGGCATCGATGTCGCTCGCCAGCACGTGGATCGGCAAGGATTTGGCGATGGCGATGGCGAGCACGCCCGACCCCGTGCCGAGATCCAGCGCGTTACGGCAGGGTCGCTTTTTCAGGCAGGCATCCAGCATGTCCAGGCAGCCGGCAGTTGTGCCGTGATGGCCTGTGCCGAAGGCGATGCCGGCCTCGATCTCGATGGCGATCTCGTGGGCGCGCGGCGCGGCGCGGTCATGGCTGCCATGCACGACATAACGCCCGGCACGCACCGGTTTCAGACCCGACAATGTCAGGGAAACCCAGTCGGTGTCGCCCAGTTCCTCGCGGCCGATATCCGCGTCCAGTCCGGCATCGCGCGCAATTTCGGCGAGCCGCTTTTCGGCCTGTCCGGTTTCTTCGTCGCTCACATACAGCGAGACGGACCATCTGCCGGCAGCGGCGTCGGTCTCGAAACTCGCCACGGGATAGCCTTCGTCCTCGAACGCGTTTTCGACGAGAGGCGACAGCACGCGCGCCTCGGCGGCGGAACAGTCCATGTAAAGGCGGGTCTGGGTCATGCGCTACGTTCCGGCTGGTCGATCGGGGCGCAGCGGTAGCAGGACGCAGGCCAGTGCGCCAGTCCCGACTTTGCTCCATGCCACAACCGGCCTTGCCAGCCGCGTCCCGCTGTGTTCTGCATTCGCCGATCCAACGCGAAGTCAGCGGCAAGGCGAAACGGAAGACGGCATGCGGCACCCCAAGAGCAGCGAGAGCTGGGACGCGGAATTCCGCGCCGGCAAGTACGAGTTTCTCAAGAAGCCATCGGAGCAGGCCCGCCTCGCGCCGGTCGTGTCGATGATCGCTCACTCGATCGAGCAGGCCGGTCCGTGCGAGGTGGTCGATATCGGCTGCGGAGAGGGGATACTTTATCATCACCTGCCGTCGAGTGGCGTGGTGCGCTATGTCGGCATGGATATCTCCGCCGTCGCGCTGGAGAACCTGCCGCAAGGCCCTGTCGAAGTTGCGGCCGTCTGCGCCAATCTCGCCGATTGGGACGGCGAACCCGCTCCCGTGGCGCGGCGGGTCGTTGTCGCCAGCGAAGTACTCTATTACGACCGTGCCGCGGTCGCCGACCTCAAGCGCCTGGTCGACGAGACCGGGACGGTGAGCGAAGTGATCGTCTCGTGCGTCGCCGCGCATCCCGACAAGCCGAACTGGGCGGCATCGTCCGACAAATTGTGGTCGGAACTGGCGCAGACGGGCTGGCCCGAGGTCGAGCGCGCCCGCGCGGCGGACCCGGCGACGGGCGTCGCCTGGGACATGGCGCGCTATCGGGTGTCGCCGAACCGCTGATCAACATTTCCGGCAAACGCTTTTACGCACGACTCGTAATGCGGTCGTGCTCTGATGCGCGTTGACATGGTAGCGCCTGTTATTATATGTGCATCTATTATAAGTGTGCTTATGGAATTTGTGCGCCGTGGAACATAGCGAACTTCCCACGCTCGGCTACCTCATTCATGACGTGGCGCGGCTTTTGAAGCGTCGCTTTGCCGAGAACACCCGAGAATACGGCCTGACCATGCCGCAATGGCGCGTGCTGGCGCAGCTCAAGCACGCCGGCGAACTCTCCCAGGTCACCCTTGCCAATCTCGTCGAGAGCGATCCGATGACGGTCAGTCGCATGATCGAGCGGCTGGAAGGCACCGGGCTGGTGAACCGCATCTCCGACCCGCAGGACAGCAGGGCGAAGCTCGTGCGGCTGACCGATGCCGCGCGCGATCTATTCGAGGAAATCAAGCCATCGGGGCTTGCGGTCTACGAGGAAGCGCTCAAGGGGCTTTCGGCGGCCGAACGCAAGGCGCTGTTCGCCGCCCTGAAGCGTATCCAGGCGAACATGAGCCCGGAAGGCGCGCCGCAGAAAGAAGAAGAACTGACATGAATGTCCACAACAAACCGTCCGAGATGGACGAGACCTCGAACGGCGAAACGAAGCCTTCCGGGCGTCGGTTCCTTTCGCGCAGGACGTTGCTGATGGTCTCGCTGCCGCTTGTTCTCGCGGTGGTCGGCGCCGGTTACTGGCTTGACGGCGGACGCTATGTCGAAACCGATAACGCCTATGTCGAGCAGGCCAAGACGCTCATCTCCAGCGATGTCGCCGGTCGCGTCATTTCCGTCGAAGTCGGCGAGAACCAGTTCGTGCACAAGGGCGACTCGCTGTTCTCCCTCGATCCGGAACCCTATCGCATTTCAGTCGCCTCCGCCGAGGCGGCGCTTGCCCAGGCACGCCTGAAGGTGGAGCAGCTCAAGATCGGCTACCTCACGGCCACGGCCAAACTTTCGGCGGCGCAGGAGACGCTGGGCATCCGCAAGCGCTGGCTGGAGCGCAATGGCGATCTCGCCAACCGTGGCTACAGTTCGCAGGCCAATCTGGATCAGTTGCGGCTGTCTTACCAGCAGGCACAGGAGGCGACGACGCTCGCCAGGCAGGAAATCGACGCGGCCAAGGCGGCGCTCGGTGGCCGGCCGTCAATGGGGGTCGACCGGCATCCGGAAGTGCGCGCCGCCGCCGCCAGGCTGGACGAGGCGCGGCTCGATCTGGCGCATACCACGATCAAGGCGCCCGCCGACGGCATCGTCAGCCAGACGGAGAAGCTCAATGTCGGGCAACATGCCGGTGTGGGCGTTGCGATGCTCACCCTGGTCGAAACCGCGCATGTATGGGTCGAGGCGAATCTCAAGGAGACCCAGCTTGCCGGCGTGAAGCCGGGTCAGCATGCCGATATCAGCATCGACGCGCTACCGGACGTGACGTTCGCGGCACAGGTCGAAAGTATCGGCGCGGGCACCGGATCGGAGTTTTCGCTGATCCCGGCGCAGAACGCCACGGGCAATTGGGTGAAGGTCGTTCAGCGCCTGCCCGTGCGCATGAAGCTTGAGGGCAACGATTACACGGCGCTGCGTACAGGCATGAGCGCCGTGGTTTCCATCGACACCGGCAAGACACGCTGGCAGGAATATTTCGAATGAAGGCTGCCACGCCAGCCGACCAGCCTGCGATCAGGGTTCGCTATCACGGGCCGCTGACCATTGCGATCATGCTGGCCACGATCATGCAGGTGATCGACACGACAATCGCCAATGTGGCGTTGCCGCACATGCAGGCGAGCCTGAACGCCACGCAGGACACGATCTCCTGGGTGCTGACGTCCTATATCGTGGCCGCCGCCATCATGACGCCGGTGACCGGCTGGCTGGCCGACAGGCTCGGCCGCAAGCGGCTGTTCATCATCTCGGTGAGCGGCTTCACGCTGATGTCGGTCGCCTGCGGCCTGGCGACCAATCTGCCCGAAATGGTCTTCTTCCGTCTGATGCAGGGTCTTTGCGGCGCCGCGCTCGTGCCGCTGTCGCAGGCCGTACTGCTCGACATCAACCCGCGCGAGCGCCACGGCCAGGCGATGGCGGTGTGGGGCGCGGGCATCATGGTCGGCCCGATTCTCGGCCCGACGCTCGGCGGGTGGCTGACCGAGGTCTTCGACTGGCGTTATGTCTTTTTCGTCAATCTGCCGGTCGGCATTCTGGCGCTGGGCGGCATGCTTGCATTCCTGCCCGACGATCCGCCCAAACCGCGCCGCTTCGACATGTTCGGTTTCGTCATGCTCACCATCGCCATTGGCGGGCTGCAATTGATGCTCGACCGCGGCCAGGGCGAGGACTGGTTCAACTCGGTCGAGATATGGATCGAACTCGGCGTCACCGTCGCGGCCCTTTGGGTCTTCGTGACACACTCGATCACGCATGGCGAACCCTTCATCGACATGGCGATCTTCAGGGACCGCAATTTCGCGATGGGCGTCACCTTCATGTTCATCATCGGCATGATCCTGCTGTCGGGCCTCGCGCTGCTGCCGCCGATGCTGCAACACCTGATGGGCTATCCGGTGATCACCACCGGTTGGGTGATGGCGCCGCGAGGGGTCGGCACGATGATCACCATGCTTCTGGTCGGCAGGCTGGTGAAGCAGGTCGACGCGCGCCTGCTGGTCCTTACGGGCCTGTCGCTGACGGCGTGGTCGCTGCACATGATGACGCAGTTCACCGCCGACATGGGGCAATGGCCGCTGATCTCCTCGGGAATCATCCAGGGGCTCGGCTTCGGTCTCGTGTTCATCCCGCTGACGACACTCGCCTATGCCACGCTCGACCAGAAATACCGCACCGACGCGGCGAGCCTGTTCAACCTGGTGCGCAATATCGGTTCGTCGATCGGCATTTCCATCGTCATGACGGCGCTGGTGCAGCTCGGCCAGATCAACCATGCGGAACTCGGCGCGCACATCACGGCGTTCTCGCCGGCGGTCAACATGCAGATGCCGGCACTGCTGAGCGGCGACCCGCTGACGCTCTCCATGGTCGACAACATGGTCACCGGCCAGGCGCTGATGATCTCCTATATCAACGATTTCAAGCTGATGATGTTCATCACGCTGGCGGCGATGCCGATCGTCTTGTTCCTGAAACCGCCGAAGCGAGCCGCAATGCCGGTTGGGTCGGTTGGGCTAGGCAGGCCGCCATCCACCAGGCCGGGCGGGGGGCAGGCGAACGCGAGCGCCATGGCGGACTAGCGGTCCGCCTCCATCGAGGCTGTTTGGAGAACGCCAACAGCGGGCAGCAATTGTCGGGGCCAGACAGTGCAAGCCAAACGGGCCGAAAGGTCCGTTTGGCTTGAGCGGGGGAGCGCATGATCCCGCCTCCAGCCGGTGCCAGCCGGGGGCGGAAGGAGAGGGGGCGGGTATGTACTCCAGTCGCGCCCCCTCTCCGAAATCTTTCCGTCAAGGCACGGCCCGGCTCATGCTCGCCAGACACCCGGAACCAGACACCCCGGAACCAGACGCCCCGGAAGAGGGGGCCGCGTCTCAGAAGGGGGAGCAATCGCCGTTTTCGAGGAAGTCGTCGGCCCTGGCGAACTCGTCCCACAATTCCTTGCAGTCCTGCGGGGTTATCTTCTTCAGGTCGTCGAGCAGGAATCCGGCATTCGCGCATTCCTCAAGCGTGTCGGAGAAGCTGCTCATGGCCTTGGCGAAGGCGGGGCCAACCTTGGAATTGTATTCCTTTATGGCTTGCGCGCAGGTGAGTTCCGCCGCACCCGCGCCGTTGGCGCCGAGGAGCAGGACCAGCATCAATGACAGGCGGCGCATCCTTGCCTCCGGAGCCGGTTAAGCCGGAGTGAGGATTTCACGCTCGCAAGGGCGGTTCAACAGGAATTGCGCGCAATCAGTATTTCTTCGGCACGTAGAGCTCGGGTGGTAGCACGGCGCGCTCGTAATTGGGGTTGAATACGCGCTCGGGAAGGGCGACATCCTCGTGTGGCACCGGCCCGTAGGGGATCATGCTCAGCAGATGGTCGATGCAGTTGAGCCGTGCGCGCTTCTTGTCGTTGCCTTCCACGATATACCACGGCGCTTCCGGGATGTTGGTGCGCGCCAGCATCTCCTCCTTGGCCTTGGTGTACTGCTCCCAGCGCACGCGTGATTGCAGGTCCATCGGCGAAAGTTTCCACTGCTTCATCGGATCGTGGATGCGCATGAGGAAGCGCAATTGCTGTTCCTCGTCGGTGATCGAGAACCAGTA
>JAGRLL010000249.1:0-2573 GCA_020441855.1 Nitratireductor sp.
TCAGCACGATCTGCATCACGATCAGGATGCCCCACGGGCCGAGGCCGGCACCCTGCAGCAATTCCTGCACGAATTGCTGCCCGCCCTCGAGCACGTACAGGCCGACGAAGATCGTCGCGCCAAACATGATCCAGATCACCATGGCCGAGGCCTTCAGCGTGGTCAGGCAGGCTTCGCGCACCGTCGGCCAGTCGAGCTTGCGGTGGATCGCGGCGACGATGAACGCGCCGAACGTGCCGATGCCTGCCGCTTCCACCGGCGTCGCGACGCCCGTGAAGATGACGCCGAGCACGATGACGATCAGCGAGATCGGCGCGGCCATGTTCGAGACGAGCGCGACCTTCTCGCGCGTCGAGACGCGCTCCTCGACGGGGATCGGCGGTCCGACCTCGATGTTGAGGTAGGAACGCACCGTCACATAGACGATGTAGAGGCCCGACAGCAGCAGGCCCGGAAAGACCGCCCCGATGAACAGTTCGCCGACCGATTGCTCGGCGACGACGGCATAGATGATGGCGAGGATCGAGGGCGGAATGAGAATGCCAAGCGTGCCGCCGGCCATGATCGAACCCATGGCGATCTTCGGGTCGTAGTGACGCTTGAGCATGGCGGGCAGGGCGATGATACCCATGGTGACGACCGCCGCGCCGATCACGCCGACCATGGCGGCGAGAATGGTCGAGGCGATGATCGTCGCCGATGCCAGCCCGCCGCGTATGCCACCCAGCACCTTGTAGATGGTGTCGAACATGTCGTTGATGATGCCCGCTCGTTCGAGCATCGCCGCCATGAAGATGAACAGCGGTATCGCCGACAACTGGTAATTGGTCATCAGCGGGAAAATACGGCTCGGCACGATGTTGAGCGCCTGTGCATCGCCCAGCACGAACAGGAACACACAGGCCAGCCCGCCGGTGACGAAGGCGAGCGGCAGGCCCGCCATCAGCAGCATCAGCAGCGAGCCGAACATGATGATGGTGAGCCATCCAATGGAAATGTCGATACCCATGGCCTCAGGCTCCCTTCACTACCATGCGCACATCCTGCGCAAGCTTGGATATGCCCTGAAGCACCAGGAGCAGCCCGCCGATCACCATGACCCACTTCATCGGCCAGAGCGGTACTTCCCATTCGTTGAATGAAATCTCGCCCCAGCGAATATTGGGGTCGGTCCATTCGCCGAGCGTCAGCCGCGACAGCATCTCGAAGAAGCCGAACTCGCCGCGCGCCCAGCCGGAGACGACCGAATTGCCCGAGGGGACGGCGATCGCGTCGAAGGCGAAGATGTAGCAGGTCACCAGCAACGTGCCCGCGAAGATGAAGAAGAAGACCGAGGTGAGCAGGTCGACGACCGCCTTCTGGCGCGGCGCCATCTTGGCGTAGAAAACGTCGACCCGGACATGGCTTTCGGTCAGCATCGCATAGGCGCCGGCGATCAGATATTGCATGCCGAACATGAGGTACATGCCCTCATGCGCCCAATTGGTCGGCGAGTTGAAGACGTAACGCGCGATGACCTCGTAATAATAGACGAAGACGGCGATGACGGCCCAGTAGCTGACATATTCACCGGCAAACAGCGACAGCCGGTCGATCCGGCCGGTCCAGCCGGCCGATACGTGCTCGTGGTCCTGCTTGCGCTCGCGTTCCTCGATTTCGGCGAGCTTGGCCTCGGCTTCCGATATCTCGGGCGGCTCGTCGACGATTTGCACATTGGCCCGCCGGATCAGACCCGGCAGCAGGATGGCGTCGAGCGCCATGAGTGCGAGGATGAGGAAAAAGGCGTAGCGCGCCGCATTGGTCCACCAGGCGCGCCTGTCACGCATTTCCGCAGCGACGGGCCGCATCGATTCCAGTTCGGCCTTCGATTCCTCCAGGCGCTTCTGCCCGCTCTCGATGCGGTCCTGCGCGCGCTCCAATTGCCGCTCCGCACGCTTTCGGGCAAAGGAGCCTTCTTCGCTCGCCGCCACTTCGGCCTTCAACTCTTCCAGATCGCCCAGTGCCGCCGAGACCCTCGGCTCCTCTCGCTCGACAGTGCGCTCGGCCACCCGGATGAGGTTGTTGGCGTCCGACAGCGCCGAGCGCGCATCGTTTGCCGCGCCGTTGGCGTAGAGGATGAAGCCGAAAATCGGGATGAAGATCAGGCCGGCCAGGCTTTTGAGATAGAACCGGTGCAGGCCGATCAACCCGCCGGTGATCAGGATCATGTAACCGAGCGGCACGGAATAGCGGCCGAACTCCGGCCGCGGACGCTTCGCCAGCGCCATCGCCAGAAGGGGAAACAACAGCAGGCCGACCCAATAGGCCCAGTGTGGCAGCGTGAAATGTAGAGCGGGCATGCGAACCCCGGCGCTTTGAATTCGGGAAACGGGAATCCGGTTACAGGGCCTGCGCGGCAAATGCCGCGCAGGCCGCATTCATGATGCGAACGGGACCCTTACAGGTCGAGTTCGAGACCCTTGATTTGATCGGGCGTCACGTAACCGAGCGAGCCGGACATCATGTAGTCGAGCTGCGCCTTGAAGATTCGGGCCGATGCCTTGTCGCGGTTGGCGTATTTGAACCAGATCGGC
>JAGRLL010000249.1:2616-2780 GCA_020441855.1 Nitratireductor sp.
AGGCGCGTGACCTCGGTGCCGTCGGCCTCGAACTTCGCCCAGGCTTCCTGGTCGGCCTTCTGGATCGCGGCATGGTGCAGGTCGGAATAGACATGCGTTTCCATCTCGACGAACTGCTTCATCTCGTCGGGCAGCGCGTTCCACGCATCCATGCCGACCGTGAT
>JAGRLL010000249.1:2844-3961 GCA_020441855.1 Nitratireductor sp.
GAGAAGCCGAGCGAGTAATTGACCGCCGGCCCGACATAATCGGCGACGTCGATCGTGCCTTTTTCGAGCGCCGGGAAGATTTCCGAACCCGGCAGAACGGTCGTCTCCGCGCCGATCTCGTTGAACACTTCGGCGACCATGCCGCCCGGCAGGCGCATCTTGCGGCCACGGAAATCGTCGATCGAACGGATCGGCACCTTGGAATGGATGATGTTCGGGCCGTGATGGACCGGGCCGACATAATGCATGCCCTGCGCGGCATAGAGTTCGCGCGTCATCTCCAGCCCGCCGAGGCCGTAATAGAAGACGTCCCATTCATGCGGGTTGCGCATGCCGAGCGGATAGGACGACAGGAACACGCCCGCCGGAATGATGCCCTGCACATAGATCGTGAACGGGTTCACCGCATGCAGCACGCCGTTCTTCACCGCGTCGTAAAGCTGGAAGTCGCCGACGACATCGTTGGCGCCGAACGGTTCGAAGGCGAGCTGGCCGCCGGTCTTCTCCACGATCGTGGCGCACCAGTCCTTGAAGATCTGCAGACCCGCGCCGCCCGGCCACGATGTCTGGATTTTCCAGGTAGTCGTCTCACCCGCCGCCGTGGCGATCGCCGGCATGGCAAGCGTGCCGGCTGCCGCCGTGCCCGCGCCGGCTATGAACCTGCGTCTGCTGAATGGAGTCGTCATGAATGGAATCCTCCCGTTCGTTCCTGAAACCTCCCTGGCCGACAGCCTGACCGGCTCTCGACTGCGGGGATGCTTCTCCTCCACGCCAAAACATCCTCCCGATGCCGATGGCGCTACGGAGCGAGGATAGCCCCGACAAATCCGGCGGTAAACAGGAGATATCGCGATATTCGAATATGTGCAGACGACGGACGCATACCCCGCCAGTGAGTCTTCCCCCTTGCCCTTTTGGCGCTTCCTGCTACATCGCGGGCAAATCTTTCCCGAAAAGCGCATCATGACCGACACGCCCCGCGACCATATCCGCAATTTCTCCATCGTCGCCCATATCGACCATGGCAAGTCGACGCTGGCCGACCGGCTGATCCAGATGACCGGCAGCCTCGAAGAGCGCGAGATGAAGGAACAGGTGCTCGATTCCATGGATATCG
>JAGRLL010000250.1 GCA_020441855.1 Nitratireductor sp.
TCGAGGCCAGGCCCGACGACGGTGCGCATGCGCTCAAGCCAGGCCAGATCGTCGACGTGGTTCTGGCCGGTCCGGAAGTAGCGCGATGACCGACGATCCTGACGAAAGCGTCATCGACGTCACCGGCCTGACCAAGCGATTCGGCAACAAGACCGTTGTCGACCACGCCACGCTGAAGGTGAAGCGTGGCGAGATCGTCGGCTTTCTCGGGCCGAACGGTTCGGGCAAGACGACGACGATCCGCATGATCTGCGGACTGCTCACGCCAGACGAGGGCTCGGGCACGGTCCTCGGCTTCGACGTGCTGACCGAAAGCCTCGAGATCAAGAACGAGGTCGGCTACATGACGCAGAAATTCTCGTTCTACGAGGATTTGTCGATCGCCGAGAATCTCACCTTCGTCGCCCGCCTGTACCGCCTTTCGCCGGTTTCGCGCTATGTCGACGAGACCCTGGAGCGCCTCGGCCTTTCTTCGCGGCGCAATCAGCTTGCGGGCACGCTTTCGGGCGGCTGGAAGCAGCGTCTGGCGCTTGCCGCCTGCATCATGCATCAGCCGAAACTGCTGCTGCTCGACGAACCGACCGCCGGCGTCGACCCGAAGGCGAGGCGCGAATTCTGGGACGAGATCCACGAACTCGCAGGCGAGGGCCTGACCGTGCTTGTCTCGACCCATTACATGGACGAGGCCGAGCGCTGCCACCGCATCAATTACATCTCCTACGGCAAGATGATTGCGGAAGGCACCGTTACCGACGTTGTTCGCGATTCCGGGCTGGTCACCTATCTGGTTCATGGCCCGCGGCTGGAACGTGTCGCCACCGAACTCGCCGGCCTTCCGGGCGTCGAACAGGTCGCACCCTTCGGCAATTCGCTGCATGTGGTCGGCAGCGATCCGAAACTCCTCAAGCGCGCGCTGGCGCCACTCGCCAAGCGTCCCGAACTGAGCGTCGAGCCTGGCGAGACCAGTCTCGAAGACGTCTTCATCAAGTTCATGGCCGATTCCACCGACAACATGGCCGAGAACGGCGCCAACAACGAGATTGATGCGTGATGTTCGATTTCGCCCGCTTTTCACCGACGCGCCTCGGGGCCATGCTGGCCAAGGAATTCATCCAGATGCGCCGCGACCGGCTCACCTTCGGCATGATACTTGGCATACCTTTGGTCCAGCTTGTCCTGTTCGGCTATGCCATCAACAACGATCCCAAGCACCTGCCGGCCGTGCTGGTGTCGACCAGCGCCGATCCCTATTCGCGCGCGATCGTTTCCGCCCTGGAGATGACGAATTACTACCGTTTTGACCATGTCGCCTCGAGCGCGGCCGAGGCGGAGCAATTGCTGGCCAGCGGCGATGTCGCCTTCGCCGTGACGATACCTTCCGATTTCGGCACGCGCGTCGAGCGCGGTGACAACCCCACCATCCTGATCGAGGCCGACGCGACGGATCCCGCAGCGGCTTCGGGAGCGATCTCGACGCTTGGCACCGTCGCCAGCGAGGCGCTGAAGCGCGAGCGGGGAACGGATTCGCTGCGCGCCGCAAACCAGCCGGGTGCGCTCAACGTCGTCGTTCACCGCCGTTACAACCCGGAGGGCATCTCGCAATACAATGTCGTGCCCGGTCTGCTCGGCGTCATCCTCCAGTTGACCATGGTGATGATGACCTCGATGGCGCTGACCCGCGAGGCCGAGCGCGGCACCATGGAAAACCTGCTCGCCATGCCGGCTTCGCCGATGGAGATCATGCTGGGCAAGGTGCTGCCCTATCTGGCAATCGGCGCGGTTCAGGTCGTCGTCGTCCTCGGCGCGGCCAAGACGCTGTTCGGCGTGCCTTTCCTCGGCAGTTTTTCGTTGCTGCTGACCGGTATCCTGATCTTCGTCTTCGCGCTGGTGCTGCTCGGCTATTTCATCTCGACGCTGGCGCGTACGCAGATGCAGGCGATGCAGCTCACCTTCTTCTTCTTCCTGCCCTCGATCATGCTGTCGGGTTTCATGTTCCCCTTCCGGGGCATGCCGGGCTGGGCGCGCGCGATCGGGGAATTTCTGCCGCTGACCCATTTCAACCGGGTCATCCGGGCGATCATGCTGAAGGGCGCCGATTACGCCGCCATCTCCTTCGAGATGTGGATACTCATCGCCTTCGTGACCGCCTATGCCGGCTTGGCCCTGCTGCGCTTCCGCACGACGCTCGACTAGCCAAGCAAATGCCCCGGAGACCGTGCGATCCCCGGGGGTTCCGAATGCATGACAGGCTGGGTGCCTGGAGCAATTCCAGGAAAAGTGGAAACCGGTTTTCCGTCAGGAATTGCGACAAAACAGAAGGTTGGATCGTTTCTTCGATTCGGAGAAAAGATGAAACGATCTAACGCGACATCAATGTCAGCGTCGTCATGGATTTCAGCATCGTGCGCGTCACGCCGCCGAACAGCGTCTCGCGGATGCGCGATTTCGAATAGGCGCCCATGACCAGCAGGTTGGTGCCCGAATCCGACATGCGGTTCTGGATCGCCGCCGAGGCCGGAATGCCGCCCGAAGCCTGGTTGACCACTTCCGTCTTGATGCCGTGGCGGTCGAGCGATTGCGCGATCTCGGACGCCGCCATCAAGGCGCTGTGCTCGTCGGATTCCTGCGGGTCGATGCACAAAATCTCCGTCTTGCCCGCCTTCACCAGGAAGGGCAGGGCGTCGAAAACGGCGCGCGCGGACTCGCGGCTGCCATTCCATGCGACGACAACCTTGCCCAGTTCCAGCGGTGCCTTCCATGTATAGGGTACGAACAACACCGGCCGGCCGGTTTCGAAGACCAGGGCTTCCAGATCGACCGCCGGATCGTCCTCCTTGTCGGGGTCGATCTGCTGGGCGATCACGAGATCGGCGGCAAGCGCGCTGGTGATCGAGGAAATGGCGCTGTCGCCCATGAAGGTTTCCGCGCCGCGCCATTCGCAGGAGATGCCCTCGGCGTTGCACTTCGCATTGAAGCTGTCTTCCAGCGCCTGCATGCGCTTGCGGTTCGCCTCGATGATGGACTCGTCATAGGGAATGCCTTCCGCACCGATCGCGGGAACATAGGCCGCCGGCGAGGGTTCGGCGTGTACGCCGACAAGGTGGCCATTGCTGTCGCGCACCAATGCCGCAGCGACCGCGACGACCCGCTCCATGTCTTCCTGGCCGCGAATGACGGCGACGACGGTTTTCAATTCCATGGCGGTTTCCAACCCTCTCAACTGGATATGTGTATTGCAGTTATTGCTGGCTCGTTTGCCTGTTGCCGGCATTGATTCCGGTCAATTCGATATCGATTCCGATACGGGCTGCCTTTAATGCCCGTTTAATACCCCTTCGGCAGACATTTCAAAACAGGTCGCCCTGATCCTTGCTCGCCGCACCCGGCTTCGTCGCCTTTGGTGGTTTCGGCCTGGGTGCCGGTACGCCTCCTTCTCCGGCAAGGGCCGCGAAGCTGCCATCGTGCATTTGCACCGAAATTGCGTCGCCCGCATGAACGGCACCGGCGCGCATGATCGGATTGCCGCTGGCGTCGCGGATCAGCGCGAAACCGCGTTCGAGGACCTTTTCGTGGCTGAGGCTTCCGATCAGCCGCCAGTTCTGGTCCAGCCTTTCGCGCGCCCGGTCGACCGAGCGTTTCAACACGCGCCAGTCGAGCCGCCTTGCCGTCGCTTCCAGTTCGTGGCGGACCGTTCTGGTCCGGCTGCGGTAAGCGTTCGCCAGGGCGGAATCGAGGACGCGCAACCTCTCGCGTCCCTGGCCGGTCCGGTTCCGCAGCAGATGCGGCGCAAGCCGCGCGCCGGTTCGCTCGAACATGCCGCGCTTGCGCTGCACCGCAAGGCGCATCGCACCGGCGAGTCGGTCGGACGAGGCGTCGAGGCGCTGGCGCGGCGCCGAGAGAATGTCGGCCGGCGTACCGAGCCCGCGCGAGGCCGAACGCAGATCGCCGCGTGCTCTTTCGAGCGTGCGGCTGAGCCCGGCCCGCAGCCGTGCCGCCAGCGTGGCGACGAGCGCCTCCAGTTCCGATTTCACCGGAACTGCGATCTCGGCAGCACCCGTCGGAGTGGGTGCGCGCCGGTCGGCGGCCAGATCGATCAGCGTCCAGTCGGTCTCATGGCCGATCGCGGATATGAGCGGGATGGTCGAGGCGGCGACGGCGCGCACCACCGCCTCGTCGTTGAAACCCCAGAGGTCCTCGATCGATCCGCCGCCGCGCGCCACCACGAGGAGGTCAGGCCGTCTGACCGGCCCGTCCTTGTCCAGTGCGTTGAAGCCCGCGATCGCGGCGGCCACTTCCGCACCCGACGTCTCGCCCTGCACGCGCACCGGCCAGACGATGACATGCAGCGGGAACCGGTCGGCGATGCGATGCAGGACGTCGCGGATCACCGAACCGGTCGGCGAGGTGACGACGCCGATGACCATCGGCAGATAGGGCAGCGCTCGCTTTCGCGTTTCGTCGAACAAGCCTTCGGCGGCGAGCTTCTTCTTGCGCTCCTCCAGGAGCGCCATCAGCGCGCCGGCGCCGGCGGGTTCGATGTTGTCGATGACGATCTGGTATTTCGACGAACCCGGATAGGTGGTCAGCTTGCCGGTGGCGATGACCTCCATGCCCTCTTCCGGTCGATGTTTCAGCTTCGACATCACGCCGCGCCAGATCACCGCCTCCAGCCGCGCCCGGTCGTCCTTCAGCGCGAAATAGGCATGACCGGAAGAATGCGGTCCGCGATAGCCGGAAATCTCGCCGCGCACGCGAACCCAGCCGAACGTTTCCTCTACCGTGCGCTTGAGCGCCACGGATATTTCGCTCACCGAATATTCGGTGGCGTTGCTGGTCTGCGGCTGGGCCGAAACATCGGCGGGTTCGGAGGAAGTGTTCATCTGTCCTGTACGAAGATTGTGTCGAGCGCGAACACTAGCAGATTCGGCGACACAATTTCACGCTCAGACGAATTCGCCGGCTGGCGCGGCCCGCAGCGCCCTTGCGGCAAACAGGACGACGATGGCGGCGCCGGCGAAAGCGAGCGCGAACCACGAGCCGAAAGCGGCAAGTGCCGCCGCACCGGCCCAGAAGATGGAGGAAAAGGCCTCCGCGAAAGTCGCCACGCGCGAGGAGGTCTGGCGCCGGCGGAAATTGGAGCGCTTGGCCTGCGAACGGAACCATAGCTGGATCATTGTCGCCGAGACGCCCGCCGCCGCGACGCCGGCAAAGCATATCAAGGCCTCGAACGGTGCGGTCCACGCCAGGACGGCCAGGATAGGCATCATCATGAAGGCCAGCGCGCCCAGCACGGCCTCGATCTTGGCGCGCAGGATCATGCCCGGCGTCACCGGCGCAGTGGCGACCAGTTCCGGCGCGTCCTCGCCCGAGATCGCAAGCCATGCCAACCCGCCGGCGAGTTGTCCCGCGGCCATGACCAGCACCGGTACGACGACCGCGGACAGCGCTCCGGACGAACCGAAGCCCTTCCACAGCATGAAGGCCGGTGGCACAAGGTAGAATACCTGCATCAGCGTCTGCGAGATCAGCCAGTGGTCGCGCGCCAGCAATTTCCACTCCTTGCGCCGCAGCGCGGCGCGGATCGACTGGCGACGGAAATCGCGCTGGCGGGCAATTCTTGCCCTGCCGGACTGATTGATGCCGGCGGCCGCGATCACCTTGTCCGCGAAACCGCCCGAATAGGCGAAGATCGCGGCGGCGAACGCCAGGGACGCGACGATCAGCACGGCGGCGAGCGGCAGTGCTTCCCCGACCATGGCGCGCGCCGGATACCAGAACACGGACTGGGCATCGGGCAGAATGGCGCGTACGGCGTCCGACTTGAGGAAGGCCATGCGCGAAAGCGTGCCCATGGAACTGATCGCGGCAAGCTGGATGCCGATGATGAAGCTCGCGCCGACCAGTGCGGCGACGATCTGTGCGGCAAGCCGCGTGCGTCTGGCGCCGATCAGGCGAAAGAGCGCGATCGTCACGCTCAGCGCCAGCACCGTCGCGACGCCACCGATGGCAACCAGTACCGGATAGGCGGCAAGCCATCCCGGATGGTCGGTCGCCGCAAGCACATTGACGAACGGCGCGCCGAGCAGCAGCGACAGCAGGGTCGTGGATGCGGCGATCGCGCCGACCCTGACAGCGAACAGGCGGCGAATGGAGGCGGGCGAAGAGACGATCAGGTCGAGATCGGAGCGCGAATAGAAGGCGCGCGTGACCGATTCCATCGCCTGCGAGACCATCAGCGAAACCGGCAGCACCAGCATAGCCGTGACCGAAATCCACTGGTCGTAGGGTGATTGCCGCGGCGTCCCCCTCAGCATTCCCCATGCAAGGAAATGCAGGCCGACGACGGCGATCGCTATCAGGATCAGTGCGCCGCGTTCGCGGCCGCGCCGGCCCGCTGTCGTCATCGCCAGCAGGTCGCGCCAGGCGAGCCGGATCTCGTGGCGCGCCAGCCAGGCCATGCTCGCCGGCTGGCTCATGCCGCGCCCACCTTGCTGGCGGCGGTTTCTTGCGGTGTTTCCTCCGAAACGATGTCGAGGAAGACTTCCTCCAGCGTGCCCTGGCCCTTGCCGGCGCGGGTTCTCAGTTCGCCCAGCGTGCCCTCGGCGACAAGGCGGCCATGCGCGATGACGCCGATGCGTTCCGCCATCCGCTCGGCGACCTCCAGGATATGCGTTGTCATGATGACGGTCGCGCCGGTGGCGACGCGTTCCTTCAGGACTTCCTTGACCTGCCTTGCGGACGCCGCGTCGAGCCCGGTCAACGGCTCGTCGAGAATGATCAGCCTCGGCTGGTGGATCAGCGCGCCGGCGAGCGCCACCTTCTGGCGCATGCCGCGCGAAAAACCCTCGCAGCGCTCGTGTGCGTGTGGCGCGAGTTTCAGCCAGTCCAGCAGGCGGTGGGCTTCCTCGTGCGCCAGCCTGGCGTCGATGGCCCACAATCCGGCGACGAATTCGAGATATTCGAGCGGCGTCAGCCGGTCGTAGATCATCGGCTCGTCGGGAACCCAGGCGGTGATTCTCTTCGCCGACACCGGATCGCGCAGCGCATCATGGCCGAATACCGAGATCGCGCCAGAATCGGGCCTCAGAAGCCCGGCCACCATCTTCAGCGAGGTCGTCTTGCCCGCGCCATTCGGACCCAGCAGCGCGTAGAATTCGCCGGGCCGCACAGCCATGGTCAGGCCACAGACCGCGGGCCGGTCGAACCGCTTGTGCAGGTCGGTGATTTCGAGCGCATTTGTCCCCATGAAAAGGGCTCCTTCGTCCCGGGTCGGTCTGGTCGAAGCGACAACCTAACCCGGCCGGAGTTGCCGTGCGGTAAACCGTTTGGGATGTATTGGCGCGAAAGGAAGGCTGCGGGAACGCTCGCCGCAGCACCTGTGGAACGCTCGATCTACCGTTTCATGCCTTGCAGGAACTGGTCGAAGATCGATTCGATGTTCTTCTGGTAGTCGCGCTGCATCGTGCGCCCTGTCTCGAACATTTCGCCGAACAGATCGCCCAACCCGCCGCCGGTCTTCTCATCGGCGGGTTGCGCCTCGGGCGGGGCTGCCGGTTCGGGCTCCGGCGTTTCCTTGCGTTCACCGCGCAGCATGTCCTGCATCATCCTGCCCCACGGATTGGCGGCCATGGCATCGCCCAGCGCGCCACCCAGAGCCCCACCCAGAGCCCCACCTTGGGCACCGCCCATCATCTGCTCGATCATCTTGCCCCACGGGTTGCCAGCCATCGGATTGCCAGCCATGGGATTGCC
>JAGRLL010000251.1 GCA_020441855.1 Nitratireductor sp.
GCTGGCATAGCCGGAATTGTCCGGTTTGCCTCGGTCGGCTGCTGCCCTCTGGTCCGCCTTCGTATCAAGGCGTTTGTCGAGAGCGCGCAACCGCGCCGCCAGTTCCGCTTCGGAAGGACCGGCACGCTCGGCTTCGGATTTTCGGTCGTTGCCCGCCAAGGAAACTCCCCGGGAAATCCCCCGTTCGCACCATCGCAAAGGCTTGGAAAAATGCTCGCCAGCCGCTCCGCGAAGTCGCCGGCAACATAGTTTTGAGGCGTCCGGCTGTCAAGCGCGGCACAGAGAACCTAAGTTATTGATTTCTTTGTCGATTGGAGTTGACGCACCTTGTGCGACAAAGCGACCGCACGATTATCCACGGATTCGCTCCGCAGAGCCCGGCGAGCGGGCGGCGCTCAGCTCCAGCCGCCGCCAAACGTGCGATAGAAGACATGAAGGCCGATCCTGCCGACCTTTTGCATGTAGCGCGCCCAGCGCGGACTGACATATGTGGCGTGATAATGGGTCGAGGAACCGACCTCCTTGAGCCAGATGCGGCCTTCCGTGGTCTCGCGCGCGACGTACTTGGCCAGTTCCCAGCGTTTGGTGTCCCCCACGCGGTCCTTGATGCCGTCGCAGGCGAAGGAGAACTGGCAGCGATTGCGCCATTTCTTGTTCTGATAGACGACGGCGCAGATATCATTGGGATAGGCCGGGTTCTTCACCCGGTTGAGAATGACCTGGGCCACCGCGGCCTGGCCGCGCACCGGTTCGCCGCGCGCCTCGAAATAGATGCCAGCCGTCAGGCAGTTCTGGTCGCGCTCCGATAAGGCGGTCGCGGGTAAAAGATCGGCGGCCCAGTCGTGATCCTTGGCATCCAGCTTTGGAATCAGGCTGATCGGGCGGTCCTCGTTGAGCACGGCGGCGAAGGGGGAGCGAAGAAGCTTGCTTTCCCCATCATCGCTGTAGGCGAGTACGTTGTCCGCCGATTCGGTGACGAGGCTGGCAACCATGACCGGCAAATCCGGGTCGATCGGCGGCAGTTCGGATTTTGGCGGGTGGAAGGCGGCGGCGACCTTGAAGGCTTCCTCGGAAGGACGCGGCTTGACGAATGCGAGTTCGAATTCCTTGTCGGCGGCGCGCGGTTCGAGCATGGACTGGCGCTGCAGAACCGAGCCGGCGGAAAAGTAGGCGGGTGGACGCTTGATGGTCGCCGATACGACGCGGTCACCCATGCCGGCGCGGTTGATGCGCTGCGGTTCGTTGGCGCGTTTGACTTCGGTGCTGATCTCCAGCGAGGGCGCCTCGACCGTGCCGGTCGTCACGGGATCCGTGCCCGGCGCCGAACCCAGCGTTGAAGGAAGAGCGGTGGCGAGCACCATGCTGCCGGCCGGCTCGGGCACATGGGCGAGCCAGCGCTGCGACGACGCCACCTGGGCAGGCGCCACGGACGCAACATCCTGGAAGGCGATGATATTCGGATAGACGAGAAATACGGCCAGGCCCGCGAACAGCGGTGTCGTGTTGATTGCCAGGCGCAGTCTCACTCTCTGCACGAGAACATCAAAAATACGCAAAACCCTACCCCGAACCACAAAATTTGACGGATTGCAGCAAGCAATTGTCAGGCTATGCAGTTATCGTTGACAGAGCGTTAATCTGGTCGCCGCAACGGGCAAATTACCTTACGTAACGCTACTGTGCCGGCCGGACTTCTGGATGTCGAATGGGGCATCAATCGGACAGAACCGGGACGATATTCCGGCGAAAGGCGCGTTCAGCGCTTGCGGGCGCGACCGGCATAAGGGTTGTCGCCCTTGCGCATATGCAGGCGAATCGGGGTTCCCCACAGGTCGAAACTCTCGCGCAGCGCGTTAACCATGTAACGCGAATAGGCGTCGGGAAGGGCTTCCGGGCGCGAGCACGCGGCAACGAATGTCGGCGGACGGGTCTTGATCTGCGAAATGTACTTGATGCGGATGCGGCGGCCCGAGACGGCGGGCGGTGGATGGCGCTGCACCACCTCGTCCAGCCATCGGTTGAGTCCGGCCGTCGCGATGCGGCGGTTCCAGGCCTCGTAGACCTCGAAGACGGCCTGCATCAGCTTGTCGACGCCCTCGCCGGTCACGCCGGAGACCGGCACCAGCTTCAGACCCTTGATCTGCGGCAGCAGGCGCTCGGCCTTTTCGTGCATTTCGTTGAGTGCCGCCTGACGGTCCTCGACGAGATCCCATTTCGACAGCGCGATCACCGGCGCGCGTCCCTCGCGAATCACCAGATCGGCGATATGGAGGTCCTGCTTCTCGAAGGGCTGGGTGGCGTCGAACAGGATGACGACGATCTCCGCGAACTGCATGGCGCGCAGACCGTCGGCGACCGACAGCTTCTCGAGTTTTTCCTGGACCTTCGCCTTCTTGCGCAGGCCGGCCGTGTCGAACAGCTTGATGGGCCGGCCCTTCCATTGCCATTCGATGGAAATGGAATCACGCGTGATGCCCGCTTCCGGCCCGGTCAGCAGCCGGTCCTCGCCGACAAGCCGGTTGAGCAGCGTCGACTTGCCGGCATTGGGACGGCCGATGACGGCAATGCGCAGTGGCTGGTTCGGGTCGATGTCTTCCTCATCGCCCTCACCCGTTGCACCCGGCACGATTTCATCGTCGTCGTCTTCGTTTGCGGGCTCGCCGAAGGCGCGTTCCTCGCCCAGCGCTTCCACCATGGCGTCGTGAAGATCGGCGAGACCCTGGCCGTGCTCGGCCGAGATCGGCACGGGATCGCCGAAACCGAGGCTGAAAGCCTCCAGATAGCCGGCCTGGGCAGCCGCGCCTTCCGATTTGTTGGCGACGAGGATGACCGGCTTGCCCGATTTCCTGAGCAGGGCGGTGAAGAAGCGGTCGGACGGAGTGACGCCGGCCCGCGCGTCGATCATGAACAGGCAGATGTCGGCTTCTTCGATGGCGCGTTCGGTCTGGGCGCGCATGCGCGCTTCCAGACTGCCGCCGGCCGCTTCCTCGAGTCCGGCAGTGTCGATCACCTCGAAGCCAAGTTCGCCGAGCGAACCCGTCGCCTGCCGTCGGTCGCGGGTTACGCCCGGCGTGTCGTCGACCAGCGCCAGCCGTTTTCCAACCAGCCGGTTGAACAGCGTCGACTTGCCGACATTGGGCCGGCCGATGATCGCAAGCTTGAATGTCATTTCATCACTTCCGGTTCAGACCGGAACACTACGGATCAGCCGGATTGCTTGACGCCCTTGCCGGCCAGGAGATCGAGCATGACCGCTGCGCGCGAGCGGATGCCACCGCTCGAATCGGCGTCGTCGGCAATCGCCTGGAACCATTTCAGGGCTTCCTCGTTGGCGCCGGCCTTCCAGGCCGCAAGCCCCAGGCCCTCGCGGGCGAGGTGACGGTAATAGCCGCCGGCGACGGCAAGCGGCTCGAGCCGGGCCTTTACCTTGTCATAGTCCTCGGCATCGACGGCGAGCAGGCCGGCGCGCAGCCCTGCAACCGAACGGAATGCCTCGTCGACGGAAGAGTCGCCGGCAATCGCGTCGAAGGCCGCCAGTGCCTCGGCCTTCTTGCCCTCGCCTTCCAGTTCGCCGGCCACGCGCAGGCGGGCCAGGGTCGGATAGGCGCCATGGCCGTCCTTTTCCAGTTCCTGCAGCGCGGCGACCGCCTCGTCGTGCTTGCCATCCGAGGAAAGCTCGATTGCCTTTACAAAGGCGTCGCCAGCCGCGGCGGCCTGACGTTCGGAATAATATTGCCAGCCGCGCAATGCCGCCGTGACCAGGACAACCAGAACGGCGGCGGAAATCAGCACCCAGCCGTAACGGTCCCACAGGCCCTTCATGCGGTCCTGGCGCAGTTCCTCGTCTACCTCGCGAATGAAACTGTCATCGGACATCGGCTTACGCTCTCAAACTGCTCTCGTGCCAAAACAAATGCGCCGGTCGACACGGCAAGGGCCGTCCGCCAGCGCGGTCGCGCCGCTTTTAGCGGAAAGGTGGCGCTTCATGCAATCGCAACGTCAAAACAGCGGGACGGGCACGCCGATCAGCCATTCATGCAGCTTCCAGACGAACAGCACCCAGATCACCAGACCCGAGACGATTGCGACGATATCGTTGGAGACAGGGCCTGCTTCGGGGAGCGGAGCGCCGCGTCGCTTGACAGCGATGCGATTCCAGACCGCCCAGGCGAGGAAGGAGCCGAACAGCAGGATGGAGGCGAGGTCGCCATTGACCAGCAAATGGGCGAAGGCCCAGATCTTCACCGACAGCAGCATGGGGTGCTTGAGCAGCGGCTTGAGCCTGCCGGGCTTCAGGTTTCCGACCATCATGGAGACGAAGGAGAACACCATCAGCGTGGCGGTCAGGTGAACCATGCCGTAGGGCGTGACGTAAAGGACGGGCGCGGATGGGCGCGCCAGCACATAGCCCCAGATCAGCAGGACGAGGCCTGCAAGGGAGACCAGCGAGTAAACGCCCTTCCAGCCGTTCTCTCCCATGCGCGCAAGCATGGAATCCCGAAAGCCCGGCGCGACCATTCTCGTGGAATGGATGCCCAGAAAAAAAACGAGTCCCACGATCAGCAGAGCCATGTCCACGGCGTTCCCCCTTTTCCGGTACGCTTGCATTGCCGCGCGCCAATCTCGCACGATCGACGCTATTCATGCCATAAATAGGTTTGAATTGCAGCCATATGTAAATGAAGACACCACGAAAGCGGGCACATGGCGGTCGACCTGAAACTTGCGAAAACACGCCTGGAAACACGGCGCAGGGAACTCGAAGCCCAATCGGCAGAGACCGGTGAAGCGCGCCAGGCGGTCGAACTCGACCAGCAATCCGTCGGACGGCTGTCACGCATGGACGCCATGCAGACGCAAGCCATGGCGCAGGCACAGGAGCGCAAGCGCCAGCACGATCTGGTGCGTATCGAAATGGCAATGCGGCGCATCGAGGCCGGCGATTACGGCTATTGCGCCGAGTGCGACGCCGAGATTCCCGATGGCCGTCTTGCCATCGACCCGATGGCGGAAAAGTGCGTCGGCTGCGCCTGAGACGGCGCAGTCGACCGCGTACCACCCGGCATCAACCGTCGCTGACGTCGGCGGCTTCGCGCGCCAGGTATTCCTGATCGATGCCGGGAAGCGGCTCGTCGTTGAGCGTTGCCTCGAAGGCCTTCAGGCGCTTGTAGATCGACAGCAATTCGACAATCGTCGCCCAGGAATTCACCAGATACTGGAACGAGTTCGAGACCTGGCTGAAGGCGGTCAGGATCTGCTGCAGCAGGCCGAAAGTGATCTTGCCGGCAGCGATGGTCGGCACGAGGATGAAATAGGCGAAGATGTTGTCGGCCTGGAGGTAGAAGGCGCGGGTCAGGTTGAAATACATGTAGTGGAAGTAGAGGCGGAAATAATTGCGCCTGACATTGGAAAAGAGCTGGCGCACCGTCGGCGGGTCGGCGCGGACGGAGTCATCCTCGCCATAGACCAGTTCCTTGCGGTAGGCGGCCTCGACGCGCTGGTTCCGGAATTCGAGCCCCGGCAGCTTGATGCCGACGACGGCCAGCAGCACCGTGCCGAACAGCGACCAGAAGATCGCCGCCTGCATCAGCGGCGCGGGAATCGCGCCGACCAGCGGCAGTTCCGTGACGTTGGACGACAGCGCGTAGAGGATGGGCAGGAAGGCGATCAGCGTCATCACCGAATCGACCATGTTGACACCAAGGCCCTCGACGGTCTGGGCGAAACGCATGGTGTCTTCCTGGACGCGCTGCGAGGCGCCCTCGATATGGCGAAGACGCGGCCAGTGGCTCATGTAGAAATCGTTCATCGCGGTGCGCCAGCGGAAGATGTAGTGGCTGACAACGAATCGCGTGACGACATAGACCGCGATCCAGATGAAGGCGATCGCGGCAAAATCGAGCAGCAGCCGGTAAAGCTCCGAAGGCTCCACCTTGCTGTCGGGCGTCAGGGCCTTCTGCACCAGGTCGAAGAAGGGGCGGCGCCAATTGTTGATGGCGACCGAGACCTGGACCGAGAAATAGGTCGAGAACAGGATGAAGGCGGATCCGCCGATCGACCAGCTCATCCATTGGTGATGCGACAGGTAGCGCCACAGCCCCCAGAACACACCCGCGAAGAAAAAATAGTAGAGGTAGAACCACAGGAAATCGTTGGTCCAGAAATAGCGGGCACCGACGACGAGTTCCGATCCCTCTTCCGGCGGAAGGCCGATGGAAGCACCCAGTTGATGGCCGCCAGCATACCAAAGCCCGATGGCGATCGCGCACCACAGGATGAAAGACGGGAAGAAGATGCGCGGGTTTGGAAAAAAGGAATGAAACAAGGATCAGGCTCTCCGGGCAAAGGGCGATTGCTTCGCGCGTGATGGCCCCTGAGAGGCCCTTTGACACCGGAAATGCAGTGGTTTCAAGTTAATTCCTGTTCATCGCCAGACCCGTTTTCGTGAGCGGGACAGGTACGCCGCCCCTGCCGGTCTGCGCGAACGGCACGGTACGTGCATTCCCGCACACGGGCGGCCCGCTCGCCCACCCATCTTCATTTCAACGCAAGACAAGACGATCTGCGGCTGCGCCGCCCGGGGGAGCGATCTGGCTCGCCCGAGCCAAGCCAGGGCGGATCATGCATTCCTCTGCGGCCCGCAAACGCCCCTGGGGCAGCACGAGGATGGAAGGCCGCTCCAGCACAACGGGGCGGCCTTCGCTTTTTCACGCGACGCTTGCGGCAGGCGAGACCGTATCGCGCCCCGGACGCGTTCGTGACCCCGGTCTCCCGGACGCTTGTGCCCGGCGTTAACACTCCGCTTACCATACGTGCCGAAAATCGCGATGACTGCAATGCGATTCGTACGGGGTACGCGCCAATGGACATCGTCAGAACCGAATCTCCTTCACTCGACATGGGCAACAACGACGCACGCGAAGCCGATGCCTATGCACGGATGATGGAGGAATTGCTCCTCGACATCGCCGATCTCGATCCGGAGACCTGCCCGCCGGACCGGCGCTTTTTCCTCAAGGACAAGGAAGCCTGGATCTACGAGCACGGCAACATCGCCGAACTTGTCTATGTACGCACGGTGTCGGACGATTTCGACGCGGACTGAGCGGGCAGCCGGCGGGGATTACCCCGCTGCGAACAGTTCGGCGTAGCGTTCCGGCCTGAAGCCGATCTCGATTGCGCTTTCGGTTTCCAGAACCGGGCGCTTGATCATCGAGGGCTGTTCGAGCATCAGCGCGATGGCCTTTTCGGCATCGAGTTCCTGCTTCGCCTCGTCCGGCAATTTGCGGAAGGTCGTGCCGGCGCGGTTGAGCACTTTCTCCCAGCCGGCGGCATCGCACCATCTTTCCAGCTTATCGCGGCTCACGCCTTCCTTCCTGTAATCATGGAAGGCGTATGGGATGCCGGCCTCGCCGAGCCAGGCGAAGGCCTTTTTCATGGTGTCGCAATTCCTGATGCCATGGATGGTGACAGTCATCGGCAGTTTTCCCAAACCCGGTTTTCGGAGGACAGACTAGCGCGAAGGCATGGCGGGCGGAACCGCACGGAACGTGCTTTGGCCACGGCCGACGCCAGCATCAACAAATTTTCCCGGCGCGGAACAAACGTTGCTGAGCGGCACGCGGCACTCACGTTCCTGTCGGGCGAAGTTGCCGGCATGAACGCGTCAGGCCCCATCGGTCGCGCCGAACCGTTTCGAGGCAACGTCGCAGAGGTTCAGTCCGCGGTCCGGACCATGGCAACGCCGCCGCGGTCTTCGGCGTGGACCAGTTCGCCACGACGGAGCATGTAATTGACATGCGCGTGGACCTCGGAAAAAGCGAAGCTGAGCTGATGAGGGTCCAACGGGCGGGGAAACAGCACCGGCACGAGATCGGCAACCGAATGCGTGACGCCGGCGCAGGCCTGTTCGATGGTCCGGCATCGCTCGGCATGATGGTCGGCCAGTTCGCGGCAGCGCTCATGCAGGCCGACGAAGGGCAACCGGTGACCGGGCATGACCAGCGCATCTTCCGGCAGGTCGGCGCAAAGGCCATAAAGCGAGCGCAAATACAGGCCGAGCGGATCGCCCATGGGGTCAACGGCCCAGACGCTGACATTCGGCGTGATCTTCTCGATCACCTGGTCGGCGGCGAGAAACAGCCTTTCGTCAGGGCACCACAGCATGATCTGTTCGGGTGCGTGACCGTCGCCCGACAGCACCTCGAAGCGCCGCCCGCCGATCTTCAGCGTGTCGCCGGCGACCAGCCGCATGAAGGTCGGCGGCAATGGCTCCACCATGGTCAGATAATTGTGGCCTTGCGAACAGACCAGACCGGTCGTGTCGGCGTCCAGGCCGTGGCGGGCGTAGAAATCGCGATAGGGCTTGGCGTCGAGCGCTCCCGGATTGAGCGAAATGTTCAGACAGCCAAGCCACGAGGTCTCGCTGGTGAGAAGAGGAATGTCAAAACGTTTGCACAGCCAGCCGGCCAGACCGATATGGTCGGGATGATAATGCGTGACGATCAGGCGCGTCAGGCGGCGGCCGGCGAGCGGTCCCGCGACAAGCGCCTCCCACACCTGCCGGCTGGCATCGTTGCCGATGCCGGCATCGACCACGGCCCAGCCGTCGCCATCCTCGATCAGATAGACGTTGACGTGATCGAGCCGGAACGGAAGCGGCAGACGCAGCCAGAGAATGCCGGGAGCGATCTCTATGAATGCGCCGGGCGCAGGCGCCTCGGGGAACGGAAACCGCAAATCGGTACCTGGCATGTTCAATACATTTCCATTCTTGTTCAGGCGGAAGCCATCCGGCCGCGACCGGCAACCGGGCCAGCCAATCCTATTCCCACTCGATCGTGCCGGGCGGCTTCGACGTCACGTCGTAAACGACGCGGTTGACGCCCTTGACTTCGTTGATGATCCGGGTCGCGGCGTTGCCGAGGAATTCCATGTCGAAATGGAAGAAATCGGCGGTCATGCCGTCGACGGAAGTCACCGCGCGCAGCGCCAGCACATGGTCGTAGGTGCGTCCGTCACCCATGACGCCAACGGTCTGGACCGGCAGCAACACCGCGAAGGCCTGCCAGATGGCATCGTAAAGGCCCGCCTTTCTGATCTCGTCGAGATAGATCGCGTCTGCCTCGCGCAGCGTTTCGAGCTTCTCGCGGGTGATGCCGCCGGGGCAGCGAATAGCGAGACCCGGCCCCGGGAAGGGATGGCGGCGGATGAATTCCTCCGGCAGGCCCAGTTCGCGGCCCAGCGCCCTCACCTCGTCCTTGAACAGTTCGCGC
>JAGRLL010000252.1 GCA_020441855.1 Nitratireductor sp.
CTCCGATCTACGCCAACCTCTTCGAAGACGAGGACGGCGGTTACAGCCTGATCTGGTCCCGTCCCACCCGCCGCAACGGCGAGTGACAGCAAAGACCGCCCCGCCCGGCACTCCGGGCGGGGCCGTTATCGTTGTTGGCGAATGGAACCCGGCGATCATACCTGATCGTCGGGTTCGACAAGTTGTATGTGGCTAACGCCGAGAGCTTGAGCCAACTCGTAAAGGGTAATCACGGTCGGATTCCTCCGTCCGCGCTCCAAACTGCTGAGATATTGCTGGCTGAATCCGGAACGCGCTTCCACCTCTTCCTGGGTCAGGCCCTTTTCCCGACGCAGGCGGGCGAAGTTCCGGCCGACCAGTTTGCGCATGTCCATGCGCGGGAAGATCGCGGTTTACATACTTTAAGTTTATCAACTATAGTATGTAAATGGAGCTCCGCACTGTATTGATGGACCACTGCCCCCATTCCAGGCGCGAAACGCCACCCCAAGAATTTACCCGTTTTTTCTTCGATCCGATTGCCGGGCAGCGCTCCAATGTGTTCAAATTGTGTTAACGAAAAGGCGGGATTTCATAACCTGCCGCGATGGGACAGCGGATGGCCAACCCGGACTACCTCGATGAACCGCCGGCAGACGATCGGATCACCGACTATGATCGCGCGCATTTCAAGACCTATCTCCGGCTCCTTGACGCCGACGCCGAGGGCGCGGACTGGAAGGAGGCCGTCGAGATCATCTTCGGGATCGACCCAAAGCAAGAGCCGGATCGCGCCAAGCTCATCCACACATCGCATCTGGCAAGAGCGCACTGGATGACCGAGCACGGCTATCGCCATCTCCTGAGCGGAAATCCGCAATAAACGGACCCGTGATGCAGCGCCGGCATCACACCTTGCCCCAACCGAGACTTCCACGACTACAATCAGAACGCGATCTTTATCGCCTGGGGGTACCTGTCAGCTTCGAGCGGAGGCGTATCCATGGCGGAGGACGCGGACTGGCGACACGGTAAGGCCTTCGACTATATCGACCGGCTCGACCCGGAGGGTTTGGCATGGGAATTCCTGCGCCGTAACCGCAAATACCAGGACGACTACAAAAAGATCCCGACAGAGAAGCGCGAAACCGCGAACGATCCGCTGACCAGATTATGGGGGTTGCGATTTCCCGGCTTCTCCGATCCTTCGCGCCATCGATGCGAACATCTTTTTCGCTCCAGGTATCGACCCTGGAACGCTCATCCTGACCGCGCTTCCTCACTTCCCTGAATCCAACCTTCCTTCCCTCTTCCTGCCCGAGATAGCTACATTCCGGGCACCCGAGGGCCATTTCCTCTTCGTCGATATCGGCAAACACCGGTTTCCGGCCCTGTGCCCCGGCACGCGGATACCGGCGGGACCGGTCTCACCCATAACCTTGCTTGACCGCTTTCTGGAGGATCGTCTCGATGCGATCCGACGGTTCTCGCACGCCATAAACGGGCGGCGATCCGTCGAGGACCTGCGCGTCACCCCGTACCGAAGTCACAATCTCAGGCAAATGTTGCGGGTAATCGACGGACGCCGGTCCGGCGCGACCTTCCAGGAAATCGCCGAGATCGTTCTTCGTGCCGATCACGTCAGCGCAACAGCATGGAAATCCATGCCCGAGCGCGACGCCGTCATGCGGCGTTTCCGGGAGGGCATGAAGCTCGTCGAAGGCGCATATCGCTCCCTCCTCTTCCGCCACCATCCGTTGCCGTGACGAGGGTGCGAAAACGCCGTTGGGCATTCGCACTCCCTCTCGCCGCGCCTTCTCCGCCACCGTGCTCCCGTCGAACCGCCGATATCCGGCGGTCGTCCCAAAGACCACGGAGGCACGATCATGTCCGCGACGCCCACCAACCTGCCGCCACGCTATCTCAGAACCCCCGAAGCCGCGCGCTTCCTCGGCCTGTCCGGCCGGACGCTCGAAAAACACCGCACCTACGGCACAGGCCCCGCATATCGCAAACTCGGCGGCCGGGTCGTCTATTCGGTCGAGGATTTGCAAGCCTGGGCGAACCGTGGTGCCAAGACATCGACCTCCGATCCGGGTGCCGGCACGGTGCTGCCCGCCAAGCGGCACGAAGACATCCCGCGTGGCACCAACCGCCGCTGATCTCCAATCATGGCGCGACCCCGCACATCGGAGAGGCAGCAGCTCGAACTGCTTCGCGCCCTCCCAAACGATCTCGCGCCCCGCGATGCGCAGGACCTCATGGCCTATCCCTTCTTCAGCCTCGCCAAGTCTCCCCGCACCAAACCGATCGACTATCGCTCCGGTGCGGTCGCGATCCGGGTGGAGGCCGTGCCCGAACACGGCATGGCGACCATCTGGGACGCCGATATCCTGATCTGGGCGGCAAGCCAGATCGTCGAGGCTCGCGACAACGGTTTCCGCACCTCGCGCCTGATGGCGGCGACTCCCTATCAGATCCTCACCTTCATCGGCCGCGGCACCGGCGCGCGCGATTACCAGCGTCTCAAGGCGGCCCTTGACCGGCTCCAATCGACGACTGTGGCGACGACGTTGCGTCAACCGCCACGCAATCCAAAGGCGCATTCCAATGCCGAAGACAGGACGGCCCGGCGCATGCACCGCTTCTCCTGGATTAACGAATGGACGGAGCGCAGCGATGCACGCGGCAATCCCGAGGGGATCGAACTGATCGTCCCGGACTGGTTCTACAAGGCCGTTCTCGACGATGCGCTTATCCTCACCATTGACCGGGCCTATTTCAGTCTTACGGGCGGACTCGACCGCTGGCTCTACCGGATCGTCCGAAAACACGGTGGCAAACAGACGGGCGGATGGCGCTTCGATTTCCGCCACCTCTATCTCAAGTCCGGCAGCCTCTCGCCGTTCAAACGGTTCGCCTTCGAGTTGCGGGCGATTGTCAATCGGCAGGCGCTTCCGGGCTATCGACTGTTCCTCGAATTCGAGCCGCGCCGCACCCTGCTCGCCTTCGAGCCGACGACCTGTGGACAAGCTGTGGACGCCGTCGTGCTATCGGGAACCAGGACTATCGTGCCATCGGGAACCGCACCCTCGTGCTATCGGGAACCCGAACCAGGGTTAAGTTCCGATGGGCAAACGGATAATCGCGCCCTTAACTTAGAATCTAACAAAGAATCTAACTTCTTAAGAGGCCGGCACTCTGGGGAAAACCCCGATCAGGACGCTGGCCCCGCCCCCTTCACCGATGCACCAAATCCGCGGAACGCAGGAGGTGCATCATGATCGTCGCACTCCTCAATCAAAAGGGCGGCGTGGGAAAGACCACCCTAGCCCTGCACCTGGCCGGTGAATGGACACGCTGCGGAGATCGGGTCACGCTTGTCGATGCTGACCCCCAGGGCTCCGCACTCGACTGGTCGGAACAGCGCGCGAGGGAGGGTCTGCCACGGCTCTTCGGCATCATCGGACTGGCGCGCGACACCCTCCATCGCGAAGCGCCCGAACTTGCCCGCAACGCCGACCACGTCATCATCGACGGGCCACCGCGCGTCGCCGGGTTAATGCGTTCTGCGTTGCTCGCCGCCGACATCGTTCTCATCCCCGTGCAACCCTCGCCCTTCGATGGCTGGGCCTCCGCCGAGATCCTGCGGCTGATCGAGGAGGCGCGGATATTCCGGCCGCAACTCGTCGTGCGTTTCGTTCTCAATCGCTCGGCCGCTCGCACCATCATCGCCCGTGAAACCTCCGAGGCGCTGGCCGACCAGGACCCGCCCGTCCTGCGGTCGTCCGTCGGCCAACGCGTCGTCTTCGCAACCGCCGCCCAACTCGGCCGGCTCGCCTTCGAGATCGATCACGACAGCCTGGCCGCGAAGGAGATCACCGCCCTTGCCACCGAGATCGGGAGGCTCGCCCGATGACGGACCGGCCCGCCAAACGCGGTTTCGCGGCGCGCCCGAGTGACCCCGACGACTGGATCAAGTCGGCGGACCGCGCCGATGCGAAACGCCCCGACTATAGCGCACGGCTGACTATCGACATCACGCCGGAGCTTCGCGGCCGTATCAAGATCGCCGCCTTCGAACGCGGCGTCACCGTCGCCGACATGCTGCGCGATCTCCTCGCCCGCGAATTCCCCGAACCCGAAGGAGACCATCCATGACCGGCAATTTCGTGCCGCGCATCGGCGGCAACCGGGCACCAGCAAGACCATCCACCGATGTGCTGACCCGCGTCGAACTCACCTGGATCGAGAAGCGGATCGAACACTGGATCCGGTTCGGCCGCATCGCCGACGAGCACATTCTCGACCGGAAACGGCGCACCGTCAGCTTTGCCCCCGGCAACATCTTCGCCTTTGCTCGGTGGGCCGCGAACGACTATGGCACGATCATCTCCCGCATCGACATCGTCCGTGCGGTCGGGCCGGGCGCGCCCCATCAGACGCTACCCTTCGTCCGCCCCGGTGGTGACATTCTGCTCAAGATCACCGGCTGGCCGAAGGTCGAGCGCGTACTGCAGGCCGTCGACGCGATCGAGGCGCTCGACATAGATCCTGTCGACGTCGCGCCGGACTATTGGCGTCACGTCCACAATCGTCTGACCGTCGCGCAGGAACCGCGCGACTATACGCGCACCCAGCATCATGCCTGGCGGCTGCGGCAAAGGGCTGAACCATGACCCGGTTCGCCTACCTCATCGTCACGTGCTTCGGCGCACTGACAATCGCCGTCTCAGCCTCGGTTCACGTGACGCCATGGTTGCTCTGGAACGCCTCGGCCAGCGCGCCAGTCGGTCTCTACGTCATCCGGCCGAGCGATCATTTCGAGGTTCCGGACCTCGTCGCCATCGCTCCACCTGCGCCCCTCGCGCGCACGCTTGACCAACACGGGTATCTGCCGCTCGGCGTCCCGCTCCTGAAACGGATCGCCGCGCTATCCGGACAGCAGGTCTGCCGGCACGACCGCGCCGTGACCGTCGACGGGATCGCGATGGCGGAGGCGCGGGAACAGGACCGGGCGGGCCGCGCCCTGCCTGTCTGGCAGGGCTGCCGGCGCATCGGTGACGGTGAAGTCTTTCTCCTCAATTGGCAGCATCCCGACAGCCTTGACGGGCGGTATTTCGGGCCGTTGCCGCGAGACACTGTCATCGGCCGCGCCGTCCCGCTGTTCACCGACGAGGCGGGCGACGATCACTTCGAATGGCGTGCGCCTGTTCGATGAGCGCTGCATCCACGCAATCGCAATCCCACCCCACCACGATGAAAGGATCCAACCGATGACCCAGATCGGACATTTCAACCGCACCAAATCCGGATACACCGGGCGCATCCATACGCTCACACTCGATTGCAAGCTCACACTTCTACCGGCCGAAAGCTCCGATACCGAGAACGCGCCGGACTACCGCGTTCATAGTGGCGACGGCTCCGGCCCGGAAGTCGGAGCAGCCTGGAAACGCACCGGTGAAAAGGCCGGGGACTACCTCTCCCTGCAGATCGACGACCCGGCATTCGACCGTCCGATCCGCGCCAATCTGTTCCAGCTCGACGCCGAGAACGACACCTGGACGCTGCAGTGTGACCGCCCCCCGAAGCGCGGCGACAAGGACTGAAACCATGTCCCGCTTGCAGCATTTCCATGACGCGCGGTTTGCAACTGGCAGTCTCCCCACCGCCAGTCGCCGCCTCTTTCTCCTTACCGGCCTACTGGCCTTCGGCGCTTCGCTGCCCATCTTCCCAGCCAGCGCGACGGCGCAGACCACGGCGACCGAAACGCGACCCGCCGTCGATCCTTACTCCGCTTATGTCGCCGAGGCGTCGCGGCGATTCGGGCTTCCCGAACACTGGATTCGCGCGGTGATGACGGCCGAAAGTGACGGGATCGCTCGCGCGGTCTCGTCCAAGGGCGCGACGGGCCTGATGCAGATCATGCCCGATACGTGGATCGAGTTGAGAGCCCGATATCGACTTGGCAACGATCCGTTCGATCCGCGCGACAACATCCTTGCGGGCGCTGCCTATCTGCGCGAACTCCATGACCAATACGGATCGCCGGGCTTCCTCGCCGCCTACAATGCCGGACCGGGCCGCTACGAAGAGTATCTCGTCGACGGGCGTCCGCTGCCGCCCGAAACGCGCAACTATGTTGCGGTTCTCGTGCTCTATGTTGACGCCTCCGCCACTTCTCTTGCGGCAATCCCCGTGCAGATCAACCGCAGCGACTGGACACATTCACCGCTCTTCGTCGCGCAAGCCGACGGCAGTGCCGACGCAGTTCCGGTGGGCTCGTCGGTGATGCCTGCAACCATGACACTGGCACAGGCAGACGGCACCGACGTGGGTCTTACACCCGGAGATAGCGGGCTGTTCGTTACGCTATCGCAGTCAAATGAGCGCCAATGACCATGAGTGCATCATGGCGAGGATTGGCGTGCTCCCGCAAAGACCTGACGGAAATGCGTGTTGAGCGGGAGAGCACGACCGAAGGACGGCGAGATAAAAGGGGCACGCCGCTCGAACCACAAGTCATTGAAATGACATGGGTTCCGGCGTGCCAGTCGGTCGGGCCGCGTGCCGCTGCCAATGAATTGTCATGTGATTTCAATGCAGTTTGCGGCACCGCGGCCGGATCCCGTGATGAGGAAACGGCGCGATGAGCAGCGACGAGCGCGACTTCCGTGTCCGTCCTGGGCGCATCCGCGACAAACGTGTTCCCCGCCAGAAGAGCTTCATCAACCAGGTCATCCGCGCCGCCAAGAAGTCCGGGCATGTCTCGGGATCCGGAGCCGGCAGCCGTGGTTCCGGCTATGGCCGATCGAGCTTCGGCCGGGGCCGCACGCGCTTCGCTCGCGCCCGTCTCTTCAGCCCGTCCAGGCGCGTCATCGTCAAGGCCCGGGTCGTCCGTCACAAGGGCCGCGTCTTTCGGTCCGCGCCACTTAGCGCCCATGTCGCCTATCTGAAACGCGAAGGCGTCACCCGCAATGGCGAACGCGGCATCATGTTCGACGCCGCGAGCGATAGTGTCGACGACCGCGCCTTCGCCGAACGCTGCGAGGACGACCGGCATCATTTCCNNTTCATCGTCTCGCCCGAGGACGCGGCCGACATGCAGGACCTCAAGGCCTTCACCCGCGATCTCGCGCGGCAAATGGAAACCGATCTCGGCACCAGGCTTGACTGGATCGCCGTCGATCATTGGAATACCGACAATCCACATGTCCATCTGCTGGTCCGCGGCGTCGATGAGACCGGCGCCGATCTCGTCATCTCTCGCGACTATATCAGCCGTGGCCTGCGCTCGCGCGGCGAAGAACTGGTCTCGCTGGAACTCGGGCCGAAACCGGAACACGAAATCCGCGCAACGCTCGAGAAGGAGATCACGGCGGAGCGCTGGACGAGCCTCGATCGCGAAATCCGTTTCGCCGCCGACGATACCGGGCATGTCGATCTCCGCCCCGATGCCGGTGACATGAGCAACAGCGAACCCCGCCGGCTGATGATCGGCCGCCTGCAGCATCTGGAAAAGATGGGCCTCGCAACCCCCGCCGGTTCCGGCGAATGGATGGTTGGGCTCGAGGCCGAACGCAAGCTGCGCGATCTCGGCATGCGCGGCGACATCATCAAGACGATGCATCGCGCCTTTGTCGAACGTGGCCAGGATCGCGGTACTAGTGACTTCGCGATCGAGACCGGAGAAGAAGGCTCACCGATTATCGGCCGGCTCGTGGATCGCGGCCTGCATGACGAACTGACTGGCGAGGCCTATGCCGTGATTGATGGCACCGACGGTCGCGCCCATCATATCCGCTTCCGGGGTATCGAGGCCTTCGAGCATGCGCCGCCTCTTGGTGGCATCGTCGAGGTGCGGCGCTTCGGCGACGCGGAGGACCGCCAGCCCACACTTGTCCTGGCGCTACGGTCGGATCTCGATCTCAAGGCACAGATCAACGCGCCGGGCGCGACCTGGCTCGACCACCGGCTGGTCGAACGAAATCCAATGCCGCTCTCGACGGGCGGGTTCGGGATGGAGGTCACAGAGGCGATGAAAGAGCGTGCGGAACACCTCGCTGATGAGGGGCTCGCGCGACGGCAGGGACAGCGCATCATTCTGCAACGTGACCTGCTCAATACGCTGCGACGTCGCGAGTTGGAGACCGCGGCCGCAAAACTCTCCGATGAAACCGGATTGCCCCATGTGAAATCCGCGACCGGCGAGAATGTCAACGGCACCTACCGCCAGAGGCTGACCCTATCGTCCGGCCGTTTCGCCATGATCGATAGTGGGCTGGGCTTCCAGCTCGTGCCCTGGTCTCCGTCGCTGGAGAAGAAGCTCGGACAAGAAGTCTCCGGGTTGGTGCGTAACGGCAGCAGTGTCGATTGGAGTTTTGGAAAGAAGCGAGGGCTGAGCCTGTAGGTCATCGTAGATGGAAAATTTTCAGCTCTGGAACGCCCAAGCCATTTTTCGTTGCGACTCAGGACTTGGACGGCCCAAAGAAGTTGGTGGTAAAGTAGTCGATAACTTCGGCCGCTTGCGTCCCCTCGCGAAACCGCCGCTGCTCTTCGAAGTCTAAGGATGGCGTGAGGTGGATAAATTGGTTCTCGGCATAAAGGGACATCAAGACCTCCGGATCCAGGCCACTTGTGCGCAGACCGGTCATGTTATATGCCGCCTCGATTGCAGCACCGATCATAACGTCGGCCAGTTGCACTGCCGGGCTCGCTTTTGAGTCAACCTGGGTCACTTCGGTGAGCTTGAGCGGAAATTTGACGGAAGCGATCTGTGTCTGGCGAAACTCAATATTCTGATCATGATCGATGAAGCGCTGTAGCAACTCATGATATCGTAGGAGGTTCTTAGACTGGTCGTGCTCGATCCGGTAGGGTCCGTCACTCATCACCTCCGTTCGGCTGATCAGCGATTGCAGCACAACCAAGGCAGCATCAGTATCCACGCCCGGATCTGCAATCGCTTTGAGGCACTCTGGAGCCGCGAACTGAGCCAATGGTCCCAAAGCTTCCGGAAACTCCCTCCATCGCGTCGCTCGTGCGGCGTCAACTAACGCCTTAAGCGCGAGTGGAGTCTTCTCTTTGACCGCATTCTGGAAGGCGATGAGCAAGTTGTCGAAGGCAGGCTGTCCGAGGAGCGTTGGCCCTGCGAGAGTTAGGAGCGACGCCATCGCATAGTTTTGGCCGTCCGCGTAAAAATCCATGCCCTTTTCATAGTAGAAAGGCTCAACGGCATAGTCGACGAACATCAACACCAGCAGAAAACGCTTGTCGCAGATGTAGGTCACGCTCTTGTATTGAGTCAGAAGATCTCGTTGCAGAGACAGCAATCTCTGATGATTGCTTTTCCGCCGTGAAAGCAAGCGGTATTTGAGTTCTGGCGCTTGCAGCCTCGGGAAGTGTTCGTTGATAAGTCGAGTGGCCTCTTCATCACTTATGGCGACTGCCGAGGCGCCTTGGAAACGCTGATCGGGGTTTAGGAGGTCGTATCCCGTATAGCCGCTCTCGTCGATGCGAAAGCATTCCGTCTCGGTACTCTTTGGCACAATCGCCCCACCATTTTGTGATTTCTAGGCGTGTTTATACTTCTGCTCCCTAGTTATCGCACATAAGTTTGATTGACGATGGTTTGCGGCCACCGGATCGCCTCTATCAGTCCTCGCGCTGGGGTTCAGGCGGAGGCGGCGCCCAGCCGTCAATTTGAAGAAACGCAAACACGTCTTCATATTTATCGATGCGGCGCACACGACGTAGGTGCTGATAGAAACGGTTCCGCGCGTCTGGGCTTGGCTGGTCAGCGGCTATGGCGTTACGGAGAACGCCGAGCAGAAGTGTGTCGGTCTCGGCAGCGTCCCAGTTTTGGCCGTTATCGACAACCGCATCGAGAAGTTGGTCAACTCGCTGGCTGTCGAGGTGGCCAGCGAACGGGGAAATAAGGTCGCGGAAGTGCGCTTCCGATCCGCGAAAACTCCCGGAATTTTGATACAATTCAATCGCTCGCGGCCAGAGATCTATGAGGAGCTGTGTAGCAATCGCGTTAGTGAGCTGCTCGTCATTTAGAACGGCGATCACTGCGAGGAGTGAGGCGCGGAATTGCGGCAACGTCACGCCCGCAAGGATACGAAAATCGGCGAGCGCAGCCGGATCGGCGTTATCGACTGTTGCCTGCAGGGCCATCCGTGTTGGTCCCAACAGAAGCGGCCAAAAATCCGGAAAGGCAGCAACAAACGCGATCGCGCGTGGTCTGTACTCGGGATCAAGAGTGTCGATTAGCCTGACGATTGCCAGAGAGACATCCGGCCATGCTTGCGCCGCGCGCTCGCGTAGCGCAACAAGTGACGAAGTGATCTTGCTCTGTTGAGGTTCCCATTGGGCCGGTAGGCCCTTGAGGAGGGACTTCGCTAATACCGTGCCGAAATTGCGGATGTTCTGGGCGCGGACGCGTACAAGATAGCGTTGCTCGACATAATCGAGAATGCGAGTATGGGTTGTCGGGAAACCTGGTGACTGAACGTCGACATCGTAGAGGTCGAAGATCGCTTTGCCTTGAAGGGGTTCCTGCGAAAGGACCAAGCTGACCGCGTTGACTAGGTGAAGGCGTACCAACTCGGGCGACGGCTCGAACAACTCGGCTTCTGCCGAGAACGCAGGGTGAGCGCAGAGGTGCCTATCTTCCCGAAGCCGCGCTAATTGTGTCCGTGCTATGCGATTGACGACCTGGGTATTGGCGGTCGCGTCTTCGATGATATCCCCCTCAAGTTGAAGTAGCTTCTTGACGTCATTGGCGGCAGTGGCGTTGTCCCAAGAAGTAATGAAGGCGGTGGCTGCTGCGTCGCCCATGGCGCTCAACTCGCGATACTTGGTGATTAGATCATACACGAGAGAGACCCACGCGGAGGTCATGGAGGCGCGAAGCGCACCTGCTTTGTAGGCTTTCACCGCATCAAGAAAATAGAGCCTCGACTGCGGATTGCGAATTCTTGTCAGCAAGATGTCGAGATCAATGAATTCGGTGTCCAAAGCGTCCTTCCTGTTGCAAAAGGTTGCGAGATGTAAGTCTTAGTCTATAAGCCAACATCCATTCACTGTCTTCATTGCGGCGTTAAGACCATTCGCGCGCGAAGACTGGCCACTCTGTTGCCCGCAAGAAAGACCTCAGAGTGAAGCGTTGGGCTGTGATCCTTCTGGCCATCGAGCCTGAAGTTTCGTCAAACATAGCAGGGTTCATGGGAACGACTTCATTTCCATGCCCGGCCGCTGTCTAGCTGCAACTTCGATGCCTTTGCACGACCAATCTATCCTATGTGTACGCCAGTGCATCCGTTCTTTCGACGGCTATCATACAGTGCTTGTATCCAATCTAGGTTGCGCGTTGGTCTTGTCCGATCATGTCCGCAACCAAGATCCTCTGGGGCCAGATTGCCGTCGTCTTCCTGATCGTCCTCACTACCACGTGGGGCGCGACGGAATGGGTTGCTTGGCGGCTTGGGTTCCAACCGCAGCTCGGACCCCCCTGGTTCCATCTTGCGGGATTCCCTCTCTACTATCCACCAGCCTTCTTCTGGTGGTGGTTTTCTTATGAGGCTTATGCGCCACCGATCTTTGTCGAGGGCGGGGTCATCGCGGCTTCGGGCGGGTTTCTGTCGATTGGCGTCGCCATCATGATGTCGGTTTGGCGCGCGCGGGAGGCTAAAGACGTCATCACCTATGGCTCCGCACGCTGGGCGGAACCGAAGGAAATCGCTAAGAGCGGGTTGCTCGGAACGGATGGTGTCGTACTCGGCAAGTTTGAACAACACTACCTGCGCCATGACGGACCGGAGCATGTGCTGTGTTTCGCACCCACGCGGTCCGGCAAGGGCGTCGGCCTCGTGGTCCCCTCGCTCCTGACCTGGCCCGGCTCTGCTATCGTCCACGACATCAAGGGCGAGAACTGGGATCTGACCGCCGGTTTTCGCTCAAGACATGGAAGAGTTCTGCTCTTCGATCCGACCGACCCCAAATCGTCCGCCTACAATCCCCTGCTCGAAGTCCGCCGCGGTCACTGGGAGGTTCGTGACGTCCAGAATGTCGCCGACATCCTCGTGGATCCCGAGGGATCGCTCGAACGGCGCAATCACTGGGAAAAGACCAGCCATTCGCTCCTGGTCGGCACCATCCTTCATGTCCTCTATGCCGAACCGGACAAGACGCTCGCGGGCGTCGCCTCGTTTCTCTCCGATCCGAAGCGGCCGATTGAGGCGACGCTCAAGGCGATGATGACAACGCCGCACCTAGGTGATGCCGGCCCTCACCCGGTAGTCGCATCAGCCGCGCGGGAACTTCTGAACAAGGCCGACAACGAACGCTCCGGCGTTCTCTCCACCGCCATGTCGTTCCTCGGCCTCTACCGCGATCCTGTCGTCGCAAGGGTGACCCGCCAATGCGACTGGCGCATCACCGATCTGATCGACGGAGAACAACCGGCCACCCTCTATCTCGTCGTACCTCCGTCCGACATTTCGCGCACCAAACCGCTTATCCGGCTGGTTCTCAATCAAATCGGACGTCGGCTGACCGAGGACCTGCAGGCGACGAACCAGCGTCAGCGCGTATTACTCATGCTTGATGAGTTTCCAGCACTCGGTCGGCTTGATTTCTTCGAAAGCGCACTCGCCTTCATGGCAGGTTACGGGCTCAAGGCTTTTCTCATCGCGCAATCTCTCAACCAGATCGAGAAGGCCTACGGGCCGAACAACGCGATCCTGGACAACTGCCATGTTCGCGTGAGCTTTGCGACCAATGACGAGCGCACGGCAAAACGGGTTTCGGACGCGCTTGGAACAGCAACCGAGATGCGCGCGATGAAGAACTATGCTGGGCACAGGCTCGCGCCGTGGCTCGGTCACCTCATGGTGTCGCGGCAGGAAACCGCGAGACCTCTACTCACGCCAGGCGAAGTCATGCAGCTTCCCGCCACTGACGAGATCGTCATGGTGGCGGGATTGCCTCCCATCCGCGCAAAGAAGGCCCGCTACTACGAAGATACACGATTCACCGAGCGGATCGCAGCGCCACCGGATCCGACCAAGAGCACTCCGCCTCAAAAGCTCGATGCCTGGGCCGGTCGCATCGTCACACCGATCACCCAGTCTGATCGCGACAAGGACACTAGTTCCGAAGACTCAGCGAATGGCGGAATCCGGCGGCAGCCAGACTTACCTGAACACGAAGACGTCGTGTCGCCGCCCAAAGAGCCGAAGCCATCGCGGGAGTTCGACCTACTTGAGGACGATGCCGATGAGCCTGCGAAACAGGCACGGGCATTTCGTCAGCAGGGCCGCCAGATCGCGCGGCAGGCGAGCTTGGACACAAAAGACGGCATAGAATTGTGAGGGCCAAACCATGCGGAGCCGGATGAATGTCTACTTCCCGCCGGAGATGCTGAAACAGATTGCCGATCTTGCTGATCGCAAGGGCCTGTCCCGTTCCGCCATCGTTGAGGCAGCCGTGGCGTCGTTTTTGTCACCCGACGGGTCCGATCGGATGGAGGCGGCCTTCACGCGCAGACTCGACCGGCTCACACGACAAGTCCAACGCCTGGAGCGGGATGTTGGGATCAGCGCCGAAACGCTAGCTCTCTTCATCCGGTTCTGGCTCACGATCACTCCGCCCCTCCCCGAGGACGCGCAGTCCTCCGCCCAGATTAAGGGCCGCGAACGCTTTGAGGGATTTGTCGAAACGCTCGGCCGACGGTTGCAGAAGGGACAGAGCTTCTTGAG
>JAGRLL010000253.1 GCA_020441855.1 Nitratireductor sp.
GCGGCCTCGATGGCGATCGGAGAGGCCGGAGGCGATCGACGGCGCATCGCTTGCGACCGCAGCGTCAGCGGAGGATGGCGATCCGGCGGGTTTCTTGCCTCGCGAGGAATGGCGGCGCAGCCGGCAGGGGAAGAAACTTGACGGGCGTCATTGCGCCATAGGTGATCGAGGCGCAGCTGGTCTTCGGCCAGATCAGCCCATTGAAGAGGCCGTTTGGAGCGGGCGGCTCACGGGAAGCGTTCAAGGAGAGAGTGGCGACACCGCGCGCTCAAACTCCTGTCCGGCGAAGGAACGCAAATCGTCTGCTACCCAGCAGGCCCCAGTCCGCATCGTATTCTGTGCCATCAGACGCAAACGAACAGCCATTCCTCTGCATCGTCGGTTGCACAGGGATCGGGGCCACTTGCGCGATGTCGCCTGCGGGCGCCGATCCTCGACCGATATCGTCGGTCCGGCACTTAGCGTGCGTCCACCTCGCTCAGACTTCGATACGGGCGCGGCACAAGATCTCAGCCTCTGTTGCCGCTTCCCCGGCAAGGGCGTTCAGATGCTGGCGGGGGTCTGCCCGGCAGGCCCAGGCGGGGCCATTGAGGTGACGCGCACGAACGCCGTGATACCGACCGCCACCGCGCCGATCACGGAGAAGACGGTCTGCCAGGTTTCCGACGGCATGAGATGTTGGACGATCCCGTGGGTAGCGTGGAAACCCGCGATGGCCGCCGGCGCGACGAAGGCGAGCGCGACTGCAAGCTTCAGCCACATGGGCCGGGCGAACAGTATGAGGAACTGCCCAAGGCCGAACACGAGGGCGGCGCCGACAAGTCCTACAAGGACGCTGGCCGGCATGCCCGCGCCGGTCTGATAGGCCCACGTTGCAGCGGCTATGCTGGCGAAAGCGGGCAAGGCGTAGATAGCAAGTACGAACAGCAACCAGCAGAGGGCGCCAATCGCAGCAAGGGATCCGAAAATCGGTAAAACAAGCATGGTGGTGTCTCCGTCAGATGAGTTTGAACGGACGCGCCTCCACCACCACCACGGCACGTTGGGTTTGTATCACAACGTTGGTAGCTCTTCGAGTCGGAAGGTCTGCTCCGAGCCGATTGTGTCGCCGCCAATAATCCTGTCACCTGAGGTCTAGATCAGTGTCTATCGCTCCCAGCGTGTTTCGGTGGCGAGATATTCCCATATTACTGTCTTCACCGTCACGGCTTCGGTCCAGTCGATGGAATAGCGGTAGCGACCGGGCTCGACCGTAATCCAACCACCGACCATGGCTTCCTCGTCGAAGAGCTGGACGGTCATGCGACTGCCGACCTCTGGCCAGACAGCAAGTTCTGCGCCGGTACCGACAGTCTCGAAGGCGTCGCGCTGCTCGGGACTTAACTGCTCCAGGGGCACGAAGGCGACATGATCAGGCGCTTGAAGCAGCGGCTCTGCGATCTCGTGATAAGCGTGACCTCGCGCGTTCTTGACGATGACGCGCTGTACTTTGTCAGTGTCGGGATAGAGAGTGAACGGCTTCAAGTCCTCGAACAGGAGAAGCTGTCCGTCAGATGCTCTCTTGAGGGAGCGAACCACGTGCCGATTGCTCCGCAATACTGTTGCCGCTTCGGGATTCTTCACGGGATCGGGATAAAGGCTGCCGGCCATGACCGCGTGAAGCACGCAGAGAAGGTAATTCTCGTCGGGCGAGAAACTGGAATTGCAACGCCGGCAGACGATAACCTGCGGCAAGTAATCCAATTCATCTCCCGCGCCGCAGTCATAGTTGGCTCCCCGCTCTCTAAGCGTCTTCGTCAGGAGCGACTTGGTCGGAACGTGGTCGCGATTGCTCTCGATGTCGGCAATCACAATGCCACAATGGATGCACCAAGCCTTTAGTCGATCGTCGGTGAAATCCTCAATTTCTCGCACCCGCCAAATCCTTTGCCAGTATAGCGCGTCTTCGCAAGGTAGGCGTTGACCTAAACGAAGAAACAGAACCTACGCCAAGCCCCGAAAACTGTCAGGGGAAAACGATCCATCATCTGGAAAATCAGTTCTTTTGCGGGGACGGCGACTGTAGTTCGCTGAGCCGTCGTTCGCGGCGGTTCATTCGAACCGCCAGACCGGGATGCCGAGTTTCCTCGCCTTGTCGGCGAGGTTTTCCTGAATTCCGGTGCCGGGAAAAACCATGACCCCGATCGGCAGGACGTCGAGCATCTGGTCGTTGCGTTTGAAGGGCGCGGCGCGACCGTGCTTCGTCCAGTCCGGTGCGAAACCGATCTGGGTGACGTTGCGGTGATCGGCCCAACGCGCGGCGATCTTCTCGGCGCCCTTCGGCGACTTGCCATGCATCAGCACCATGTCCGGGTGCTTGGCGTGCACTTGGTCGAGCTTGTTCCAGATCAGATTGTGATCGTTGAAGTCGGCACCTCCGGAGACGGCGACCTTCGGACCGGCGGGTAGGAGCACCTCGCGATCGGCGCGTTTGCGCTCGGCGATGAAATCCCGGCTGTCGATCATGGCCGATGTCAAAGCGCGGTGGTTCACCTGCGAGCCGTTACGCGGGGACCAGGGGGAACCGGTGGCGCGCAGATAATGTTCGGCGGCGCTGTCGCGGAAGACTTCCAGGCTGTCGCGGCGTTCGATGAGGCCTTGTCCGGTCTCGATGAGCCGTTCGAGCTCGACCGCCTTGATTTCGGAGCCGTCCTGTTCGCGCTGCCCGCGTTTTTGGGCCTGCTCGTTGTCGTCGAGCTTGCGTTCGAGCCGGTCGGCCGCACGGTGGAACATGTTGACCGTCGACCAGAGCAGATCGTCGAGCTCGCCGTCGAGGGCGGTATCCGCCATGGTGGCGATCAGGGCGTCGAAGATGTCGGAGACGGCGCCTGTGATGTCGTTGTCCTCCGGGACGAGGCGGGGGTCCGGGCCGTGCCCGTCGTGGCGGTAGCCGTGGAGTTCCAGTTCGTTCAGCGCATGCTCGGTTGGCGAGGATTCGTCATGGGGTTCGAAGGTGTCGTCGTCGAGTGTCATCGGGTGGCTCCCTTTGTCGGTTGGCCGCGCCCGTCGCGGCCTTCATGGCGCCGAAAGACAGCGGGCGGGCCGGGCCTGCATCCTGCAGCGGCCGCGGAAGGACCGGAGCGTCAGCGGAGGATGGCGGAGGCCGGCGATTTTGTTTCGCGATGGAAAGGCCCGAAGGGCCGCCGGAAAATCGTTGGCCGCAGCCATTGCCGGACCGGGCCGCCTGCTGTCCGGTAGCCCTCTCAGGAAGGCCGGGGCGCGGCCCTCTCCGACATCCATGGGGAGCCGCTGGTGAGGGCTGTGACGTCACCGTCACACCCCGGCTTCGCTGCCCCGTTCAGGCGGACGGAACGGACTCCATGAACCTGGCGACATCTTGCGGCGCAAGCTGGACCCGGATCGAAGACCGGAAGGCGTCGAGACCACGAAGGCGCAGATCCTCGTTGAGATCGCCCAGCATCGGCGAGAGTGGTAGGGCCTCTATGCCGAGCGCATCTGCCCGTTCGACCAGCATATCCCGTGCACCGTCACCCGCCGGATCGTCGTCGCGCACGATATAGAGCCGGCGCAGCGTGTCGGGGAACAGGATGGCGGCGAGATGGGCTGCGGACAGTGCAGCGGCCATCGGCATCTCGGGTAATACGCATCGCAGCGACAGCATGGTCTCGATGCCTTCGCCCGCCGCCATGACCTCACCGGCCACGCCGAAGCGCACCGCATGGCCGAGCAGGTCGCCCATTGCCCGTCGTGGGGTCTCGATCGGGGCCTTGCCGAGACTCGCTTCGCTGAACCCGTTCGGATCGAGCCAGGTGCGATGCGCCCCAGTCTGATGTCCGTCGAGATCGGTGACTGACGCGATCAGTGCGGGCCATGTCTCTGTCGGGCTGTGCTCGTCGGGCCGGTAGTAGCAGCGCGGATGAAACCGCAGCGATCCGGTTCCGTGCAAAGCCGTAATGCCGCGCCTGCGCAAATACGATTCCGCGCGTGTGCCAAGAATCGGCCGCGCCATCGAGAACAGGCGTTTGGCCGCGAGCGGCGAACCCGTTGGCGCGGGCGATTTGCGTCCGGGCGATGATGACGGCTCCGGCTCGGGACGCGGCAGGCTCAGAAATCGCCGCGCCTCGTCGACCACGTCCTTGAATTCCGTCAGACCGCAGCTTTCCCGGATGACGTCCAGCAAGTCACCATGTTCACCTGTCGCGGCGTCGGTCCATTTGCCCGCCGCGCCCTTGCCGGATTCGGGTCCCTTGAGGCGCACGAACATCGAGCGACCCGGCGTGTTGCGCACGTCGCCGACGATCCAGTACCGGCCGAATTTGCGTCCGCCCGACAGATATTCACGGCACACGGCTTCGGCGTCACGGGCAAGCCGCGCCGCGAGGTCACTCGCTGATTGCGCCATGCTCTACCTCCCCAAAAAGAAAAGGCCCGCGTCGCCGCGGGCCAGTTTGCCGGTTCGGAAACCGCACTATTCGGCGGCGACCACGTGAGATGTCGCTTCGGCATCTTCATTGTCGTCCGGGACGTCATCGGTGCCCATGGCCGTTTCACCGTCTTTGGTCGCCGTTTCCGCGACGCCCGATTCCGGTTCCGCCGGAATGCCGATGGTTTCATGATCGCTCTGCTCCGCTTCGCCCGGCGTGCGCAGCGGCTCCGGCAACCAGCCGGTGTTGGAGAGCAGGGCCTCGGCCTCGGTCGCCATTTCGCCCTTCTTGAGATGGGCGATGCGATCGGCGGCGCGCTCGCCCTTCGCCTCTGTGACGGCTTGCAGAATACGCGCCTTGGTCACGCGACCGAGGAAGGTATCGACGGTCGGACGCCATCCCGCCACCGCCATGTCGAGACCGACTGTTTGGGCAAGCACATCCGCGTGGGCGAGGGCCCTCGGGCGCCGGTTCCAGGATTCGGAAACGGCATTGACCGAAAGGCTGACGATATGGGCGAAGAGACTGGCCCGGTCTTCGTCGCTCCATTGCAGAAGTGCGTCCCAGAGTTCATCGGACTCTTTCGGCAAGCGCTTGGACCAGGCCTCGTGCCGGGCGTTGGCGGCTTCGGCGACCGCGCTGTCGTTCAAGCCCGGCGTCTGAGGGCCGAACCCAACGCTCTTCAGGCCGAGTTCGAGGCAACTGTCGGAGCCGTAGTGGTAGAAGACCGTCAGCGTCAGGGCGTGCAATGCCGCGACGAAGGCGATATCCGGCCGTTCGGCGAGCGCGTTGCGCAATCCGAGCGTGCGATGGGCGGTGAGTTCCGACATCAGGCGGTCGGAGATCGGCGACAGGCCTTCGTCCTCATCGGGTTCGGACGGTTCCTCCGTGCCATTGGAGGTTTCACCCTTGCCGTCTTCGGCGTCCGGTTGCGCACCACCACCAGTGCCGTCAACATCACCTCCGCCGGCTTCCGGCTCGGGCACGATCTCGTCCTCGGGACGGACGAAACCACGTTCAACGCGCAAGCTGCCGTCATGCGCGATGCTGACGAAGGCGCCGGCCCTAATGATCTCGTCCGGATCGAACATGACCGGGCGATCCTCGAAGGCATCGAGCGCCGTCTCGATCTCACCAAAACGAGCGTCGACGTCGTCGGGCAATTCGTCGGCCTCGGCATATTGCTCCTCCAGTTGATCGAATTCAGCCTTCAACGCGTCGCGGGCGGCTTCCTCCTCCGGCGAGAAAGGGAATACCTCGCCACGCAGTTGGCGAAGGCCGAAGGTGTGCCCGTAGGGGAAGTCGGGAGCGGCATCGGTCCACTTCCAGCCCTCGGCGACGATGGCCTCAGCCTCCCGCCTGAGCTTGTCCGCCACCATATCCTCGACGAGTGGAACATCCTGCAGCCAGCCGCCATCGTCCGACTGGAAGAGATCGCGCAGCACGGTGCCGCCGGCCTCGACATAGGCGTCGATACCGATGAATTGCGCGCGCTTATCGGAAGCCCGAATCGCGCCTTCGGTCAGCATGCGCCGGATGGCATAGGGCTGCTTGTCGTGGGACTGCTGCAGGTGCCCGAACACCTGCTCCTGGCGCTCATGGTCACCCGAGACGGTGAAGGCCATCAACTGGTTGAGCGACATGCCGTCCTCGGCATAAATGTCGAGCAATTTCGGCGAAACGGAAGCGAGCTTGAGCCTCTGTTTGACGACATTGACCGAGACGAAGAAGGTCGCTGCGATCTCCTCCTCGGACTGGCCCTTCTCCTTCAGCGTCAGGAAGGCACGGAACTGATCGAGCGGATGCAGCGGCGCCCGCTGGACGTTCTCGGCGAGGGAATCCTCCTCGGCGATGCCGTCCTCGCGCACGATGCAGGGCACGGGCGTGGTCTTCGTCATGCGCTTCTTCTTCACGAGAAACTCCAGCGCGCGATAGCGCCGGCCGCCGGCCGGGATCTCGAACATGCCGGTCTCGGTTCCGGCCTCGTCGGTGACGGGCCGGACGCTGAGACCCTGAAGAAGGCCGCGCCGAGCGATGTCCTCGGCCAACTCCTCTGTCGAGACGCCCGCCTTGACGCGCCGGACGTTCGACTGGGAGAGCACGAGCTTGTTGAAGGGGATGTCGCGCGACGACGACAAGGTGATCTTCTTGGCTGCATTCGCC
>JAGRLL010000254.1:0-352 GCA_020441855.1 Nitratireductor sp.
TCCTCGATCACCTGTCCCAGCGAGAACAGCGTCTCCTCGTCGAACGGCTTGCCGATCAGCTGCAGGCCGAGCGGCAGGCCGCTTTCGTCGCGCCCCGCCGGCACCGAGATGCCCGGCAGGCCGGCCATGTTGACCGTCACCGTGAAGACGTCGTTGAGGTACATCTTGACGGGATCGGAGTTCATGCTCTCGTCGCCGATGGGGAACGCGGCTGATGGCGTCGCCGGCGTCAGGATCGCGTCGACCCCGTCCGCATAGGCCTGCTCGAAGTCGCGCTTGATGAGCGTGCGCACCTTCTGCGCGCGCAGGTAGTAGGCGTCGTAATAGCCCGCCGACAGCACGTAGGTGCCGA
>JAGRLL010000254.1:432-8821 GCA_020441855.1 Nitratireductor sp.
CGTAGCGCACGCCGTCGTAGCGCGCCAGGTTCGACGAGGCCTCCGCCGGCGCGACAATGTAGTAGGCCGGCAGCGCGTACTTGGTGTGCGGCAGGGAAATCTCGCGGATCTCGCAGCCCGCGCGTTTAAGCCATTCGACACCCTGGTGCCACAGCGCCTCGATCTCGGCGGGCATGCCCTCGACGCGGTATTCCTTCGGGATGCCGATGGTCATGCCCTTCACCGAGGCGCCGACGGCTGCCTCGAAGTCCGGCACCGCGACGTCGGCGCTGGTGGTGTCCTTGGGGTCGTGGCCGGCCATCGACTTCAGCAGGATGGCGCTGTCGCGCACCGTGCGCCCGAAGGGGCCGGCCTGGTCGAGCGAGGAGGCAAACGCCACGATGCCCCAGCGCGAACAGCGCCCGTAGGTCGGCTTGATGCCGACAGTGCCGGTGAAGGCTGCCGGCTGGCGGATCGAACCGCCGGTGTCAGTCGCGGTCGCGCCCGCGCACAGGAAACCGGCAACAGCCGCCGCGGACCCGCCCGAAGAGCCACCGGGCACCAGCAGGCCGGACTTGTCGCCAGAAAGCGCCGCCTTGCCCTGCTCCGCCGTCCAGTTGGGCGGCAGGTACGGGTTAACGACCGGACCGTAATAGCTCGTCTCGTTGGACGAGCCCATGGCGAACTCGTCCATGTTGAGCTTGCCGAGCATCACCGCGCCATCGCGCCACAGGTTGGATGTTACCGTCGATTCGTAGCGCGGCTGAAACCCGTCGAGGATGTGGCTGCACGCCTGGCTGTGATGGCCATAGGTGCAGAACAGGTCCTTGATGCCGAGCGGGACGCCTTCCAGCGGACCGAATTCGGCGGAAGCAATGCGCTTGTCGGACGCATCCGCCATCTCCAGCGCCTTGTCGGGTGTTTCCAGCACGAAGGCATTGAGCCCGCGCGCGGCCTCGATTGCCTCGACATAGGCCTGCGTCACCTCGCGCGAGGAGGTTTTCTTCGCCGCAAGCGCATCGCGCAGTTCGGCAAGGGTCAGGGTCGTAAGATCGCTCAACTTCAGGCTGCCTTATCTCGCGTTGGAAAACGGGCCTTGGCCCTATTCGACGACCTTGGGAACAAGGAAATAATGGTCTTCGGTGGCCGGCGCGTTGGCGACCACATCGTCGGCCTTGGCGCCATCGGTGACCACGTCGTCTCGCATCTTCATCTTCATCGGCGTAACCGAAGTCATCGGCTCGACACCATCGACATTCACTTCGCCAAGCTGCTCGACAAAACCGAGGATACCGTTGATCTCGCCCGCAAGCCCCGGCAACTGGTCTTCGCTGACGGCAATGCGCGCGAGTTTCGCAACACGCCGCACGGTCGCTTCATCGACGGACATCGGGTTCCTCCGCTTTGAAAAAAGGATTGCGTCGGCGCGAAAACGCCAGCTCTGCCGCGTGACTAAACCAACATGGACGAACGCGCAACGTATCCGGCGGTTTTCAGGGCCTTAAGCCGGTTCTAAAGCTGGAACGGCGCGCCGATCACCGGCACCACGACGCTGGTGTCGCTGCCCTCCATCGCCGCCTCGAACTTGGACGCGTCCTGATCGATGATCGGGAACGTACCGTAGTGAACCGGCACCACGGTCTCGAAGTCGAAGTAATCCTTGCAGGCCTTCGCAGCCAGATCGGCGCCCATGGTGAAACGGTCGCCGATGGGGACGAAACCGATGCTCGGCTTGTGCACCTCGTTGATCAGCTTCATGTCGGAGAAAATATCCGTGTCGCCCATGTGCAGCACGACGGGATGTTTGGCCGCCTTGGGATGGATCACCACGCCTGCGGGATTGCCGAGATACTGCGGCACGCCATCGATGATGGACGACGACGAGTGCCAGGCCTGAACGAAGGCGACATCGAAGGCCCCGCAATCGATCCGCCCGCCATGGTTGCCGGGGCTGAAATTCTCGATCCCCTTGGTGCCCAGATACATGCAGATCTCGAAATTCGCGACGAGCTGGGCGCCGGTCGCCTTGCAGATCTCGACCGTATCGCCGATGTGGTCGTCGTGACCGTGGGTCAGCACCACATGGGTTGCCTCCTTCGCGGCCTCCATGACGTCGCCTTCAAAGCTCGGGTTTCCCGACAGGAACGGATCTATCATGATCACCGCGTCTCCCGTTTCGAGCCTCACCGCCGAATGTCCGAACCACGTCGCCCACATGATAGTCTCCCCCTGCTGGCTTTTGCTGGAGAACAAACTATAGCTGGCATCCGTATGCTTCAATGATAGCCAGAGCAACGTGACCGGCCAGATGCCTGTTTTCGAAACCCTTGAGGAACTCAACAGCGCCGGATTTGTCTCCGGGCCGCTGATCGGCCTCGATCCCGGCACCAAAACCATTGGCGTTGCCGCATCCGACCCGGCGCGCCTGATGGCGATGCCGGTTGAAACCGTCCGCAAGACGAAGTTCACCGCCGATGCCGAACGGCTGCTGAAGCTGATCGGCGAACGCAAGGCCGCGGCCATCGTCATGGGTCTGCCGCGCAACATGGACGGCAGCGAGGGCCCGCGCGCGCAGTCCGTCCGCGCCTTTGCCCGCAACCTGTCGCAGAAAACCGACCTGCCCATCGTCTATTGGGACGAGCGCCTGTCGACGGTTGCCGCCGAGCGCGAGCTGATCGCGGCCGACGCTTCGCGCGCCAAACGCGCACAGGTGATCGACCAGATGGCCGCCGTCTTCATTCTTCAGGGCGCGCTCGACCGCCTGAGAAACCTGTGAGCGCGGTTCGGACATGATCGCGGCCATTGAAACCCTCATTCCCGTCTTCGCCATAATCGCGCTGGGTGCGGCGCTGAAGCGCATCGGCATGCTTAGCGATGAGCAGTGGCAGGGAATCGAGGAACTGATGTACTACCTCTGCTTCCCCGCGCTCATCGTCTACACGCTGGCGACGACCGATTTTTCCTCGGTTCCCGTCTTCGCGTTGGCGGCGGCCATGGCGGCGGCGATCCTGGCAATGTCGGCGATCCTGTTCTTCGTCCGCGCACCGCTGTCCGGCGCGCTCAATGCGGACCGGCCCGCCTATACCTCGATTTTTCAGGGCTCGACCCGCTGGAACACCTATGTCGCGCTGACCATCGTCGGCAGCCTCTACGGCGAGGTCGGCATCTCGCTGGCCGCCATCGGCGTCGCGGTGATGATTCCCCTGCTCAACGTGCTCTGCGTCGCCTTCCTGCTGATGCACCTGCGCGACGAGACCCCGAAACCTGCGGATCTGGCGCGCGGGCTCTACACCAACCCGCTGATCATCGCCTGCGCCATCGGTATCGTTATCAACGCGTCGGGTATCCCTATCTATGCCCCGGTCCTGGAAACGGGCAGCATTCTGGGCCGCGCCACGCTCGGCCTCGGCCTGCTCTGTGTCGGCGCCGGCTTGCGGCTGGAAGACGGCGTGCATATCGGCCCGCGCGCCGCATTCACAACAGCCGCGCGCCTGATCGGCATGCCGGCCCTGATGACGCTGTTCTGCCTGCTGTTCGGGGTTCACGGAATCGCCCTGGCGGTCGCGGTTATCTGCGCCGCCGTCCCCACCGCTTCGGCCTCGTACATCCTTGCCCGCAAACTCGGTGGCGACGCCGCTCTCATGGCCCGCATCATCACCATCCAGACCATCGCCGCCATCGTCACGTTGCCGCTGGTGATAACCCTGTTGCCCACAGGTTGAGCATAACCTCACAGAAGGACTTGCGGCGCCCGCGCCAACCACGTAAAGCGGGTGCCTGACATGACATCGCCCGCCGCAGACTTCGCACCGTTTTCGAAGACCCACTTGCTGGGCATCAGCGATCTTTCTCCCCTCGACATCGAAAACCTGCTCGACCGCGCCAATGCCTGGGCCGACCGCAACGCGCTGCCCGACAACAAGCATGCGATTCTGCGCGGACGCACCCACATCAACCTGTTCTTCGAGGCATCGACCCGAACCCAGAGTTCCTTCGAGATCGCCGGCAAGCGGCTGGGCGCCGACGTCATGAACATGTCGGTCTCGCAATCCTCGGTGAAAAAGGGCGAAACGCTGCTCGACACGGCCGTGACGCTGAACGCCATGCGCCCCGATCTCCTGGTGGTGCGCCATCATGGCTCCGGCGCGGTGGAACTGCTGGCGCGCAAGGTCGCGAACTGCGCGGTGATCAATGCCGGCGACGGCAGCCATGAACACCCCACGCAGGCGCTGCTCGACGCGCTGACAATCCGCCGCCACAAGGGCCGCGTGCAGGGCTTGCGCGTCGCCATCTGCGGCGACATCGCCCATAGCCGCGTCGCCCGCTCCAACATCCTGTCGCTGAGCGCTCTGGGCGCCGAGGTTCACCTGATCGGGCCCGCAACGCTGATGCCACCGGCGATAGAGCGCATGGGGGTCAAGGTCTTCCGTTCGATGGAAGAAGGCCTTGAAGGCTGCGATGTGATCATGATGCTACGCCTTCAGCGCGAGCGCATGTCCGGCGCCTATGTCCCCTCCTCGCGCGAGTTCTTCCACTATTACGGCCTCGACGCGAAGCGGCTCGCCCGCGCCAAGCCCGATGCGCTGGTGATGCATCCAGGCCCGATGAATCGCGGTGTCGAGATCGACAGCGTCGTTGCCGACGGCGAGCAAAGCGTCATCCGCGATCAGGTCGAAATGGGCGTCGCGGTGCGCATGGCGGTTCTCGAAGCGCTCGCCGAAAACCTCGACCGCACCAAGGACAACAGGAAACCCGGCGAATGAAGAGTTTTGCCGAACCCCTGCTGGGCGAACGCGCCAACCCCAAGCCGCTGCTGTTTCGCGGCGCGCGTCTCGTCGATCCCTCGGCGGGAACAGAGACGCACGGCGACCTGCTGGTGCGTGGCGGCAAAATCGAGGCTTGCGGCAGCGATGTGAAAGCACCCGCCGATGCCGAGGTGATCGACTGCAACGGCGCTGTGCTGGCGCCCGGCCTGATCGACATGCAGGTCCATGCCGGCGAGCCGGGGCTTGAGCACCTCGAAACGCTGGGAAGCGCCAGCATGGCCGCGGCGGCCGGCGGCGTCACCACGATCGCCTGCATGCCCTGCACCAACCCGCCGATCGACGATCCCGCGCTGGTCGACTTCGTCCAGCGCCGCGCCCGCGACACGGCCATCGTCAACGTCGTGCCCATCGCGGCGGCGACGCGTGGCCTTCAAGGCAAGGAAATGACCGAGATCGGCCTGCTGAAGGAAGCCGGCGCCGTCGCGGTGTCCAGCGGCCGCGAAGCGATCTCCAATTCGGGCCTGATGCGCCGGTTGCTGACCTATGCCCGCGATTTCGGTGTGCTGGTCATCAACGCCGTTGAAGACAGGGATCTTGCCGGCGGCGGCGTCATGAACGAAAGCGAAGCCGCGACGCGGCTCGGCCTTGCCGGCATACCGGTCGCCGCCGAAACGGTGATGCTCGACCGCGACCTGCGCCTCGCGGCCCTGACAGGCGGACGCTACCACGCCGGACAGATTTCCGCCGCCGAAAGCGTCGAGGCTCTGCGCGCGGCAAGAAAACGCGGCGTACCGGTCACTTGCGGCGTCGCAATCGCCCACCTGACGCTGAACGAATACGACATCGGCGCCTACCGCACCTTCCTGAAGATGCACCCGCCGCTGCGCACCGAAGACGATCGCCAGGCGCTTGTCGCGGCATTGGCCGATGGCACCATCGACGTCATCGTGTCGAACCACGACCCGCAGGACGTGGACACCAAGCGCCAGCCCTTCGCGGAAGCATCCGACGGCGCCATCGGGCTGGAGACCCTGCTGCCCGCCGCCTTGCGGCTTTATCATGCCGGCGACATCACCCTGCCAGCCTTGCTGGCGGCGATGTCGTCGCGGCCCGCAAAGCTGCTTGGCCTGCCCGGCGGCACGCTGGAAACCGGCAGCCCCGCCGATCTGGTGCTGTTCGATCCCGGCGCGCCCTGGATCGTGGAAGCCGGCAGCCTGTCTTCGAAATCCAAGAACACGCCTTACGAAGACGCACGCATGCAGGGCCGCATCCTGCGCACGATTGTTGCCGGACGCACCGTCTACGAATACGCTCCCTCCTGAATAAAAAGTGCCGCAGGGCACTGAGGGGGAAATATGGCGGCATTGTTGGAATTCCTGTCATCGAATCCGTTGACCGCGCTGATCGCCGCGGCATTCGGCTATCTGCTCGGCTCGATCCCCTTCGGCCTGCTGCTGACAAAGGCGGCCGGCCTTGGCGACATCCGCGCCATCGGTTCAGGCAACATCGGCGCGACCAACGTGCTGCGTACCGGCAACAAGAAGCTCGCCGCCACGACCCTGCTCGCCGACGCGCTGAAGGGCACGGTGGCCGTGCTGATCGCCGCGCAGTTTGCCCCTCTCGCCGGCATCCCCGCCGGCATCGGCGCGTTCCTGGGGCACCTTTTCCCGGTCTGGCTGTCGTTCAAGGGCGGCAAGGGCGTCGCCACCTATCTCGGCGTTACGATTGCGCTCATGTTCAAGGCGGCTCTCGTCTTCGCGGCGGTCTGGCTCTCGATCGCCTTCCTGCTGCGCTACTCCTCGCTGGCGGCTCTTTGCGCCACGGTTGCCGTACCGATCGCATGTCTCCTGTTCGGACGATCCGACATCGCGCTTGCCATGGCGATCATGGGGGCACTGTCGTGGTACGCGCACCGAGCCAACATTTCCCGGCTGATGAAGGGTGAGGAATCGCGCATCGGCGGCAAGAAAGCCGCCGCATCCGAAGGGGCGTAATCACCGTGGCAGGCCTGAGCGAGCAGCAGCGCTTCGATTGGCTCAGGCTGCTGCGCGCCGAAAACGTTGGCCCCGCCACATTCAGAATCCTGATCAACCGCTTTGGCGGTGCAGCGGCGGCCCTTGAAGCCTTGCCCGGCATGTCACGGCGCGGCGGGTTGTCCCGCCCGATCCGCATCCCGGACGCGCAAGACATCGAACGTGAGTTCGCCGACGCGCACCGCCATGGCGGGCAATACGTTGCCTATGGCGAAGCCGGCTACCCGCCCCGCCTTGCCCATATCGACCAGTCGCCTCCGCTTCTTTGCGCCTGCGGCAACCTTGCTGTCGCCGAACAGCCAATGGTGGCCATCGTCGGCGCGCGCAACGCATCCGCCGGCGGGCGCCAACTGGCCCGCACATTCGCGCATGAACTGGGCGAAGCCGGATTTGTCGTTGTGTCCGGATTGGCTCTGGGTATCGATTCCGCGGCCCATGAAGCGTCTCTCGACCACGGCACAGTAGCTGTGCTCGCCGGTGGTATCGGCCGGATTTATCCCGAACAGCACTTGCCCCTTGCAAACCGGATCCTGGAAACCGGCATGCTGGTGACCGAAATGCACCCCACGCACACCCCGCGCAGCCGCGATTTTCCGCGCCGCAACCGAATCGTTTCGGGATGCGCACTCGGCGTCGTGGTCATCGAAGCCGCCGCGCGCTCCGGCTCGCTGATCACCGCCCGCTTCGCGCTGGAACAGAATCGCGAGGTCTTCGCGGTGCCGGGATCGCCGCTCGATCCGCGTACGGAAGGGACCAACCGGCTGATCCGCGACGGCGCGGTTCTGACCGGAAAGACCGAGCATATCCTCGAAGTCATAGCGCCGATGCTGGCGCGCCAGCGCGATCTGCTTTCCAACGCGCAGGAAAACGGCGAAACAGAATGGATCGTCGATATTCCCGACGCCGGTCTCACCGACCGGCTCGCCGGGCTGCTCAGCCCCTCGCCTGTGGGAATCGATACCCTGATCCGGGAAACCAATGCACCCGCGGCACAGGTTCAGGGCGCATTGCTTGAGATGGAACTGGCGGGTCGCGCCCGCCGGCATTCGGGAAACCGGTTTACCGCGTCTGCCGCCTGATTCCCTTAATCGTCATTCTCCAGCACTGACGCGTTGGCCTGCGCATGCGCTTCGATGCGCGCCATTTCGAGCAGATAGGCCAGGAATTCCATTCCGCTCCGCTGGGCAATCGGAACGAGTTGCGACGTTATTTCCTCGATATACGAGGCCGAACGCACCGGATCAGAGGGATCCATGATCTCTCCTGCAAGGGATTTTCTCTTCAGAACCCCGGTCACCATCGCCGTATGTCCCTATCCGGCTCCTGAAACCGACCGATTTGGCATCCTACAACAGAAATACAATTATAAAAGGTATAACCTGATATTTTCTACTTTAACGTGTATGTCCGGTTCCGTTTGACACTAGGCGATCCTTTCCCCATTTTCCTGCGGCCCGGATGAGCCCCCGGGTGGCGCGTATTCGTTTGCGCCCTTATCTGTCTTATGAATCCATCCTGAATCGCCAGTAAGAAGCGGCCAGCAAGAATCGGTAAGCATCTGCATGAACGTCGTGATCGTCGAATCCCCGGCCAAGGCCAAGACCATCAACA
>JAGRLL010000255.1:0-2788 GCA_020441855.1 Nitratireductor sp.
GGAGATCGTCGCCCAATCGCTTCAGCCCGCTCCGAGCGGCATCGCTAACATGCTGACGGCAACCGGGCCCGAGAGCGGCGGCATCGTCAAGGCATGGTACAGCCAGCCGACCAACCGCTATCCGCACGGCGTGCTCGGCGACAAGACCGAAGGCGGCGCGCTGGTGGTCCAGCGCTCCGACGGCAGGCAATTCACCTATCGCGTCAGCGAGATCGAGGTGTTCGAAGACCTCTATCCGCGTATTGCCGACCTCGACGGGGACGGCCGGTCGGAAGTGATCACGATCCGCTCCTCGCTCGTCGCCGGCGCGTCGATCACCGTCTTTGCGCTGAACGGCGACGCGCTGGTCAGGAAGGCGACCACGCCCTTTATCGGCAAACCGTTCCGCTGGCTCAACATCGCCGGCATCGGCACCTTCACCGGCGCAAGCGTGCCCGAAATCGCCTTCGTCGTCACGCCGCATATCGGCGGCAAGCTTGCCCTGGCAAGGCTCGGGAGAAACGGTCTGGACACGGTTGTGGCGGCGACCGGCTTTTCCAACCATTTCATCGGATCGACCGAATTACGCCTTTCGGCGATGGCGGATTTCGACGGTGACGGACGAATGGATCTGGCATTGCCATCGGCCGGCCGCAAGACATTGCGCATCGTGAGCTTCGCCGACGGTCAGATCCGGGAACTGGGCAGCGCATCGCTGCCTGCCGCCATCGACAAGGCCATTGCGGTCTCCGGCGAGGGTCGTGAAGCGAAGCTTGTCGTCGGACTGGACAATGGCGACGTCTATGAAGTCGGGCGTTGAAGACCGCGCGCAAGCACCGCAGTTGACCGCGACCGGAGATATCCCCACATTCGCCGCGAGGAGCATTCTTTGACCACCCGCTACTATTATCATTCTTCCTGTCTGGAGCATGTGAACCTGCCGGGCCATCCCGAGCGGCCCGACCGGCTGCGGGCGGTCGAGGAAGCGCTGACCAACGAGCGTTTCATGATGCTCGAACGCGTAGAGGCGCCCGAGGCAGATCCGGCATGGTTCGAACTGGCGCATCCGGCCGAATACGTGAAGCGCGTGCGCAAGCTCATTCCCGAGGAAGGGCTGGCCCAGATCGATGCCGACACGTCAGCGAGCCCGAAAAGCTGGGAAGCGGTGCTGCATGCTTGCGGCGCCGCGCTCGATGCCGTGGATGCCGTCTTCAACAAGGAAGCGGACAACGCGTTCGCCGCCATTCGCCCACCCGGCCATCACGCGGAAAAAACCACGGCGATGGGCTTCTGCCTGATCAACAACATTGCGGTTGCGGCGCGCTATGCGCAGAAGAAGCATGGCGCGGAGCGCGTGGCGATTATCGATTTCGACGTTCATCACGGCAATGGCACGCAGGACATCTTCTGGTCCGATCCGAGCGTAATGTTCGCTTCCTCGCACCAGATGCCGCTCTATCCCGGCACCGGCGCGCTTGGCGAAACCGGTTCCGGCAACATCTGCAACGCGCCGCTCAGGCATGGCGACGGCAGCCAGCAGTTCAAGGAAGCCTTCAGGACGCGCATCCTGCCCGCCGTTGACGATTTCGCACCCGACCTCATTCTGGTTTCAGCGGGTTTCGACGCGCATTTTCGCGATCCGCTCGCCGGGCTGGAACTGACCGCGACCGATTTCGACTGGGTTACGGCCGAAATCATGGACCTTGCCAACCGGCATTGCGACAACCGGGTGGTCAGCCTGCTGGAGGGGGGATACGATCTGCGCGGTCTGGCCGAATCCGCCGCCGCGCACGTCAACCGGCTGATGACCGGCTGACCCGACTTTCACAAACGAACCGAACCGGACGAGGACAGGACATGGCCGAAAGCGACGCGAACGCAGACATCGCGAGCATGAGCTTCGAGCAGGCGCTTCAGGAACTGGAAAAGATCGTGGAGAGCCTCGAACAGGGCAACGTCGAACTGGAGAAGTCGATCGGCTATTACGAGCGCGGCGAAAAGCTGCGCGACCATTGCCAGAAACTGCTCGGCGCGGCCGAGGCGAAGGTGGAGAAGATACGCCTGAACGCCGACGGCAAGCCGGCGGGGACGGAACCGCTGGACCCGGAATGACCGAGGAAATCCGTTTCGCATGAAAACCATTCGCATCGTCGCCTGGATACTCGTGGCCGTGATCTGCGCGGGCATGGCCTATGCCCTGATCTCGCAGCGTACCGGCAAGGGCATCACGGAAATGGTCGGCGCGCAGATTGGCGGGCCTTTCACGCTGGAAAAGACCGACGGCAGCGTCTTTACCGACAAGGATCTGGCGGGCAAGCCCTATGCGATGTTCTTCGGCTTCACCCATTGCCCGGAGGTCTGCCCGACCACGCTTTGGGAGGCGAGCGGCTGGCTCAAGGAACTGGGCACCGACGCAGACCGGATCGCCATCTATTTCGTCACCGTCGATCCCGAGCGCGACACGGGCGAGTTACTTGCCGAATACCTGACCTCGTTCGATCCGCGCATCACCGGACTGACCGGCACGAACGAGCAGATCGAGCAGATCAAGCAGGCCTACAGGGTCTATGCCCGCAAGGTTCCGCTCGAAGACGGCGACTACACGATGGATCACACCGCATCGATGTATCTGATGCATGGCGACGGCAATTTTGCCGGCACCATCGCCTATCAGGAGAACAGCGAAACGGCGATTGCCAAGCTGCGGCGACTGATCAAGGACGGCTGAGGCGAAGATGGCCGAATACGCGACAAAAAGCGGAAGCGCGACTTCAAGCGGCACGCCGATGGACGGCCCGACAATGGGCGG
>JAGRLL010000255.1:2808-7687 GCA_020441855.1 Nitratireductor sp.
GCCGGCAGCATGTCGGTGCGCGCGAGGCTGGCGCTCGTCGCATCGGGCGGCGCGGCACTCGGCCTGCTTGCATGGAGCTGGATGCAGTTCGGAGACTCGATCTACCTGACCCGGCTCTCCGCAATCGTCGCCGGCTGTTTCTGATTCCGGCCGACCGCGCACCACAAGCGATTTACAGCCGTTTAACCATGTTCCTTTGCGCTTCCCTAATCATCATTTGAGATCCTGTTCCCTGCAATCTGGGGGACAGAAATGGCACAGACGAATTGCAGGAAAGCCGCTTTCGCGGCTGCAATCGCATTGGCGACAGGACCGCTGTCCGCCATTACTCAGGCCGCCGCCGAAGACTGGCCGGATCATGATCGCAGGATCGAGCAATGGGCGGCGCAAAAGATATCCGCCAAGCTTGGCGACCTGCGCGGCACTTTCGGCCACGAAATGGACCTCGCCTCGGCCACGGTGCACGAATCCTTCGATCAGCCGAAGCCCCTGAAGAAGCCATCTTCGCGCATCTTCGTCCTGCCGAAGAAACCCGGCGAGGCCCTGCCGCCGCTCGTTTCCAACGAAGCCGTACCACGGGGGGTCGATCCCGTGCTTACCGGCTCCACCAGGGCGCTGCCGCCGGGTGTCGATCCCATCGTCACCGGAACGGCGAAGACGCTTCCTCCGGGCGTGGACCCCATCGTCACAGGCTCCAACGCCCAGCCCACTGGCGCGGCGCATGACAATGACCGGAACCGGGGCTGGAATTCGGGACAGGATGGCGACTGGTTCCGCCCGCTGAGCACATCCATGCTCTGGCAACGCTGAGAGCACTTGCCTTCTGCCTGAGCGCGGCGCAGGAAAAGCGCATGGACGCCGTACCCAGGAAACGCCTCGATCAGCACCTCGTCGAAACGGGACGCTATGCCAGCCGTTCGCGCGCTGCCGACGCGATCAGGCGCGGTTGCGTCATGGTTGACGGACGCGTGGAGACAAGGACGTCGGCACCGGTCTCGACCAGCGACAGGATCGAAATCGCCGACGAGGCGTCGGGCTATGTTTCCCGTGCCGCGCTGAAGCTGAAGGCCGGTCTGGAGGCGTCCGGATACTCGCCGGCCGGGCGAGTTGCACTCGACATCGGCGCTTCGACCGGCGGCTTCACGCAGGTGCTGCTCGAAGGCGGCGCAACCAGCGTGATCGCCGTCGATGTCGGCCACGGCCAGCTCGATCCGAAAATCGCCAACGACCCGCGCGTCACGAGCCTCGAGGGCATCAATGCGCGCGACCTGACCCGAGAGGCGATCGGCAACGACCCCGTCGGCTTCGTGGTCGCCGATGTCAGCTTCATCTCGCTCAGGCTCGCGCTGCCGGCCGCGCTGGAGCTTGCAGAACCCGGCGCGTTCGGCGTGTTTCTGGTCAAGCCGCAATTCGAGGTCGGGCGCGAGCACATCGGCAAGGGCGGTCTCGTGCGTGACGCGGCAATCGCCGAGGAAGTGGCGCGCGACGTCGCCGACTGGATCGGCGAACAGCATGGTTGGCGTCTCACCCGTTTCCTGACCTCTCCGATCGAGGGCGGCGAAGGCAACCGCGAATTCATCGCCACGGCGATCAGGGACAAACAGCATTGAGCAGGAACCTTACCATCGAGAGCCTGGGCAGGCAGGGCGACGGCGTGGCGTCTTCTCCAGACGGCCCCGCTCATGTGCCATTCACGCTGCCGGGTGAAACGGTCACCATCTCCGACAAAGGCAGGCGGCCTCGCCTGGAGCGCGTGATCGAAGCCTCGCCGCTGCGCCGCGAACCGGTCTGCCGGCATTTCGGCGAGTGCGGTGGCTGCCGGCTGCAGCATTTCGAAATCGAAGCCTATCGCGAATGGAAGCGGGGACTTGTCGCCGAAGCGCTGGCGCGGGCGGGCATCGAGACGGAGATTGCGCCGCTGAAGAGTTTTGCCACCGCCTCGCGGCGGCGCGCGGTGTTCAGCGCCGTCAGGACGGCTGCGGGACCGAAACCCGGCATCGTCTTCGGTTTCCAGGAGCGCGACACCAACCGCATCGTCGACCTCGCGGAATGCCCCGTGCTGGTTCCTGCCATCGTCGAGCGCATCGAAGCGTTGCGCGCGCTGTGTCAGGTGCTTGCGCCGGGGAAAGGCGTCATGAAACTCAACGTGCTGGCGAGCGAAAACGGCCTCGATCTCGCCGCCGAGACGGAAAGCCGCATCGCGCCGAAATCCACAGACAGGGCCATCGCCCTTGCCGGCGAAAGCGGCTTCGCCCGGCTCTCGGTCAATGGCGAGATCCTTGCCCAGTTCCGGACGCCTTTCCTCGATTTCGGCGGATCGGCGGTCGCCGTGCCGCCGGGCGGCTTCGTGCAGGCTGTCGCCGCCGCAGAGCAGGCGATGGCCGAGCGCGTGACCTCCCATCTTGAGGACTGCAAGCGTGTCGCGGATCTCTTTTGCGGCGCCGGCACATTCGCGCTGCGTCTGGCGGCTGCAAGCGAGGTGCATGCCATTGAGACCGACGCCGCGGCGATCGACGCCCTCGACCGCGCCTGGCGCGGGACCGGCGGCAGGCTGAAGCGCATCACGAGCGAACGGCGCGACCTGTTCCGCCGGCCGATGCAGCCCGGCGAGCTGACCGGTTTCGACGGGCTCGTCTTCGATCCGCCGCGCGCCGGTGCGCAAGCGCAGGCAAGGGAGCTGGCCAGTTCGGACATCGGGAAAATCGCGGCGGTCTCGTGCAACCCTGTAACGCTTGCACGGGACTTGTCGCTGCTTGTCGAAGGCGGTTATCGCGTCGTGTCGGTCTTGCCGCTCGACCAGTTCGTCTTCACGCCGCATGTCGAGGCGGTGGCGCTGTTGCAGCGATGATGCGTTCCGTGCAGGATCGACGCGACAGGAAGGCAATCGAAACCCGCCTCCGCAACCAGATGACATGACACCATGCCGATCCAGCAGAGTACCGACCCACAGCAAATACCCGCCCATCTCGACCGATGGAATTGGGGGGCGTTCATGCTCAACTGGATCTGGGGCATCGGCAACGGCGTATGGATCGCCCTGCTGTGTCTCATTCCCGGTGTCAATTTCATCGTGATGATCGTGCTCGGCCTCAGGGGTAGCCGCTGGGCCTGGAACGCCCGGCTGTGGCGCGACGAAGACCATTTCAAACGCAGCCAGCGCCGGTGGGCAATCGCCGGAATCATCGTGTGGGTGCTGGTGTTGGGATTTTTCGTCCTGATCTTCACGAGCGTGTTCGGCGCCCTCAAGGGCAGCGACGCCTACCGCATGAGCATGGAGGAAGTGCGCGCCAGCACGGCGGTGCAGGCGGCATTGGGACAACCGATCGACACCGGCTTCTTCGTGACCGGCAACATCTCGCTCAACGCGGATGGCGGCGGGCGGGCCCAGTTGCGAATCCCGCTCAAGGGACCTCGCGGCGCGGCCACGGCCTATTCGCAGGCAATCAGGAATGCAGGCGCGTGGGATCTCAGATTGCTGATCGTGCGCATACCGGGCCGCGAGGACCCGATCGTGATAATCAACAAATCCAATCTGCCCCTGCCCGGTTCGCCACTCGAAACCTGAAGCCTTCGTTCAGGATGCCTTCTTCTGGCTCTTGTCCATGAATGCCATGAAGGCGGTGCGGGCTTCGTCCGAAATCAGCCGCTCGCCGAACAGTTTTGCCTCTTCGCGCATGCGCACGAGAATGTCGGAGCGGTCTCCCCTGACCAGCTGTCGCGTGAGCGCCAGTGCTTCGGGTGGCTTGGCGGCGATGTTGCGGGTCGCTTCCAACGCCGCATCATCGACTTCGCCTGAAGCGACAATACGGTTGACGAAGCCGGCCTCGCGGGCATCGGCAGCCGACATCGGTTCGCCCATGGCAAGCAACGCAAAGGCGCGTTGATGGCCCATCAGGCGCGGCGCGGCCAGACTGGAGCCCGCCTCCGGCACGACGCCGAGATCGACGAAAGGCGTGCGGAACAGGCTATTGTCGGATGCGACGACATAATCGCAATGGAGCAGCATGGTGGTGCCGATGCCGATGGCCAGCCCGTCGACGCCGGCGACAACCGGTTTCGGCGCCATGATGATGCGTTCGAGGAAATCGAACACGGCCATGGACTCGCGTTGCCCCGTCATGGCGACCTGCAGGAAGTCGGCGATGTCGTTGCCGGCGCTGAACGAACCCGGCACGCCAAGGATCAACGCGGCACGGATGTCCTTGTGAGCGAATGCCTTGTCGAGCGCGTTGGCGAGGGCGGCATACATGGCCGAGGTCAACGCGTTCTTCTTTTCCGGCCGGTTCATGCGGATGGTCATGACGCCATCGGCCGAGCTCATCTGGATATGTTCGTCCATTACCGTCTCCCCTACAGGTGCGTCATGCTGTTTCGAGCAGGCTTCGAACGGCCAGAAGGCTGTCGGCACCCTTGATTACGCGGGTCTTCAATGCGGCGCATTCGCCAAGGTAGTTCTCGGCGAAGAAGCGGGCGAGCGAGGCGCGCGCGCCATTTTCGTCGGCAAGACCGGCCTTGGCCAGATAGGCCGCGCCAGCGGCAAGCGCGAACTGGCGCAGATAGGGCGTTGCGCCGGCAAGCGCCTCCTCCATGCGACCTTCACCCAATGCGGCGAGCAGCCAGTCGGTCGCCTGCGTCACGTCGTCGAGTGCTTCGTCAAGGAGCGCTGCGGTGTCGCCGAAGCCGGGTCGGTTGGCGCCGCGAACCGCATCGGCGATCCCGCGCAATTCGCCGAGATAGGCCTTTACCGCCTCGCCGCCCGAAAGCGGCAGCTTGCGGGTGACGAGGTCGATCGCCTGGATGCCGTTGGTGCCCTCGTAGATCGGGTTGATGCGCGCATCGCGCAGGAATTGGGCGGCACCCGTCTCCTCGATGAAGCCCA
>JAGRLL010000256.1 GCA_020441855.1 Nitratireductor sp.
GCCTGCGTTCTCCATGTCAGCCCCGAATCCTATGTCGGCGGGCCGCTGGCGCTGCTGCGCGACGGCGACATCGTGCGTCTCGACGTGCCGGGTCGCCGGCTCGACATGCTGGTCGGCGATGAGGAACTCGAAAGGCGCCGCTCCGAATGGACGCAGCCGAAAAAGCGTTTCGAACGCGGCTATGGCTGGATGTTCTCGCGCCACATCCTGCAGGCCGACAAGGGCTGCGATTTCGACTACCTCGAAACCGGCTTTGGCGCGCCGGTCGCGGAACCCGATATCTATTGAACTTCACGGCGATGCCTTCGCGGCCGCCAATTGCAGCATCCGTCAGTGGGAATGAGAAAATGAACCAGAATGTCGAGATCGGCGAGGAAACGCTCGCGAAGCTGCGCGAAACGAGTACCGCGACGATCGCCACGCTTCTGTTCAAGCGCGGCATCCGCAACGCATTCGTCCAGGGCGTCGGACGCCTCGGTCCGGCAAAGCCGCGCATGGTCGGACCCGCCTTCACGCTGCGCTACATCGCAGCGCGCGAGGACACGGACGAACTGAAAGAATTCCGCAACCCCGAACATCCGCAGAGAAAGGCGATCGAGACTTGCCCGCCGGGGCATATTCTCGTCATGGACTGCCGCCGGGACGCCTCGGCGGCCTCCGCCGGTTCGATCCTTTTGACCAGGCTGGAAGTCCGCGGCGGCGCTGGAGTCGTCACCGATGGCGGTATCCGCGACGTCGACGGCGCAATCGGCCTCGACATGCCGGTCTATGCCGCCGGCCCGAGCGCGCTCACCAACCTCACCAGGCACCATGCCGTCGACATCGACGTGCCGGTGAGCTGCGGCACCGTTCCGGTCTACCCGGGCGACATCGTGGTAGGTGACGGTGACGGCGTGATGATCATTCCCCGCCATCTCGCCGCCGAGATTGCCGAGGAGGCAATCCCCATGGAGCTCTACGAGGACTTCGTGCTCGAGGAAGTGCGCGCCGGCGCGTCGATCACCGGTCTTTATCCGGCAACCAATCCGCATAACCTCGCCAAGTTCGAGGAATGGAAGGTCCGCAGGAACTCTTTGACATAGGTGTTGTGCGGCCAACCATTTCAGTTCGGACGACCATGGCCGCAGATTTCGTTCCGCGAAAGCCAAATCGTCGCGCCGGCAGACCGGGGACTTGATGATCAGTCTGCAAGGATAATCGGATACAGGTATGTACGCATCCGGTATCCACATGCCGCGTCGCTTGGAAAGGGCGATCTTGTCCCGGATACGCTCGCCGGCCACCTCACGTTCGAACTGGGCGAAGGACAGCAACACATTCAGTGTTAGCCTGCCCATCGAGGTCGATGTATTGAAATGCTGCGTCACCGAAACGAACGACGTGCCGTGCTGGTCGAACAGTTCGGTGAGCTTGGCGAAATCTGCGAGTGACCGTGTCGGGCGATCGACCTTGTAGACAACGACAATATCAATGAGCCCCGAGCGGATATCATCGAGCAGTCGCAGCAGGGCAGGGCGCTCCATCGAACCGCCCGACAGTCCGCCATCGTCATAGACTTGTGACAACAGCACCCAGCCTTCATGTTTCTGGCTGGCGACATAGGCTCCACAGGCATCGCGCTGGGCATGGAGTGAATTGAAACTTTGCTCCAGTCCCTCATCCGAGGATTTGCGGGTGTAGACGGCGCAGCGGAGTTTCGGCTTGGATGACTTGTCGCCGGTTCTGTTGGTGTCCCGCCTGGAGGACTTCGTTGCTGAAGCAAGATCAGCCATCGAGGTCACCATCGGATTTGGCAGCTGTTTCACGCGCCTGATTCAAGCCGAAGAAGCTGGGTCCGGACCATTGGGTGCCGGTGATAACTCTGGCAATCCTGCTGAGCGGCCGGTACCGGGCTCCCGCATGGAGGAAGTCGCCGTCCTCGACGACGATGACCTCATGGGTCTTTCCCTGCCATTCGCGCAACAGACGGGCACCGGGCTTGTAGTGATACCTGACGCTTCTCGGGAAAGGTTGGCGATGACGCCGTCCGGAATGAGAGCTGTCTGTTTTCAACGCAAAATGCCCGCATAACTCATTGACAGATCTCACTAATCGAGTTGGACCAACAAAGGGAATCCGGTCGAGCAGGCAGCGCTTGACATATGAATACAATAATGTGCACAATTTGAGTGTTGGTGACATGGGAGTGAATAAATGATTGTCGATGCGCTTCAGTGCGGGAACTTTGATAGGGCGGTTTTCGAGGCCCTGCTAAGCGGTGGAGCTGGTTGTGTCACCGTAACCTGCGGTTTCTACGAAGGACCGCTCGAGACGATGGATATCATCGGCAAGATGCTGGATTTGGTCCGAGAGAACAGCGACATTGTCGAGGTCGCTCGCACAGCCGACGATGTACGCAGGATCAGCGACTCGGGACGGCTGGCCGTCGTTCTCGGGAGCCAAAACTCAGATTGTCTGGGAAACCGGATAAACTTCGTCGAGCTGTTTGCCGCTATGGGCCTGCGTGTCATGCAGCTTACATACAACATCCAGAATCCGCTAGCTACAGGCTGCTACGAGCCCAACGATTCAGGTCTCACGACTTTCGGGCGTGAGGTGATTGCGGAGATGAACCGGGCGGGCATACTCCTCGATTTGTCTCATGTGGGATCGCGCTCGACCCTGGACGCCATCAAGGCTTCCTCGATGCCAGTGGCCGTGACCCACGCATCGGCAGATTCCGTCTACAAGCACAAACGCAACAAGTCTGACGAGATCCTGCACGCCCTGCGCGACACCGGCGGCGTTATCGGGTGCCCGACTTACCGGCACATTATTGGTGACGAGGTCTGCAAATCGATCGAGAACTGGGGCAACATGGTCGGGCGGATCGTGGACATCATTGGCATTGATCATGTCGGCATAGGCACCGACCTGAGCCACAACGTCACCGAGGAAGGCTACCTGTGGATGTACAAGGGCTACCATACCCGCTTCATCCAGTTCGGTGCCCCGAAGGTGCCGTCCCTTAAACCGGCGGAGCCTCCCGCCTTTCTGAAGGGTCCCGGCGAGATCGGCATCCTGAAGGAAGGTTTGCGGTTGACCGGCTTCAATGACGAGGAAGTTGAGAAGATTGCCTCGGGCAACTGGCTGCGCGTCTACGGCCAGACTTTCATGCCGTCCTGATCAGCCGCGGCAATTCAGCCAGTCAGAGAGGGAGCCGGGAAGTTGGTCCTTCAGGATATAGCATCCACAGAAACGGGTTTCGGGGGGGATGAGCTTCGGTTGCCGACCGAGGTCATGTCTCCGGAACTTGCTGCTGCGGCCTGGCCGAATGCCCTGAGTTTCACAAGGCTGTTCGTCTCTTCGATGCTGCGGGGAGGATGGCGCGTCGAGCGCGTCCACCTCCGTCTCGACGCTACCGGCAGGGGCGACGCGCTGTACCGGTTATTCGCCGACGAGATGATCTTCCACTTTCTCGTCGTGTCTTTCGCCGTGGATTCGGGGGACAAGACCGACAGGGCGTTCGGAGTGAACTGGGATGTCTGTGCGGCTCTGTGCAGTGGCGACTGGTCTCCCGAAAGGGAGGACAGGCTTCGCAAGCAGATTCCAGCGCAGCTGGCCGGTCGGTTCGACAGTGAAACATTGTGTTTCGTCCGAGGCAACCGAAGCGAACGGCTGTTCGATCATGTCGTCGACAGCCTTGCCAGGGGAGATCAGCCGGACGCCAAGTTCGTCTCCTCCGTCGGCTATCTGTTGCGCACGACCGGATTCATAGGCAACGGGGTCGCGGGAACCCAGCCTTTCCTTTCCATGGAGCGGGACGCCCCTCTCTCGCGCCCCTACTACGCCCAGATGTGTGCCGCCTTTCTGTTGCGCGAGTTCGTATTCGAACTGGCCGACCATATGGCGGCATCCGTGAACCCAGCTGCTGCCAAGCTGCACCCCGAACTGAAGCGCTACCTTGGCATCGGCAATTCTGCGGGTTTGGGAATGGTCCCGTTTGCAGCAAGGCGCATTCCGGTAATTCATCAATGGGTCCATGTACGCGAGGCAGCTTTCGCCGAGGCGATCAGCCGTCCGATGCATCGGCAAGGCGCGAAGATGACCGAACTGACCCGCCTGGTGTCGGACGCTCGCTCCTACTTCGCGCACGATGATCGGGACGGCAACGGCATCTACACTCCCCACGAGGTCATTCTGAAGGATCTCGCCACGGTCGAGCGGTTGTTGGCGGAGTATGGGTCTTCCGGAACGCTGGACCAAAGACAGGTGGGTGCCGATGCGTTCTGGAAGGAGCTCCTGGCCGCCATTTCCCATTTGAATGCGGAGACACGAGAGCTCGTGATCTCTCTGAGCCTGGAGGGCGAGCCCGATATCGTGGACGCGTTCGCGGATCAGTTGTGGGGCGACGCAAACTCCGGCATCGTGCCCGAGCGGACGATCGGGGACCTCAGCCAAATGATCCGCGAGTCTTGGGGCTGGGCCTTCGCGGATTTCCGGACGGATTCCGAAGCGAGCAGGTGCTTCTGGTACCTTCCACACGAATCGCAATACGAGTACCGCCGCGGGGTCCGTGGCAGGCTGCCGTCCATCGAAGTCGAAACGGAGATGGATGCGCCGTTATCAGCCTTTCGGCTTCTCGAGCGTCTCCAACAGCTGCCGGAAACAATGACGGTCAGCGATCTCGTCGCTTCACTGCCCGAGAGCCGGGCAGTGGTCGAAATGACGGAAATGGCGGTGCGCTATCCCTATGGATACGTTCGCGAGAATACCCTCCATTCAGCCTTCCTGCCTTTTGCCATCTCACGACTCGTGCTCTCGTTCTTCGGAATGGAGAAACTCGATCCGCGTCCGCCTATCTCCGTGAAGGGCGCACTATTGCAAGGGGCGCCACTCGCCGCTGACCTGGAGAGCGGCGTGGTTTCGCAGAAGCGCTTCGCCCTCCTCTCCGAAGACTTCCTCCAATCCCCCGCTCAAGTATTGCATGTGCGCGCCTTTCGCGAGGAGGACCGGCTGGACGAAGCTACCGCTTCGGAACTCGTGGCGCGCTACGATATCAAGGATTGCGATCAACCCGCGACAGAGATCGCAATCGTGCCCTCCGAACTGGAAAAGGCGACCCATCGCATTCTTGCCGCGCAAGGCGTTCCTTTGAACATCGGTTGGGGCGCCGGCAAGATGGTCGCATGGGCTGAATGTGCCGGTCTCGGGGGGATTCGTGCCCTTCTCAGGTCCGAAAACCACAATTTGCCCCGTCCTATTCCGCCGGTTTCGTTTCGTCCCCTGTCGTCCGGTATCCACGCCGCGGTCTCATCGGGGCAATCCCTGTTCATTCTCGGCCCGTCCGCGCTAGATGCAGCCTTGTCGCTGGCAAGAGATCGCTCGCACCCATGCGGAGCGGTCCTGCTCGACGGGTGCGTCGGCTACGGGTTGCTCACCCGGCTGGCCCACGGCGCGCGCGAGCGAGGCTTTGCGGGCCTGGCAGCCTGGTACGAAGACGGCCAACATACCTGCGTCCTTGCCGACCCGCGGACGGACACATTCGACCTGATTGTCGGAGGCGATCCGGTTGAGTTGTTCGCGGGTGTCCCTTCCGATGAGCGCCATTACGGCCCTGGCAATCGATACGCCGTGATCTGCGCCGTCCTGCCCGAACAGCTTTCCGTATTCGGAGACCTGCGCAATGGGCGCGCGGTTAGGGACATCAGGCACATCCGCAGGATGAAAGAACTTGTCGCGCCAGTTTCCGACTTCAACCGCATCAAATCTCTGGCGGACAAGTCCTACGTTACGAGAGATGACGAAACGAAGCTCGCATAGCCTACTACGCAGCAACGCGTAACAACGCCCTGTCCAAAACCCTTCTTGTCCTGACGGGCATGGTTTTCTGGCTGAGTTTCGTTGTTCGAACCTATGTGTGGGTGGTGCTGCTGGGCTCGAGCGGGCCGATTGTCGCCATGTTCAAGTCGATCGGGTTCGATCCCGCTCCGAGGCTTCTCTACACGAGCTTTGCCTCGAATATCGGCCTGACCCACATCATGTTGCCCTACATGATCCTGTCCCTCTACGCAGTCATGAAGAATATCGATCCCAGCCTGTCGCGGGCCGCCGCCGGACTCGGGGCTTCTCCCTTCAGGTCGTTTGCGCTGATCTTCCTTCCGTTGTCGCTGCCGGGAATCGCCAATGGTTGCCTGCTGTGCATCATCTTCTGTCTCGGCTTCTACGTGACGCCGGAACTGCTTGGCAGTCCGTCCGATCGCATGATCGCCGGCATGATCTCTGTCGAACTCCTGGAACTTCTGGACTGGCAGAGAGCGGCGGCCATGGCGGTGATACTTCTTGTGCTGACTGTCGCTCTACTCGTTGTCTACGACCGGTTTCTTGGCATTGATCGAATCTGGAGATGAAAACAATAATGTCCGACCCGTATCTTCGATTGGAATCGCTGCGTAAGTCCTACGACGGGGTGACGATGGCGGTCGATACCATTTCTCTCGATGTGGCCAAGGGCGAGTTCGTCACGTTCGTCGGCCCGAGCGGCTCCGGCAAGACTTCCACGCTCATGATGATTGCCGGCTTCGAGCAGCCCAATTCCGGCAAGATCAGCATACGCGGAACTGCGCTCGACGTTTTGCCGCCATACAAACGCAACATCGGAATGGTGTTTCAGAATTATGCGCTGTTCCCGCATATGACCATTCTCAAGAATGTGGGTTTTCCCCTCAAGATGCGCGGTGTCGATAGCGGGGAACGCGACAAGAAGGCTGCCGCTGCGCTCGACATGGTTGGCCTGAATGCCTTCATGAGCAGGCGCCCACGCGAAATGTCGGGTGGCCAGCAGCAACGCGTGGCCCTGGCCCGAGCACTGGTGTTCGAGCCGGACCTGTTGCTACTGGACGAACCACTCGGCGCGCTCGACAAGAACCTGCGCGAGCAAATGCAGCTCGAGATCGTAAATCTGCAGAAAAGTCTCGGTATCACCGCAATCTATGTGACGCACGACCAATCCGAGGCAATGACGCTGTCGGACCGCGTGGCCGTTTTCAACAATGGCAAGATCGAGCAGATCGACACGCCTCTCAACGTTTACCGCACGCCCAGCAGCCTGTTCGTGGCGGAGTTCTTCGGCGACTGCAACGTTCTCAGTGGAAAGATGGTCAGCACGCGCGAAAGGGCCGTCGGGCTTGACTGCGGCATGACGGTGGCGCTGGAGCGGCTCGGCCAGTCCTTCCAGGACGGCGAGAAAGTGTCGGCGATAATAAGACCGGAAGATGTCCGGCTGGCCCCCAAGAGTGCGAAGGACCTCAGCCTTCAACTCCACCTCAACCATTTGATCGACTACGGATCATATATCCTGGCCCTCTGCAATCTCGATCAGGTGCCGGTTCGCATTCGTTGCGAAAAATACCAGAGGGATCTTCTGGAGCCGGGAAAGGATATCAAGGCTTTCATAGCCCCTGAAGATATCTGGATCGTCTCCAAATAGTTCAACATTTCAGTTCAAGCAAAAGGAGTAACAAGATGTTCGAAGTTGTTGATACGGGCTTGCCTAAATCTCTCGTACCCGCGAGCGGGGCAGTGAAGGCCGGAAAGATGTACTATTCCGTTCATATCCCGCGCGACCCGGAGACAGGGGGGGTCTTCACCGGCGATATGGAAACCCAGATGCGCTACACGCTGGACAGCCTGAAGATGTCGGTCGAGGCAGCAGGTGGTTCGATGGGCGACATCGTTCAGGTGGTAAACTATCTGATCGATCCCGACGACTTTGCTGTCATGAACGAGGTTTACAAGGAGTACTTCAAGGAACCCTATCCGACTCGTGCGACGATTGTCGCCAAGGCGCTCCTGGCGCCAGGCTTGCGCATTGAAATGGTCGTAACCGGGGTGCTTGGCTGAGCAAGGCTGCATCCGGCGCACTGAAATGTCATGCCTGTGCCGGCCCTTTCGTTTTGTGGGCCGGCATCACATGACCGATGCGCTGGGCAAACCGCGCAGTTCGTACGCTCCTCCTGCGCGCGGTGACCGGGGCCAGCAACACATCCTGTGGGTATTCCGTTAATCGACTGCCCGGGAATGTCCGTATTCAGAGGGAGGTCGGATTTCGAAGGCAGAAAACCTTCAATCCGGCAGGACGAGCAGGCAAGCATGGCGCCTCTCGAGTCGACGCCCTTCGACATGGCCACGGCCAGGTGCGTGGCATGTGCCGGAAAAAGGGGCAAATCCTTGTATTTCCGATTGGTACTGATGCTGCACGCGGGCAGAATGCCTGGGGGCACTGCGATCTCACGCGCTTGCGGAGATGTCCAAAAGGTGGGAGATTGGCGCAGTTGCTGCGATAGGGGCGCCCACACGGGGTGATCGCGTACAAGTTCCCGGCGGCATCACGGGACCGCTGTCGTATTGAGACCGGGAAGTGCTGTTTTCCTGCGATCCAGGTTTTGTGTTCGTCACATTGGCCGCAACTGATAGATTGCCACAAAATTGGATTGTTGGGAGCGACTGGAAGGTGAGCAGGTTCTGGAGTCCATTCGTTCATGCCCTGACTCCGTACACCCCTGGAGAGCAGCCCAGACACCAGAACTTTATCAAGCTTAACACGAACGAAAATCCATTCGGACCGTCGCCCCTGGCATTGGAGGGTATCCGTTCCGCCACGGATGATGGTCTGAGGAGATATCCGGATCCTTCCAGCGTCGAATTGAGGCGTGCCATTTCGGCAACCCTGGGTCTCGAAGGCGACCATGTCTTCATAGGCAACGGATCGGACGAAGTTTTGGCCCATTCGTTCAATGCCTTTTTCCGGGAGAAGGGCACGATCCATTTTCCGGACGTTACCTACAGCTTCTATCGGACCTATTGCAGCTTGTACGGGCTGCCCTTTTGCGAGATTCCCCTGGACGAGGCATTTCGATGCGATCCGTCGCAATATCGGGGGCGATCGGGCGGCATCGTCATCGCCAATCCCAATGCTCCGACCGGCATTGCCATGAAGCTCAAGGGCATCGAAGAAATACTGGAAAGAAACACCGATATCGTCGTCATCGTGGACGAGGCCTATGTCGATTTTGGTGCGCAAAGCGCTGCGGAGCTGGTTCCCCGATACGAGAATCTGGTTGTCGTGCAGACCTTCTCGAAGTCGCGGAGCCTCGCCGGATTGCGTGTCGGCTTCGCTGTAGCGCAGCCGCACTTGATCGATGCGCTGGTTCGCGTCAAGGACAGTTTCAATTCATATCCTGTCGGGAGCCTTGCACTTGCCGGCGCCTTGGGTGCATGGTCAGACCAGGACTGGTTCGACAAGACACGTCGGCAGGTCATGGTCAGCCGCGACCGAATGGCGGGGGCGCTCAAGGAACTCGGATTTCGAGTGCCGCTGTCTGCGGTAAACTTCCTGTTCGTATCGCATGAACGCGTTCCAGCGGAAGAAATACTGATGGAACTCAGGTCGCGTGGCGTTCTCGTGCGGCACTTCAAACAGGATCGAATTCGGAACTGGCTTAGGGTGTCCGTCGGCACTCCCGACGAATGTGAGAAATTTTTGGAAGCAATTGCAGATATCGTAGAGAGAGTACCCACGAGTAATAACATCGGATGATGTGGCATTCCTTGCGGGGATCCGGGGCTGCCGGTTGTGCGGCTGCGAATTTTCGTGAGGCAGCAACCGGCGCCGGCATATTTCGAAAACGAAACGGGCCAATCTATCGTCGGCGCACATTGCACACAGGTTGGCTGGTATAGAGATTGATGATGAAAAATAAACCGAGTGCTCGTGAACTTGCCTACAGCACGATAAAGGAAATGGCCATAAATTATGAGTTTCGGCCGGATGAAAACATAAACGAGATTGAACTCTCCAGGAAACTGGGAGTTAGCAGGACCCCGGTCAGGGACGCCCTGAACCAACTTCTGAATGAGGGGCTGTTCAGCTTTCGCAAGAACCAGGGGTTTTTCTGCCGTTCTCTCGATGCGGATGAACTGTTTGATCTGGCCGAGGTCCGGCTGGGACTCGAGTGCCTGGCCATAGAGCATGCCTGCGAGCGCGGGTCGGTCGAAAGTCGCGAGCAACTGCTCAAGTTTTGGACCGAGGTTGATGCCAAGCTGGACGAACTGAGTTCCAGCGAGATCGCTCGAATGGACGAGGAATTCCACGAAAGCATCATTCGCATGGCGGATAATGCGGTGCTTTTGAACATGATCAAGCAGATCAACGCCCGTATCCGGTTCGTCAGGCAGATCGAGATCGAAGGACCGGTGCGGACCGGGGCCGATTTTGCCGAGCATTTCAAAATTGCAGAAGCGCTGATACGCGACGATGTGGCTTATGCCAGGGAGCGGCTTGTCTATCACATCACCTTCACCAGAGAAGATGCAATGCGCGTCCTCGGAGAAGGGCTGGTGCGGATTTTCAGCAAACACAAAGCTCCCACAACGAGCCGCCGCTGATGCGTTGCTGGAACGGGTGTCGAGGGCGCAGGCACTTGCCGATCTTTTGCCCGGACGCCCCTATGGTTGGCCCCAACCGACGACAGCCTTGAGTTCGAGATACTCGGACAGCCCCCATTCTCCCCATTCGCGACCGTTGCCGGACTGCTTTACACCACCGAAAGGTGCTCCCCGGTCTGCCGGCGGATGGTTGATGTGGACCATGCCGACTTTCAGTTGTTTCGCAACGCGGCGAGCTCGCTCCGTGTCTGTCGATTGTATGTAGGCCGCCAGGCCGTACGAACTGTCATTGGCAATGACGATCGCTTCCTCATCGCTGGAATAAGGCAATATCGACAAGACAGGTCCGAATATTTCCTGTCTTGCGATCGTCATGTCGTTCGAGACGGCCCCGAACACGGTGGGTTTCACGAAGAAGCCGCGCGAAATGCCTTCCGGTCGTCCGGTTCCGCCCGTCTCCGCGACCATGGCCTCGACGATATCTTCTTCCCTTTCGTGGAAGGCGTCGAGTATTGCCTGCAGCAATTCGATGCGTTCTTCGGGGGGCGTCAATCCGAACGTCTCTCCGGCCCGGCACGCCGCCTCGACGGCGCGATCCACATCCGCCGGGGAGCCGTCGCTGATCTGTCCGACAATCTCTTCCGTCGAGGGATCGACGACATCGATGGCCTGAGCCGATGCAGGCGCGATCCATTCGCCGTCGATGTAGAAGTTCCGGCTGTCGTGCATGTGCGCATCCTTTCGAGTGCATGATCGTTGCAAGTCATTTCGGCGGAAGCCTCTGAAAGCAGTTCATTCCAGAAGCGGCCCGGAAACGGCCCGGAATCGGCCCGGAATCGGCGAGGTCACGCCCTTGCTCATGCCGGTGTATGTCCGCGCCGCATGCCGCACCGTTCGTGCGTGACCAGGCGCCTTAGAAGGGCGCGCATAGGGCTGAGTAGCACCTACTTGTTTTGTGCACAAAATTGTATTACAGTAAATATGCAATGACGCAATAGCGTTACAGGCTCTTCCGGCACGCGTTTGTGTGTCGGGAGGTGGGAACAAAAGAAACGATCAGAACAAGAGCGATCATCCGTTCGAAGCGGGCAGGAGAATTGATAATGACACTGACGAGACGAGACGTATTTTCGGGGATGGCGGGGCTGGCTATTGGTGGCATGTTCGCGAAATCGGCCGGAGCCGCCGGTGCGGAACTTCAGGGTAAGAGTGTTCGTATTGCCACCTATGGAGGCAGCTGGCGCGATGCGGTCGATCAGCATTTCGCGTCGCCATTGGTCTCCAGCGGAGTGAACGTCGAGTTCGTTGTCGGCAATCCGGACGACAACCTCGCCAAGGCGGCGGCGGCAAGAAGGACCGGCCAGATACCTTTCGACGTCATGGACGGGTCATCTCTCACCTATCCGGGCGCCAATCGCGCCGGCTTTTTCGAGGCGCTCGACTATTCAAGGATTCCAGGCTCGGATGCGGCTCCCGCCTGGGCCCGCGAGGAAGCCCAGGTGACCGTGATCTGGGCTGCGGAAGGCATCGTTTACAACGAGAAGGCTTTCGCCGATGCCGGTCTGCAGCCGCCGCAGACCTATCTGGACCTGAAAGATCCCAAGTTGAAAGGAAAGGTCGCGTTCCCCGCGCCAGGCAATGTCCATCACTGGGCTCCGGTCGTGGCGCTGGCCCGCGAGGCGGGTGGCAGCGAATCGGACATGGACCCCGCAGTTTCGCTGATTCAGTCGATCGGCTCGAACTACTATTTCTCCTCGTCGGCGGAACTTGCGACTCGTTTTGGCTCCGGTGACATCTGGGCTGCGCCTCTGGGTGCCGGCTGGGCCGTTCGTCTGAAGAAGTCGGGTCTGCCGATCAATGTATCCTACCCGAAGATCGGCGACCGCACGGGTTCGATGTGGCCCGGACCGCTTTCGGTCCTGAAAGACACGCCGAATGTCGACGCCGCCTACGCCTTTCTTGCCGAGTGGTTCAAGACTGAAGGCAGTACCCAGTTTTGCCTGGCGACCGGATCCGTGCCGGTGCCCAGCGAAGCCCGGCGAAAGATGGCGGAGCTGGCTCCCGAAGTTGCCGCAATGCTGCTGATGGATGACGATCGCATTGAGAACTCGTTCCGGGTGGATTGGGCAAGTCTCGACGCCGAGAAATGGCGCGCCACCTGGAACAGCCGCATCCAGGGCTGAGCCGGTTTCGACCGTCTGTACTCTATCTCCACGACATTCCAGCCCGACGGCCGTCGGGCTGGAGGGTCCAGGCAGTGAATCTCCATGCGAATGACCGATCCGTCCTTGCACTGCGATACCAGTATGGAAGTCGCGCGAGCCGTCCTGCCGGGGCATCCGGATGACGTTTCGGGAAAGCGCCCGGGCGCTTGCGTCATGTCCCCTGAAGGCATGCGGGCGGCCTATCCCTCGGCTCTGAGCTTCGCTCGCCTGGCAATGGCGGACTTTGTGCGCAGGCGCTTGAAAGTGGAGAGGTTGCGCGTCGATCTGGATGAGGCGGGCAGGGGGGAGGCGCTCTATCGAGTGGTCGATGGCGAGAGGGTCTTCCACCTTTTCGTCATCTCGCAGCAACTGCCCGCCGCGCAGCAACTCGACAGGAACTTCGCTACGGCCTGGGATGCTACAGCCGCGCTTTGCGAGGGGAGCTGGAGCGAGAATCGTGAAGCCTTTCTGCGCCGGGAAATTCCCAAGCAGACTGCGGGCTGGGTCGACTGCGATACCCTGATCGTCACACGCGCCAACCGCAGCGGACGTCTCTTCGACGCTGTCGTCGACAGTCTCTCGAAAGGGCTTCAACCCGATCCCGGCCTCCTGACGGAGGTCGGCTACATCATGCGTACGACCGGTTTTATCGGCAATGGGGCGATAGGTACCAGACCTTTTGCGGGATTGCCGGAAGACCATCCTCTGTATCAGCCGTATTTCGCGCAGATGTTTTCCGCGTTCCTGCTGAGAGAGTTCGTCTTCGACCTGGTCGATTCGATGGCCGCGGCACGAAGCCGTTCCGCCGTTCGTCTGGACGCATCGCTAAGACGCTTTATCGGTTTGGGCAATTCCGCGGCAACTGGCCTGACGCGTTTCATGGTGAATCACCCGGAATACATGCATCAATGGGGCAATGCGCAGGAAGCGGCATTTGCCTGCGCCAAGATGCGCGTTCCGACCCTCGCCGAGCTGGAAAAACTCGAGACCTTTGTTAACAAGGCCGCAGCCTATTTCCGGGTGGACTGTTCGTCGTCACGCGGAGTCTTCTCTCATTCGGAGAAACTGGCCGCCGATCTCGACCTTGTTGCAGAACACCTGTCCTCGGCGATGCCCCGTGTGTCGCAAGCGCCGCTGGCAGAACTCTGCGAGTGGTCGATGCATTTCTGCGGACACGATGCGACCGAAATCCTCCACTCGATCATCCTGGAAATCTACCCCGACATCATCGCGCATTTTTCGCAGTTTCTCTATGCGGGAGAGCCGGGGACCCTCGATCCGTTGATGACGGTCGGTGAGTTGAAGTCTCTCGTGGTCGAGAATTATGCCTGGGTCGAAGCGTGGGACTGGGGCGGTGGTGAAGCGGACCGGTTCTTCTGGTTCCATTCGGTCCTTGCACCTGCTGACGCACGCAGGGGCAACCGGCATGTGCAGGCCGATGCCGAACGCGAAAATGCGTTCGAGACCGTGAGACAGGTCCGTCTTCTCTCCCGGCATCTTGACGGATTGTCGTTGACAATGACCGTTGCCGAGCTGGCGGCGACCGCGCCGCAATTCTGGGGTGTAATCGCCCGAATCCAGTCGGTGGCGGGACTCGACTACGCCGAGATGCGCGATAATCCGCTGCGCGAGGATTTCAGCCCTTTCCCTTCAATCCGCAAGGTACTCGCCTTCTTCGGCATGGAGCGGTTCGAGTCGGCCCCGAGCAAAGTGGTTCGAGGTGCGTTGCTGCAGGGTGCCCCCATAGCGGAGGATGTCGCAAGGGGTCTCGATGGCGATTGGCCGTTCGCCCTGCCGCCGGAAATTCTTTCTCCGGGCGAGGGCAGCGGCAGGCAATCGATGGCGAAAGGTGTGGTGCATCGGCCTGAACCGGATATCAAGGCGTCCGCAAACGCCGTTCCTGCGCACGACATCGTTCTGTCTCCGGTACAGTTTGCGACCCAGGCCAGTCTGGCGCTTCAAGGCGCCGGGGCTCCGCTGGGACTTGCCTCGCATCTGGCGCGCTACTTCGTTCTTTCGACCGTTATTTCCGGTCGTGGATTGCAGGATGTTGCCCGGACCGTCGAGAACGGAGTCTTTGCCGGGGGCGTGGGCGTGGAGCATCTCAATGCGCGAGCGGCCGTTCTTCGTTCCACGAAGGCAACTCCAGCCGCAGCTGTTCTGTCGGCACTGAATATCGCCACTGCTAAGGCGTATCTCTCGCATGAAGAAGGAACTGCGGTGCTGGTTGGCGAATGTGACGGGCCGGAAGTCGATTCCGAAGCCATGATCCGCTTCGCCGGACTGCCCGGCTTCAGTTACGAGATATTGCGGTGGCGCGGCATATCCGGAACCCTGGCGGGGGATCCTCGGCAGGCGTGGCTGGACGCCATCGAGGAAGTCGGCTCGGGAGCGCCGGCGATGCCGTCTGACGGGAGCGCTTACCTGGTCCTGTGTTCCCGCACCGGCACAGGTGCTTTTCCCCGTGCCGGCGTCGCGGATCCGGTTGCAGGCCTGTTCCAGGAGGCAGCCCGGAAGGGTGTCCGGGTGCCATCTTCGCAGTGGCAACGGTTGGTCGAACTGGCTCGTGGCGTCCTGCTGTCCGCGGCCGTGGAGAGCCGCCTGAGGGAAGATGGCTTCGATCCCACGAAGGAGTTCTGAACGCGTTCAACTGATTTCAAATGCAAAGACAGGGAACTGAGATGAAAGTTTCGATTATCGGCAACGCGGCTCGAAACATCGGGATCGCAACCGCCGCCGACCTGGCACTGGCCGGGCATGAGGTGTCGCTATGCGTCCCGGAAAACGCCAGTGAGCAGTTCTCGACGGTAATGGACGGCAAGGGCGTCCTGGTTCAGGGCGACGTCAAACAGTTGAGCGCCGGTACGACCGGTTTTGCAAATTTCGCCTATGCCGGCCACGATGAAAAGACGGCGCTCGAAGACGCCGCAGTCGTCATTCTGGACCTGCCGCTTCCGGAACTGAGCACCCGTTTCGCGAACCTCGTTGATCATCTTCCGCGTGAAGCAGTGGTCCATGTCCAGTCCTACGGATGCTGGGCGGCTGCCATGCTGGGCAGGGTGGCCATCGTGGCCGGACGCAACGATATCCTGGTCACCGAAGCGAAAGCTCCCACCATCGCAGCGCGCTTCGATGGAAGTGTCGTTACCGCCGGCGTGTTGCGGCGGAAGCTGGAAATCTCGACGACCCGCATCTCGCAGATCGGAGATGCGCTCGCCCGCCTCAACGCGTTGTTCCCGGATTTCATTGCTGCTTCCTCCGTCCTTCAAACCAGCATGGAGAACGTCAATCTCATGGTCCACCCGGCCATGTCCCTCCTCGGTTGCGCAATGTTCGAGCGGGCCGAACTGGCAAACGAGACAATCCAGTTTTATCGGGACGCCAATTCTCCCGGCGCCGGTTTGCTTGCGGACGCGCTGGATGCGGAGCGTGCCGGGGTTTGCCGCGCCTATGGGGTGCGCCACCAGGGATTGCCGGAAACCTTGAGCGCCACTTATGGAGCCACCGGCGAGGATTCATATACCACTGTCGCGAGCTGCAGCGCCTACCAGTCGCTGCCTCCGATGAAACCCGACATCTGGCGTGAATGGATTCTGGACGATGTTCCGTTCGGCGTCTCTCCGCTGGTGCTGCTCGGCGATCAGGCCGGGGTTCCTGTCAATCTGCATCGCGCAATTGCGGAGATATTCGGGGTGCTGCTGGGTATTGATCCCTGGGCAGGTCCTTCCCTGGAACAGCTCGGACTGAAGGGATCGCCGGCGGAAGTGGTTTCCAGAATGGTCGGGTAATCGATGCCTCCGGACCCGGTCACGGGATCACCTGTCAATCCAATGCAGCGCAGCGGCTTGCCTGCTGCGCGCCAAGTCGAAGGCGAGAAGTAGTATGAATGAAATCAGTATTGCCATAACGATGGATTGCGAGCCTACGCTTGAAACGACGCACTCCACCGCCACCGGCCCCAAGGATTTCGCGATGAGCGAACGGGCGATCACCGGCTATTTCGAGATCGCCTCGACCTATGGATATCCCGTCACCTATTTCGTGCATCCCGAGACGATCAGGGTTCAGGCCGACCTGTTCAAGGAACTGGCCTCGAGAGGCGCTTGCATCGGACTGCACATGCATCCCTGGAAGTATTCGCAATGGCGCTACCAGAGCACGCGCTATCGCGAGCATTTCGGCCAGCTTTCCTATGCGGAACAGGTGGCTCTGCTTGCCGAAGCCGCGGCGCTGTGGCGGGATGCCATGGGAGAGCAGCCCCTCTACTTCCGTCCGGGGACATTCTCCGCCAATGACGCGACATTCAGGGCCCTGCTGGACACCGGATTCCGGGGCGGTTCGATCTCCGCGCCCGGACGAGTTTATCGGGAGATCCGCTCGGTGTGGACCGGAACCGAGCCGGATCCACATCGTACGAACCCGGAGTTTCGGATGGCGGTGGGGCAGATGCCGCTCGGTAACATGCCCCTTTCAGCCGACTTCTCGCGTCTGCTCGATATGGGATCGGGCCGCTACCTGCATCCCGATTTTCGACCGGACATCGACTGGATGACGAGGTTCGGGATCGATTACAAGACGATTTCGGACAATATCCTGGCGCAGGTTTTGGAGCGCAAGCCAGCCATTCCCGTCCTTAATTCGATCTCGCACAATCACTACAATTATTCCGATCGTGCCGATCCGCAGTGTCAGCGCTACCTGGTCATGCTGGAAAACATGACGGCTGCGTGCGATCGGCGTGGCCTCAAGGCGGTTGGTACCACAGTCGGAGCCATCGTCGAGCGTGTTCTCGAAACTGACCCGGTCGATGAGGAGTTCTGCTTTTTTTGATCCGCGGCCGATCGCCAGTCGATGCGATCCGCTGATTGCCCTCGCCTGGCGTGTCGAACCGTGTGTCCATGCCCGCACGGCGGGAACAAAGATGCCCTTTCCAATCCGCGCAACGAAACGGAAAAGACATGAGCACACTGGAGCTGGATGCTGTCTCCAAGCGGTATGATGATTTCTACGCCGCAAAGCGTCTTTCCCTGGAGGTAGGGTTTGGCGAGTCGGTAGTATTCCTTGGCCCTTCGGGCTGCGGAAAGACGACCGCGTTGCGCATGATCGCCGGTTTCGTGACGCCGACTGAAGGAAGAATTCTCCTGGACGGGCGCGACATTACCGGATTGTCGCCACGCCTCCGCAACATGGGCATGGTGTTTCAGAACTACGCCTTGTTTCCGAGCATGACGATTGCGGAGAACATTGCCTTTGGTCTCAGGCAGCGCAGGGAAAGCAACCAGGCGATACGCCAGCGTGTCGGACAACTGCTTGAGTTGATCAAGCTGGAAGGACGGGGGGACAGCTTCTGTAACGAACTGTCCGGCGGGCAGCAGCAGCGGGTCGCTTTGGCCCGTGCACTGGCGTTCAAACCGCAAATTCTTTTGATGGACGAATCCCTGAGCGCTCTCGACCTGAAGCTCCGCGAGGAAATGCAGATCGAATTGCGCCGGCTTCAGCGCGAAATGAGCATCACCATGATCTTCGTCACGCACGACCAGTTGGAAGCGATGACACTTGCGGACCGCATCGTGGTGATGAATGGCGGTGAGATTCAGCAGGTCGGCGCGCCACCGGATCTCTACGGACGACCGGAAAACGAATTCGTCGCAAGTTTCATCGGCAAGAACAATCTGTTCTGGGCGGACGTGATCGAGGCTCGTGGAAAGACGAGCACGCTCCGGCTGTCGGAACAGCTGACGGTCAAGCTTGAATTGCCCCTCCCGGTCGCCAGCGGTTCACGGCTTGCTTTTGGAATTAGACCGGAGCGGATCAGGATGACGGTTGCCTCGCAGGTTTCGGGCAATGATGGGCTGGTGGGCACGCTGACTGACCAACAGTTTCTCGGAAACATCACGCATCATTTTGTACTTCTCGGTGACGGCAAGACGGTACTCGTTGAAACCTCGGGCAAGGAGGAGCGCGTAGCGACAGGATCTTCTGTCGTCCTGCATTTCGATTCCGATGCGATCCGCATCCTCGATCAGCGGTCCCGGGCATGAACATGTCCTGGGCATCGGGGGCTTCAGTGAGGGGATTTCAGCGGCCATGAGGAATAAATGGGAACATTACCTTTGGTTGCCTCTGATCTTTTCGCTCCTGCTGTTGGTCGTCCCTCAGTTTTCATTCGTCAAATCCAGCTTTTATGCGGATCTCGAGTTCGGAGCGGTTTCGGAGATTGTTTCCCTTGATTCTTATCGGGTGCTTTTCTCGGAGGAGATTTACCGAAACGCCTTTTTCAGGACCCTCTACCTATCGGCAGGGGCGACCTGCATAAGCCTGATCCTTGCCCTGCCCACTGCCTACTCCATGTCCCGGTCCGGCAGGCTCGTCGCCTCGGTGGGTCTCAACGCGATCATCGCCATCTCTCTCGTCTCAATCAGCGTCAAGCTGCTCGGGCTCAACGTCATGCTGGCCGGCTCGGGCGTCATCAATCAGTCCCTGATTGCGCTCGGCCTGATCGACACGCCGATCCAGTTGCTCAACAACAGGATCGGCGTCCTGGTCGGCCTGGTCCAGTATACGTTGCCGATTACGATATTGATGCTCTACAGCGTGATGAGCACGATTCCGGCGCAGATCGAGGAAGCGGCGCATATCCACGGTGCGACACGGTCGGCAACCTTTTTTCGTCTGATCGTTCCGCTTGCCTCGGGAGGATTGCTCAACGGCGGTCTGATCGCATTCAACATGTGCATGGGCGCATTCACCTCCCCCCTCATTCTCGGTGGCGGCCGAGTTCTGACGATACCTGTCCTGATTCAGCAAAAAATGATCGCCGAGGCGAAGTACAGCGTTGCGGCTGCCCTGTCCGTTTCGCTCGTTCTGTTTGTTTTCGCCGTCAATCTCTTCCTGGGTCTTGCCATTAGCCGACGGCAGAAACTTTCAAGGCGAAGACGCGCTTGGCATGCCCGTTTGCAGGGGGAAGTCACGTGAAATTCCAGGTGACTCACATCGTCGCCGCAGCCACGATGCTCTTTCTGGCGCTTCCATTCATCATCGTGGTGGGCGCGTCGGTAGACACGGGAAGTGTCTACCAGGTTCGGTTTCCTCCGCAGGGATTCACATTCGATCGATATCTCGACATCGATTCCAGATATTTGAACGCCGTGATCACGAGCCTTTTCGTCGGCATCGTCGTGGCAATATTGGCGAGCGTGCTGGGCCTGATGGCCGCGATCGGCATCGTTCGCGGCGAGCGCTTGCCTCCCGAATTGCTCGAATCGTTCTTCCGGCTACCGATCCAGTTTCCCTTTGTCGTCACCGGTGCGGTCTTCCTGCAATTTTACTACATGCTGTGGTCGGTGACGGGCATCAACCTCGTTGGCAGCTATCCCGGCTTGATTTTGGCGCACCTCTTCATTGCCTTGCCATACGCGGTGGGCGCTTGTTCGACGGTTCTCGCCCGCATGGACGTGAGTCTCGAGGAAGCGGCCGCGGGACTCGGTGCGAACAGCTGGAACACCTTCTGGCAGGTAACATTCCCCGCAATTCGCCCCGGTGTGCTTGTGGCTGCCTTCTATTCGTTCATCATCTCCTTCGGCGATGTGCCGGTGACCATTTTCCTCATCTCTGCAGATGCGACAACCCTGCCGGTCAAGATGTTCCAGGACATGCAATTCGACCTGCAACCAGAAATTTTCGCGGTGGGCACCATCGTTGCGGGATTATCTTTCGTCCTGACCTTCGCGGTGCAGCGACTGTTCGGCCTCGACATGGCCGCATCCCCTTCCAACCGTCGGACAAGTTAGCGATTTCTTCGTATCCAGAAACCCGAAATCCACGAATGAATCCGGGACAAGTCCAGCCATCTCCATCGAGACCGCCGGTCGCGCACTTCCAGCGCCATTGCGCCTAAGGAACGGAAAACTGCGGCGATGGCTTCTCTATGACTGCCTTGTCCAGCTTAAAAGAATACGATATTGAATACAAATATGAGCACACTCGGTGTTGGCGCCTTCTTTAGCAGGCACGCCACGACTCCGAAAGGCTTGCCACATGCTGGCATCGGACAGGAAACGCATTCATGACCAAAGAAGGATCAGCTGTGCGCCTTAGCGAAGTTTCGCTCGATGACAAATACGATATTTCACGCAAGACGGTTTTCCTGACCGGCTCCCAGGCTTTCGTGCGCCTTTGCCTGATGCAGCACGAGCGGGACCGCCA
>JAGRLL010000257.1:0-1616 GCA_020441855.1 Nitratireductor sp.
ATCATCGTCGGCGAGGTGCGCGGACCGGAAGTCTTCGACCTCTTGCAGGCGATGAACACCGGCCATGACGGCTCGATGGGAACCATTCACTCCAACTCGCCGCGCGAATGCCTCAACCGTATCGAATCGATGATCGCGATGGGCGGCTACAACCTGCCGGCCAAGACCGTTCGCGAGATCATTGTCGGCTCCGTCGACGTGATCATCCAGGCCGCGCGCCTTCGCGACGGCTCGCGGCGCATCACGCACATCACCGAGGTGGTCGGCCTGGAAGGCGACGTGATCACCACGCAGGATCTGTTCGTCTACCACATCCAGGGCGAGGATGGTAACGGCCGCATCATCGGCCAGCACATGTCGACCGGCATCGGCCGGCCGCATTTCTGGGATCGCGCCCGTTACTTCAACGAGGAAACCCGGCTAGCCGCGGCGCTCGACGCCGCCGAAGTCACGACGGAGTGAGCGCCCGAGCATGTTTGGCATTGATTTGAACATCATCGCCTTTATCGGCCTGGTCACCGCCGCCGTGGCCGCGCTCATCTATTTCTTCATGTTCGACCGCATCTCCAACGAGGTGCGTCAGGAACAGCGCTTCAAGTCGATTCGCGACCGTAACGACATCGACCGCCTGAACGCGGCGGCGCGAGTCGCCGACGTCGCCAAGCGCAAGAAGTCTGTTCAGGAATCGCTGCGCGAACTCGAGGAGCGCCAGAAGGAAAAGACGAGCCGCACGGTTGGCCTGAAGAAGCAGATCCAGCAGGCCGGACTGAAGATCTCCATGCGCCAGTTCATCCTGATCTCGATCGCCTGCGGCATCTTTTTTACCGCGGTCGCCTACCTTGCCGGTGCGCCGCTGGCGGTATCGCTGGCCGCCGGGCCGGTTGGCGCGCTGGGCTTTCCGCGATGGATGGTCGCGCGCATCCGCAAGCGGCGCATGAACAAGTTCCTCGACGAGTTTCCAAACGCCGTCGACGTGCTGGTGCGGGGCGTCAAGGCCGGCCTGCCGATCAACGATTGCCTGGCCATCATCGCAAAGGAATCCAGGGATCCCGTCGGCAGCGAGTTCCGGCGCATCATCGAGGCACAGCAGATGGGGCTGCCGCTTTCCCAGTCGGTCACCAAGCTTTACGACAACATGCCGCTGGCGGAATCCAACTTCTTCGCCATCGTCATAGCGATCCAGCAATCGGCCGGCGGCAATCTCTCCGAGGCGCTCGGCAACCTTGCCAACGTGTTGCGCGACCGCAAGAAGATGAAGGCCAAGATCCAGGCGATGTCGGCCGAGGCGAAGGCGTCGGGCGCCATCATCGGCGCCCTGCCTTTCATCGTCATGCTGCTCGTCTACCTGACCACGCCCGACTACATCAAAATCCTGTTCACCAACCAGACCGGCAACATCGTGCTGATCTGCGCGGGAATCTGGATGACCATCGGCATTCTGGTCATGAAGAAGATGATCAATTTCGATTTCTAGGAACGTTTTGCGGGAACCGCGCGCGACATGCTGAATCTGGCATACACGATCCTCCAACCGACGACGATGCTGGCGATCCTCAGCGCGGTCGCCGTGTTCGCCACGATCATCACGCTGGCGATGCCGGTGCTGCAGCGCGACG
>JAGRLL010000257.1:1681-1885 GCA_020441855.1 Nitratireductor sp.
CGTCTCGCCGCCGAGGCCAAGCAGAATGCGCGCGGCTCGCTCAAGCAGAGCAGTTCCGGCTTCATGCACGATCTCGTGGAGCGGTTGAACCTGCGCAAGGCGCTGGCCGACGAGGCCACCTTCTCCAACTTGAAGATGGCCGGTTACCGCAAGCAGTCGCACATCTACGTCTTCCTGTTCTTCCGCCTGGTGCTGCCCTTCATC
>JAGRLL010000258.1:0-1370 GCA_020441855.1 Nitratireductor sp.
TTTTTTATATTCCTTTATATTCCGACAATGCCGTCACGCTATGCAAATTAATTTCTCATTTTATCGTTTCAACTAATTTTTTACTTACGCAAAGCCACTTGATTCCTTCAATGTTCATTGCGACTTCATATTTCAACTCTACCGTTGACTATTCGCAGTGTGACAAAGGAGTGGAAAAATGGGTTTTTTCAAAAGGAATCTCGTGCTGGCAGCCGCGATCGGCTTCATCGCGGCATGTCAGATCGCACCCTCACAGGCGCAAAGCCTCGGCGACACGCTCGGCGACGCGGTTGACGGCATCACTGGCGGGCTGGGGCTCGACGGGAACTCGATATCGATCGGCGATTCCGACACGGGCGCGTCCGTATCGATCGGCGATACAAGCGCAGGCGGCACCAGCGTCGGCGTAACCGGCGGCCTGGGAGGCACCACCACTGCTGCCACCGCCAGCCTCGACACGACGAACGGCACGAACGCGAACGTCAATCTGGGCATTTTCAGCAGCCTGCTCAACAACACGACCATCGACGGCAGCAATGCCAATGCCTTTCTTGGACTTCCGGGCATCGGCACGCTCGGCCTGAACCAGTCCGGCACGACACTCGGCGTTGGGCTGGGCACGCAGAATTCGACCCAAAACAATACGACCCAGACCAATAATGCGGCGTCGGGCAGCAACCTTGTTGCCAACCTGTCCGATCAGGATCTGGCCCGCTACAAGGTCCGTTGCCGCGGAATCCTGGCCAACCCCCGCGCGTTTGACCGCGACCTCCTAGCGCTCTGCCGTCTGGTCGCCAGCATGGTGCGCTAGGCTTCGCTTCCGAGAGCCATTTCTGCAACAGAAGACACGAACCATGAGGTGGCCGGCCCTTCCTGGCCGGCCACCGCTTGCGGCGGGCAGGCGTTCAGTGCAAAAGCGCCGCCATGCTCGCGATTTCAGAACTCACAATCCGCATCGCCGGAAGGCTGCTGATCGACCAGGCCAGCGTGACGGTGCCAACCGGCGCACGCGCCGGCCTTGTCGGGCGTAACGGCTCGGGCAAGACGACCCTTTTTCGTGCGATCGGCGGAGATCTCACGCCGGACACCGGCTCGATCACCATTCCAAGAGGCCTGCGGCTCGGGCAGGTAGCGCAGGAAGCGCCGGGCACCGAGGAATCGCTCATCGACATCGTGCTCGCGGCCGATATCGAACGCGCCGAACTGATGGCCGCCGCCGAAAGCGAATCCGATCCTCACAAGATCGCCGACATTCACACGCGGCTCGCCGACATCGACGCGCATGCGGGCGAAGCGCGGGCCGCTTCGATCCTTGCCGGGCTGGGTTTCGACGACGCCGCGCAGAAGCGCCCGGCATCGTCGTTTTCCGG
>JAGRLL010000258.1:1379-6412 GCA_020441855.1 Nitratireductor sp.
GGCGCATGCGCGTGGCGCTTGCCGCCGTGTTGTTTTCGCGGCCCGATGTTTTGCTGCTGGACGAGCCCACCAACTACCTCGATCTGGAGGGGACGTTGTGGCTCGAGAACTTCGTGTCGCGCTATCCCGGCACGGTACTGATCATCAGCCACGACCGCGACCTGCTGAACAAGGCGGTCGATTCCATCCTGCACCTGGAGGGACGGAAACTCACCTTCTATCGCGGCGGCTACGACAGCTTCGAGCGCCAGCGCGCCGAGAAGATGATGCTGATGGAAAAGGCGCGCGAGAAGCAGGAGGCGCAGCGCAAGCACCTGCAAAGCTTTGTCGACCGCTTCCGCGCCAAGGCGAGCAAGGCGCGCCAGGCGCAGTCGCGTATCAAGATGCTGGAGCGGATGCAGCCGGTCGCGGCGCTGGTTGAGGAGCATTCCGCGCCGATCCGCTTTCCCGAACCCGCCAAGCTGTTGTCCTCGCCGATCATCCGGCTCGAAGGCGTCGAGGCCGGCTACACTCCGGGCCAGCCCATCCTGCGCCGCCTCGATCTGAGGATCGACCAGGACGACCGCATCGCGCTGCTCGGCGCCAATGGCAACGGCAAGTCGACCTTCGCCAAGTTGCTGGCCGAACGGCTGCCTTACGTCGCGGGCGGAATCGTCAAGGCACAGGGGCTGAAGGTCGCCATGTTTGCCCAGCACCAGCTCGACGATCTGCGGGCGGAGGAAACGCCGATCGACCATGTGCGTCCCCTGCTGCCCGGCGCGCCGGAGGCAAAGGTGCGCGCCCGCGTCGCGCAGATGGGCCTCGACACCGAACGCATGACGACGAAGGCGAAGGATCTTTCCGGCGGCGAGAAGGCGCGGCTATTGCTCGGACTGATCGCCTTCGACGGGCCGCATCTGCTCATCCTCGACGAACCGACCAACCACCTGGACATTCAGGCGCGCGAAGCGCTGATGATGGCACTCAACGATTTTTCCGGCGCCGTCATCGTCATCAGCCACGACCGGCATCTGGTCGAGGCCAGCGTAGACCGGTTATGGCTGGTGCGCGACGGCACGGTGAACGCCTATGACGGCGACATCGACGATTACCGCCGCGAGGTACTGACCGGCAGGAAACCGGAGAAGCGCAAGGACGAGCCTGCGCAGGACAGCAGGCCCGCCGGCGAAAAACGCAAGGACTCGGCGGACAAACGCCGCGAAATGGCGCCCCTGCAAAAGAAGATCAAGGAAGTCGAGGGCGAGATGGCAAAGCTGCAGAAGCTGATCGGCATGGCCGACGCCGAGCTTGCCACCGCCGGCCTGTTCGAGAAAAACCCGGAGCGGGCGACCAAACTCGCCAAGGGCCGCGTCAATGCGGAAAAGAAGCTTGCCACGCTTGAGGAAGACTGGCTCGCCCTGAGCGAGGCATACGAAAAAGGGACTGCATAGAACCGGATCAACGTTGTCTGGGGCGCGACGGCGCATTAGGCTCGGTTCCAGCCCGAATGCCGTTTCCCTTGGGGAGGAAATGCATGCGCATGTCATTGCGACTTGAACTTCCGGTGCGACTTACACTTCCGGCCGCCATCTTTCTGTCCGCCCTGCTCCTGGCAGCTTTCCTGTCCCTGGCACCCGGACACGCTTTTGCGGACATCAACGACGATTGCACCTCCACCGATGCAGCAATCGCCATTCCCGCCTGCACGAAGCTCATCGAAGGCGGAGAGCGATCCGGCCAGCCGCTGGCAAATGCTCATTACAACCGTGCGCTGCGCTATCGCGAGCAAGGCGATGAAGCTTCGGCCCTCAACGACATCAATGCGGCGATCGGCATCTACAAGAAGGATGCCGATTTCTACGACATGCGGGCTAACATCTATTACAGCATGCCGATCTACGAAAAGGCGCTGGAGGATTTCGTCCAATACACAAAACTGGTCCCCCGCGAGGCCACCGGCTATTTCAATCAGGCGATTTGCCAGAAGGAACTTGGCGATTACGCCAGCGCGCTCAGGAATTTGGACAAGGCCGACCGCATCAGCCCGAACGACGCGGAAACCGTGCGCGAACTGGGCATTGTTCACGCCAAGAAAGGCGAATTCGAAACGGGCCTCAATCTGCTGAACCGGTCCATCGAATTGAGCAATCAGGACGGGCTCGCCTACAATTGGCGCGGTCGCGTGCTGATCGACCTGGGTCGCCACGAAGAGGCCGTCCGCGATCTGGACCGGGCGCTTGAACTCGATTCCAATCAGCCGGACGTGTATGGCAACCGCGCATTCGCGAAGATGGCGTTAGGCCGCTATACGGAAACCCTGGCCGATTACGACAAGGCCATCGCGGCCTATCCCCGCGAGGCGGGGTATTACAACAATCGCGGCGAGACCAAATTCAAGATCGGCGATGCGCGTGCGGCGATCAAGGATCTCGACCAGGCGCTGGCGATCGATTCGGCTCTGGGCGACGCCTATTTCAACCGCGCCGCGGCCGAGGAAAGCATCGGGCTGAACGAAGCGGCACTGGCGGACTACCGGCGCGCGCTGGAGCACGCGCCGTTGCCGGAAAACCGGGATTCGGTCGCCCGACGCAAGATCGAGGACCTGAACCAGCAGGTCTCGGTGCTTGGCCGGGGAGGCAGCGCCGAGCGCAAGGGGGCGCCGACTTCGAACTTCGCGCCCATCATCGCCAACGGCAAGCGTATCGCGCTGGTGATCGGCAATGGCGCCTACCAGCACATGCCTGCCCTGGACAATCCGGCGCATGACGCACAGGACATGGCTAACGCCCTGGAAAAACTAGGCTTTACGGTGACGCTCGCCATCGACGCTGACCGGCTGACGATGGAAGACAAGCTTGCCTCGTTTGCCCGCCAGGCGCGAGAATCGGAAATCGCGCTGGCCTTTTATGCCGGACACGGCATGCAGAACGACGGAATCAATTATCTCATCCCCGTCGACGGCGAATTGAACGACACGACCGATATCAGGCGGTTTATCGCGGTCAAGGATCTGATCGCAGACCTTCGCAACGCGAAGAATGTCCGCATCCTCATCCTCGACGCGTGCCGGGACAACGAGGCGCTTCTGCAACTCGCCGCCTCGTTGCCGAAGACGAGAAGTTCCGCTCTCGACAAGGGACTGGCCGATGAGAAGGCGGAAGGGGTACTCATCGCGTTCGCAACCCAACCCGGCAAGGTGGCGGAAGACACGGCCGGCGGCCGAAACAGCCCGTTCACCAGCGCATTGATCAACAATCTCGACACACCTGGGCTCGATGTACGGCTGGTGATGACAAGGGTGCGCGCCGAAGTGGTCAAAGCCACCGACGGACGTCAGCGCCCCGAGGTGTCCGACAGCCTTATCGGGGAATTTTCGTTCCGCTGATCTTGGGGTTCAGCGCGCGTCACCGTGATAGATCGCATGCGCGATGGTGACCAATTGTTCGCGCCCGAGCGGGCCGGTGAGCACGAACGCCAGTTCCGGAGAGCGCCAGGCGAGCGCTTGCGCCTCACCAGTTCCGGAAAACGCGAAGGCGCTTTCGCTGCCCGAACCGGCCTGTAGGTAGAGCGTGACGCGCTCGCCGGCGGCGTTCTGATACATGATCTGGCCGGAAGGTCCGTTCTCGCCCGGCAGAAGGCGACCTCCGACCAGGGTCAGGCCCTGCGGCGACAGATCGGGGATCTCGACCGGCCGGCCAATGCGGTTGCCGAGCCAGGCGCCGAGATGGTCCTTGGCGTCGGCGCTTACCTCCACGGGATGGCGCTTTTCGGCAACGAACAGCCGATGGGCAGTGACGGCGTCGGCGACCAGATGGCCATCGGGGCCCTGCGCCCTGCTCCAGCCATTCGCAAGCCAGCCGCCCGCAGCGCCGGCAAGCAGCAGGGCGAACGCGGCGGCGATACGATTGAACCGGGCCATGCGGCGCGCGCGCCGGGCATTTTCGACATTCTCGACACGGAAGCGCGCCGGCAGGCTGGTCTCGGCAAGCGGCGCCAGCGCACCGGCAAGGCGTTCGTTGAGCGCCCTGTCGGCCTCGATGCGGTCGGAAGCCTCGGAATGGTCCTTGAGCCATGCCTCGACAAAGGCGGAACGCTCGGCGGAGAGCTCTCCGTCGACATAGGCGGTCAGATCGTCATCCCCGACCGGCCGGTTGGGGGAGCGTTCGGATTGCTTCACACAACCCTCCTGAGTTTCGCGGTCGTTCCCGCGCCAGCCATTTCGCGCAAGCGGGCGCGTGCGCGGCCGAGCCGTGACATCACCGTGCCGACCGGCACGTCCATCACCGCGGCGGCCTGCGCATAGGGCAGTCCCTCCACGGCAACGAGCAGGATCGCCATGCGCTGGTCTTCCGGCAGGTTCTCCAGCATTTCCAGCACCTGGCGCAGTTCGATGCGCGTCTCGACGGCGTCGCTTACGGCAGCAATCTCGTCCAGCCTGTCGCCGGCGACGAAAGGCGAACGGACCCTGCGGCGCCATGCGCTGACATGCAGGTTGCGCAGGATCGCGAACAGCCAGGGCCGAAGCGGCAGGTCACGGCGGCGCAGCCGCCATCGGCTGAGCGCGCGTTCGATCGTGTCCTGAACGAGGTCGTCGGCCAGGTCGCGGTCCCGCGTCAGCGCCAGCGCGAAACGCCTGAGCGCCAGCACATGCGCCTCGATTTCACTTGCCTCTTCCAAGCCGGACTCCATCATCCACAACGGCAAGTACGTTCGGTAACGCGGAATATTCCCGACCTATCCTATCGCGGGACGGAATAAATTGCTCCGGTGGGCGTATATGAGGCGTAAACTGCGGGGCCGACGTGCCTAATCAGCTTGCCCAAGCGAAGGTTTCGCGTTTTCGGGGCCGGGAGAAATCCCGGCCCCTCCGGTTTCAACCAATTGAAACAGCTAGGCTTTCTTGCGCCAAACACAGAACCAGTGCGGGATCGTGCGATCCGGCCGGCGGTTGTCGAATTCGGTTTTTTCGACCAGTTCCATGCCCAGAGCCGCAAAACGCAGGGCGTCAGATTCGCGCAGCGGCCAGGGCGGACCATCAGCCTGTGCCCCATCGG
>JAGRLL010000258.1:6559-7485 GCA_020441855.1 Nitratireductor sp.
ATTGGCGACGCGGTAATCGACCTTCGTATCGGGGAAGCGCTTTTTCGCCCAGTCGATCGCGTCATGCGCCAGATCGAAAGCGCTCGTCGCATAGCCGGCATCGGCCAGTGCCTCGGCATTGTCGCCGAGTCCGCAGGCAATATCGATGGCGCGGCGGCCCTTGCCCGGATTGGCCTTGAGGTAATCGACCAGTTGCGGCTTCGGCTCGAGGTCGGCCCAGGGCACGAACGCAGGATCGCCATGCGCCCGCTCGTAGACGGCATTGAAGAATGCGGCGCGTTCGCTTTCATCGCGGCGCATGTTGCTATCGATCTCGTTGACGCTCCTGCGCGCGGCGATACGGCGTGCCATGAAACCGTCGTCGTGTTCGTTGCCGCTCATGCCTTCTTCTCCCATCCACCGCGGGCATTCTGCTGCCAGTAGGTTACGCTGTGCCCGGCCGATTTTTCCGCCTTCCAGCGTTCGCGCGCGGCCTGAACCGCCTCGTTGTCATGCCCGTCGAAAATGTAGACCCCGCGTTCGTAGGCCGTGAGATCGGGCGGCACGACCCCATCGATCATAAAGCGCACATTGGCTTCATTGGGATTGTCGTCCTGCTCGGTCAGCCAGACCGGTTGCAGGCTCTCGGTGCCGTCACGGATCATGCCGTGCGGCAGAAAGCTTTCCTCGCGAAAGGTCCACAAATGGGCATCCAGCGCCTCGGCCCGCTCCCGGGAACCGGTCTGGACGACGACACGCCAGCCGCGCTCCAGGCATTTCTCGAGGAGGCCCGGCAGGACGTGTTCCAGCGGGCGCTCGGTCAGATGGTAGAAGAGGATCTCGGCCATCTTTCCCGCGTAAAACCCTTATTCGTAATTTGCCGCCACGAGCCGGTCGAGCAGGCGCACACCGTAACCCGATCCCCAGGACTGATTGTACTCGCTTTT
>JAGRLL010000258.1:7586-21273 GCA_020441855.1 Nitratireductor sp.
TTCTTCATGTCGGCGAACTTGGAATCGATCAGTTTGTCGTATTCCGCGCCGAGCGGCAGACGCCACACGGCCTCGCCGCTTGCCTGGCCTGCATTGAACAGGTTGGCGGCAAGCTCGTCATTGTTGGAGAACAGGCCGGCATGGTGATGCCCCAGCGCAACCAGGACCGCGCCGGTAAGCGTCGCCAGGTTGATCATGAATTTCGGCTTGAAACGCTCCTGGCAGTACCAAAGCGCATCGGCGAGCACTAGGCGGCCCTCGGCATCGGTGTTGATGATCTCGATGGTCTGGCCGGACATCGAGGTGACGATGTCGCCGGGGCGCTGGGCATTGCCGTCGGGCATGTTCTCGACAAGGCCGATGATGCCGATGGCGTTGACCCTCGCCTTGCGGCCCGCAAGCGCCTGTATCAGGCCGGTGACGGCTGCCGCGCCGCCCATGTCGCCCTTCATGTCTTCCATGCCGGCGGCCGGTTTGATCGAGATGCCGCCGGTGTCGAAGACGACACCCTTGCCGACGAAGGCGAGCGGCGCGTCCTTGGCCTTGCCGCCGTTCCATTTCATGACGACAAGGCGCGGCGGGCGCACAGACCCCTGGGCGACGCCCAGAAGCGCGCCCATCTTGAGCCTGCGCATTGCCTTCTCGTCCAGAATTTCAACTTCAACGCCTTGTTTTTCAAGCGCTTTCGCCCGCACTGCAAATTCAACCGGACCGAGCACATTGGCAGGCTCGTTGACCAGATCGCGAGCGGTGATGACGCCATCGCTGATGGCGTCCAGATCCTTCCAGACCTTTCTGGCCGCGGCGGCGTCGTCGGTGGCGAAGGTGATCTTCTGCGCCGTAGCCTCCTTGCGGTCCTTCGTCTTGTAGAGGTCGAAATCGTAGGCGCGCAGCTTGGCGCCAGCCGCCATGGCGGCGATGGCGGCGGGCGGCAATTCGACGTCGCCAGCGAGTTCGCAGACGACCGTGACCTTCTCCGCCCGCGCGCTGGATACGCGAATGCGGCCGCCGACCTTCATCCAGTCCGCCTCTCCATTTCCCGCCACGTCGCCGCAGCCGACCACGATTACGCGCTCGATTTCTGCATTGGGCGCGATCACCTCAAGGCCCGCGGCGGTCTTGCCGGCGAATTCGGCGACCGACACCGCGCGCGACAAGCGCCCGTCGCCGTCGAATGCCCTGGCAAGCGGCGACAACTCGCCATCCTTGGCCATCAGGAACACAATCGTGCCCCGGTTCGCTTGCTCGAGCTTGGAAAAGGCGATCGAGGGTAGTCTTGCCATGTCGGGTCCTTCGGGAACTGGAAATGAATCAGCCTCGGGCGGGAAGCGCCCGGAAAGCCCGTTCCATAGCGCGTTTGCCCGGCCTTGTCTCCCCTGGGCCTGCCTTGCACGCCCGGCGCCGGGCGCTGCTGACACGGTTTGGAAACCCAAACCGGAAGCCGGCAAGTGGCCGGCCTGCAACAGTCGCCGGCAAATGACTTAAATGTCTGTTAACCCAATCCTTTCGCCGCTTTTTAGCCATTTGAATCGAGGATGTTTAATGGGATGATAAGGACGGTGGGTTCGCGCCTCGCGCGACTCGCTTTTGGCGTGTTCGGTTGAAGGCCCGGTTCGGGCGGATCTTGAACCGGATTGGCTGGCGTTAAGGGACGGCAAGCGACAGGCATGAATCTGATCGAGCGCTATATCTTCAAGCGCGCCGGAACGGCGGCGCTGATGACGCTCGGCTCGCTTGCGGGCGTGGTCTGGATCATCCAGGCGCTACGCGAACTCGACGTTTTCACGACGAAGGGGCAAACCATTCTCGCCTATCTGGCGCTGACCACGCTTGCCATCCCCATGCTTCTTCTCGCCGTCATCCCCATCGCGCTGCTGCTGGCGACGATCTTCGCCGTCAACACGATGAACGCCAATTCCGAACTGGTGGTGGTCAATGCCAGCGGCGCGTCGAACTGGGTGCTGGTCAAGCCGCTGATCGTGCTGGCGCTGCTGTGTTCGCTGTTTACCGGCCTGGTCGGCCATTTCGTCTCGCCGTGGAGCCTTTTGAGCCTGAAGGTCTTCACCACGCAGATGCGCGCCGACCTGGTTTCGGTCCTGGTGCGCGAAGGCCAGTTCTCAAAGATCGAGGACGGACTGATCTTCCATGTCGCCCGGCGCGAAGCGGGCGGCGTTCTTTCCGGAATCGTGATCTCGGACGAGCGTGAGCCCGACAAGTCTGTCATCTTCACGGCATCAAAAGGCTATGTGCAGCGCCAGGACGACGGCGCCTTCCTTTTGCTGCGCGACGGCGAAATCCAGCAACGCGCCACCGATACCGGCAACCTGACCGTCATCAAGTACGATTCCTACGTTTTCGATCTCTCGACCTTCACGCGCAAGATCAAGCTGGGCAATCTGCGTCCCAAGGAGCGCACGACGCCCGAACTGCTCAATCCCGATCCAAACGACCCCTATTACAAGGAAAGGCCCGGCCTCTACCGCTCGCAGATCCACGAACGGTTCTCGGAGATGCTTTGGCCGTTCGCCTACGTGATGGTGATGCTCGCCTTCATCGGCCAGGCGCGGTCGAGCCGCCAGAACTACGGTTCGGCCATCGGCGCGGGAATGCTGATCGTCACGGCGCTGCGGGGCACCGCGTTTTCGGCGGTGAGCGCGATCAAGGGCGACGAGGCCATCGTCTGGCTGGTCTATGCCCTGCCGCTGGTGGGCATTGCCGGAGGGACATGGTTCCTTGCGACGAACAGGCCGGTGGCGTTGCCCAAGGCCATGCAGGAGCGCATCGACCGCGCGGGAGCGTCATTCAGACGCGCGGTAAACGAGCTTGTCGGCAAATATTTCGACTGGCGACGCAGGCTGATAGGTGCGAGAGCATGATCGGACGCACGCTCGGCAGCTATTTCGCGCTTCGCTTCGCCAAGACCATGCTGGCGATGATGGTCTCGCTGATCCTGCTCATCATCATGATCGACTTCGTCGAGCAGGTGCGCAAGGCCGCCGAGGCCAGCGACATCTCGATGTTCGACCTGATCAAGCTTTCCGCCCTCAAGGCGCCCATTTTCATCGACAAGGCATTCCCGTTCGCCTGTCTTTTCGCGGCGATGATCACGCTGACCCAGCTCAATAACAAGCTGGAACTCGTGGTCGTACGCGCCAGCGGCATATCGGCCTGGGAATTCCTGATGCCGATCGGCTTGACGGCCATGGTGATCGGGCTTTTTGTCGCCCTCGTCTACAATCCTCTGGCCATCCTCTCCTTCGAGGCGAGCAAGAATGCCGAGGTGGAAATCTTCGACCGCGGGCAAAGGGCGCGTAATGCGGAGGTTGCCGGGTACTGGATCCGCCAGGACGAACCGTCGGGCAGTTCGATCCTCAATGCGCGAATCGCACGCAAGGAAGGCTCGCTGCTGGACGACGTGAAGATCATCCGCTTCGACGAGGTTGGCAGGATCGTCGAACGAATCGATGCCAAGCGCGCCGCCTATAAAGGCGACCACTGGCGTCTCCATGATGCGGTAAGCGTGGGCGAGGACGGCCGCGCGGTGCAAAATTCGACGCTGGACATACCCACGAAGCTCTCGCGCGACGCACTGGTGGGGATTACCGCAAGCCCTGATTCGATCCCCGTCTGGAGCCTGCGCCAGACCGCCACCAAGGCATTGCTGTCGGGCGGCAATCCCAATCCCTACCTCGTGCAATTCTACAGCTTGCTCGCGCTGCCGCTGTTTCTTCTCGCCATGGTGTTGATCGCGGCGACCGTAACGCTCAGATTCGTGCGTTTCGGACAGGTGGGACGGCTGATTGTGGGTGGCATCCTGAGCGGGTTTCTGCTTTATACGATCACGAATATCGTAACTTCTTTAGGGAGTAACGGGATCGTGCCTCCGCCTATCGCGGCATGGTCCCCGGCAATTGTGGCAATTTTGTTCGGCATCACCATTCTGCTCCATCAGGAGGACGGCTGATGCGCGCGCCTGAATCCGTGAAAGGTGCGCGCGTGCGCAAGTTGACGCGTCTGGCTGCCGCCGGCCTCGCGATGGCGCTTGCCGCCGCCGTGCCGGCAGGCGAACAGGCGTTTGCGCAGAGTGTCGGCGCATCGCTTTTCGGCGAAGCGCCAGCCAATCCGAATTCGCAAATGCTGCTGGAGGCCGACCAACTCGTCTACGACAACGACCAGAACGTCGTGTCGGCGGTTGGCAACGTTCTCATCACCTACGACAATTATACGCTGACGGCCGGTCGGGTGACCTATTCGCGTGCGAGCGGCAGGGTCATCGCCCTCGGCAATGTCGAGATCATCGAGCCGAGCGGCGCGCATATCTTCGCCGAGGAAATCGACGTCACCGACGATTTCCGGGACGGATTCGTTTCATCCCTGCGCGTGGAGACGGCTGACAATACGCGCTTTGCCGCGGAGAGCGCCGAACGACGTGAAGGCGAGATCGCGATCTTCAACAACGGCGTTTACACCGCCTGCGAGCCCTGCCGTGAAAACCCGGCCAAACCGCCGCTTTGGCAGATTCGCGCCAACCGGGTGATCATCAACAACCGGACACGGCGGGTCGAGTATGAGGGCGCGAGCTTCGAGTTGTGGGGGCAGCCCATCGCCTATCTGCCGCGCTTCAGCCATGCCGACCCCTCGATCAAGCGTCAGACCGGCTTCCTCGTTCCCACCCCGAGCTACACCGAAACGCTGGGCATCGGCGTCAAGAACAGCTTCTTCTGGGCGATGGCGCCGAATTACGACCTGACCTTGTCCGGCACCTATTACACGAATCAGGGCTTTCTGGGCGAAGCCGAATGGCGCCATCGCACCGAGAACGGCGCCTACAATTTGCGGATTGCCGGTATCGACCAGAGAAATCCGCGCGATTTCGGAAGCACGACGATCGATTCGAACAATACCGGCCGCTATGCAATCACGAGCACGGGCAAATTCCAGATCAATCCGCGCTGGACGTTCGGCTGGAACGCGCTCTGGCAGACCGACGAGAATTTCGCGCGCACCTACGGGTTGAAGAACTACGCAACCCGCGACATCACGAACGAAGTTTATCTGACCGGCCTTTCCGGCAAGAACTATTTCGATCTCAGGGCGCAGCAATTTCTCGTGCAGCACGACCGGATCGACCAGAACATGTATTACCCGATACCGGGCGATCCATTGTTCACGACGCGGCCTGGCAACCAGAAGCTGGAGGACCAGCAAGGCAGCGCGCTGCCGATCTTCGACTACAACCGGGTCTCCGAAGAACCGGTGGCCGGCGGCGAGGTGTCCGTCGACGTAAATATCCGCAACATCCACCGCAAGGACTGGCAGGTTGCCAATTTCGACAATTCCGCCGGCAAACTTGCGAACGAACGTTTCCATGGCATCGAGGGCGACAATGGCCGGGCGACGATCGAAGCCGAGTGGAAGCGCAGCGAGATTTTCAATGGCGCGGTGGTGACCGCCTCGCTTAGCGCACAGGCCGACGCCATCTGGCTCAATACGCAAGCCCTCAATTCGGCTTCCAATCCCCTGACCTCGAACGAGAGCCTGTTGCGCGCGATGCCGGCGGGCATGCTCGAGGTGCGATATCCGATGGTCGCACGTGACGGCTTCGCCACTCACCTGTTCGAGCCGATCGCGCAGATCGTCGCGCGTCCCAACGAGACCCAGATCGGCAAATTCCCGAACGAGGACGCGCAAAGCCTGGTCTTCGACACCACCAATTTGTTCGAACGCAACAAGTTCTCCGGTTTTGACCGGATCGAGGGCGGCACGCGCGCCAATGTCGGCTTCCGCTATTCGGCGAGCTATCTCAACGGCGCCACGCTCAACATCGCGGCTGGCCAATCCTACCATCTGCACGGTCAGAATTCGTTCGCCCAGGCAGATCTGGTCAATGCCGGGCTCGAGTCCGGCCTGGAGACCACCCGTTCCGACTACGTCGTTTCAGCCAGCGTCAATTCCGGTCACGGCCTGTCGGTCGGTGTATCCGGGCGCTTCGACGAACGAAGCGCGGGACTGCGCCGTGGCGAAGCGACGATGGCCTATTCGACGCCCGCCTATGCGTTGGCGGGGTCCTATGTGTTCATCGACGAACAGCCCAATTACGGCTTTGCCGACGACCGGCACGAACTCAACGGTTCGGCAAGCGTGCAGTTGAGCGAGTACTGGCGCGGATTCGCATCCTTCTCGTTCGATCTCCAGAACAACAATCTGTACCAGCACAGTCTCGGGCTCGCCTATGACGACAGTTGCTTCTCGCTGTCGGTTGCCTATGCCCAGAAGGAAGACCGCTATACCGGCGATACCATCAATTCGTCGGTGTTGTTCCGAATTGGCCTGCGCACGATCGGCGACTACGACTACAAATATTCGCTGGATGATACGCAATAGGCTCCGAAACCATTCCGACATGGCCATTACCGGGTGCCGGCGAACACAATTCCGCCCCACGCGTGATTGAGAAGCAGGCCTTTCAGAAACGCCCGATAGCGATGCAAACCGCCTGCTCCATACGATTTCTGTTGCTGATTGGCCTGATGGCCGTGCTTGCCGGTTGCAATGCCGGCACGAAGGCGCTCGACCCCGCTTCGTCGACATCGCCAAAATCCGGCTCGAACTCGCAGGCGGTGGCCGATCCCGCGCAACAGGACGGCGAGCAGGAAGCCACGCAAGACAACAATGGCGGCGCCAAGATCCTGCGGGAACCCTCGACTGTAAGCCGCAAGGGCAATTACATCGTCGTTGTCGTCAACGGTCAGCCGATCACCAGCTACGATATCCAGCGGCGCGGCAAGTTCCGGACCCTGCGCCGGCTCAAGGCCAACAAGGACGAGGCGACCAAAGAGCTGATCGACCAGACGATCAAGCTTCAGGAGGCCGCCAACCGCGGTACCAGGGCGAGCGATGGCGAGGTCGATCAGGCCTTTGCGAATTTCGCCGCCTCCAACAAGTCGTCTCCGGCAAAGATAGCCGGGGATCTGGACCGGTTCGGTGTCGGAGCCAAGCATTTCAAGGAATTCATCCGCACCCAGATGAGCTGGAACCGCACAATTGGCTCGAAATTGCGGGCGGAAACGCGCGACAAGACGCAGGGGGATGCCCTGTTCCAGATCCGCAAGTCCGGTTCCCAAAAACCGACTACTACCGAGTACACGCTCCAGCAGATCATCTTTGTCATTCCCGCGGCGAAGCGCAAAGAATTGCTGAAGGCACGAAAGGCGGAAGCCATTGCCTTCGCGCAGCGCTTCACCGGCTGCGATGCCAGCTTCGAAATGGCCAAGGGATTGCGTGACGTGGCGGTCAAGGATCTGGGCCGCATGATGCTTCCGGAAATTCCGCAAGGATGGACGGAGGACGTGCAAAAGTCGGAAGTTGGCAAGGCTGTCGGCCCCAAGGAATCCGAATTCGGGATCGAACTGCTTGCCATCTGCAACGCGAAGCAGGTTGACGACGACCGGGCCGCACAGGTCGTGTCCCAGTCGAACTCTTTCGGTTCGCTCGAGGAAAAGAGCAGTACGGTTTCCGACGAATTGCTCAACGAACTGCGCAAATCTGCCGTGATCGTCTACAAATAAAACGATGGATAGCCCCTCCCCCCTGGCGGTAACGATCGGCGAACCGGCCGGCGTCGGTCCCGATGTCGTGCTGTCCGCCCTGGCGAATGCCGGCACCTTGAACCTGCCGCCTTTCTTCCTGATTGGCGATGCGGGGATCATGCGCGCGCGGGCTGCGGCACTCGGTATCGACTGGACACCGTGCGACTGGCGCCCCGGCGACGCGCTTCCCGATGCCCGCGCCGGTGGGGATGCAGGCATGTTCGCCTTGATGGCAACCGGGCAGGCGATGCATGCCCTGCCCGGCGATCCGGTGCCAGGTGACGCAAAGGGCGTGATCGAAGCCATCGAGAAGGCGGTTGAGCTGACGTTCGCAGGATCGGCCAGCGGCGTCGTCACCTGCCCTATCAACAAGCACGCGCTTTACTCGGCCGGTTTCGCGCATCCCGGCCATACCGAGTTCCTTGCCGAACTGGCGCAAAGGCATACGGGCCAGAAGCAACGGCCCGTGATGATGATTGCCGGACCGCAATTGCGCACCATTCCAGTCACCATCCATATCCCGCTGAGGGACGTTCCGGCCGCCCTGACAACCGAACATGTTGTCGAAACGGGCAGAATAGCCGCGCACGATCTGGCAAACCGTTTCGGCATCGCACGTCCAAGGCTCGCCATCGCCGGGCTCAATCCGCATGCCGGCGAAGGCGGCGCGCTGGGAAGCGAGGACGAGGACGTGGTTGCACCTGCCGTACGCGCGCTCGTCGACGAGGGCATCGACGCGCGCGGGCCATTGCCAGCCGACACGATGTTTCACGAAAGGGCGCGGGCCAATTACGACGTCGCACTGTGCATGTATCACGATCAGGCGCTGATCCCGGCCAAGACGCTGGCCTTCGACGACGCCGTCAATGCCACGCTCGGCCTGCCCTTCATTCGCACGTCGCCGGACCACGGCACCGCCTTCGACATTGCCGGCACCGGCAGGGCCAATCCGTCGAGCTTCATCGCCGCGATGCGCATGGCGTGGCAAATGGCCGGCGCACAGGGACGACACAAGCCGTGAGCGGCAGGATGAACGCCTCCGGCCAGATCGACGACCTGCCGCCATTGCGCGAGGTTATCGCCAGGCACGAACTGGCCGCCAAGAAATCGTTTGGCCAGAACTTCCTGTTCGACCTCAACTTGACCAGCCGCATCGCTCGTGCGGCGGGGTCGCTCGACGACCATGACGTTCTCGAAATCGGCCCCGGTCCGGGCGGCCTGACGAGGGCGCTGCTCGCGGCGGGTGCCCGCCATGTCACCGCTATCGAGCGCGATCCGCGTTGCCTGCCGGCGCTCGACGAGATCACCGCGCGCTATCCGGGAAAGCTGTCCGTCGTGGAAGGCGACGCACTGACGGAGAATTATCGCGGCCGATTGAAGGCGCCGGTCAGGATCGTTGCCAACCTGCCCTACAATGTCGCGACGCCATTGCTGACGGGATGGCTTTGCGACGAACCCTGGCCGCCCTTCTATGCCTCGATGACGCTGATGTTCCAGCGCGAGGTGGCGGAACGCATCGTCGCGGTGCCAGGCACCAAGGCCTATGGGCGCCTCAGTGTGCTCGCCCAGTGGCGCTGCCAATGCGCCATCCTGTTCGACATATCGCCGAGTGCCTTCACACCACCACCCAAGGTCACCTCCTCGGTGGTGCAGTTCGCGCCGCGTACCGACCCCCTGCCCTGCAACCGCGCCAAGCTCGAACGCCTTACAGCGGCCGCCTTCGGCCAGCGGCGCAAGATGTTGCGCGCCAGCCTCAAGAGCCTTGGCGGGGCGGCCTTGCTGGAGCAAGCGGGCATCGATGGCGAAAGGCGCGCCGAAACGCTGACCATTGCCGAGTTCGTGGCGCTGGCAAACCTGTTGCCATAGCCACTTTCATCCCGCCATCTCGCGCCAGGCGGTTTGTCCGGTCAGTCTGGCCATGCCGGCGCGATACTCGTCCTCGGATGTCGTCCAGCGCAGCCGGGCATATTCTTCCACGTCCGGTCCCACGACATAGCGCAAGCGATCGGTTTGATCGGCCATTGCGATGAAGATCGCATCGGCGACATCGGCCTCCGGCGTGTCGGCGAAGGGATAGTCCATCATCGTGCCCAGAGCGTGATCGAACCAGGCCTTGTAACTCTGCGGCAATGGCGCTTCCTTCGAGGCCGAGAAGCCGCTTGCCGAAAAACTTGTGGTACGCATCGCGCCCGGCTCGATCACCCGGACACGGATGTTCTGCGATTCCAGTTCGTAGGACAACGATTCGGACAATCCCTCGACAGCCTGCTTCGAAGACACGTAGATCGAAAGCACCGGCTGGGCGGCGATGCCAACGCCGGAAGTGACGTTGACGATCGTCCCGCCGCCGCGCCGCCGCAATGCGGGAATCGCAGCCTGAATCACGTTCATCGTCCCGAAGACGTTCGTTTCGAACATCCTGCGGATCGCGGCCATCGGCGTCGTCTCGAAGATCGAGACCATGGTGAAACCGGCATTATTGACGACGGCGTCGATCCCGCCGAAGCGTTCCTCGCCTGTTGCAACCGCCCTTGCGACACTTGCCGGATCGGTCACATCAAGCGTTTCGACCAGCACGGTGCCTGGGTACTTTTCGACAAGTTCGGATTCGGGCCTACGCATTGTCGCGACCACGTTCCAGCCTTCGCTGGCAAAGCGTTCGGCGGTGGTCTTTCCGAGACCGGTCGAGCAACCGGTGATAAGAACGGTTTTGGTCATTTGGCTGTCTCCTTCAAACGATGGACGACAACTAGTTTCTTGATTCGATCTATTCCATAATGAATATTCTTTATTTCATTATGGATCGTCCATATGGATGCTTTGACCGATATCATACGATTGCTGAGGCCCGAGAGCGTTCTGCTCGGCGCCATGGCGGCAGCCGGCCGCTGGGGCACCCAGGTGCAGCCCCAGCCCGGCCCGACCTTCTACTTCGTCACGCAGGGTCGGTGCTGGTTCCAGGCAGATAACCTCGAACCCGTCGAAATGCTTGAGGGCGACTACATGCTTTCGGCGCGGCCGGAGACGGATCGCTTCATGAGCGAACCCGGCGTCGAGGCCGTCCATTCCGACGAAGCGTTCAAGCAACGCCATCTGGTCAATGGTGAAATACGGATCGGCGATCCGGAATCGGAGCCGACGACACGCATCTCCGGCGGGCTGATCGTCTGTGACCCGGCCAATGCCGATCTGCTTGTCGATTTGCTGCCGCGCTACGTCCACCTGCGTGGCGCGGAGGATGCCGGCGCCAGATTGCGCACGCTGATCCTGATGGTCCGGGAAGAAGCGGAAAGCGCACGACCCGGCCGCGACGCGGTTCTCTGCCGACTGATCGAGGTGATGCTGATCGAGACATTGCGTCGCGAGTCCGATCGTCCCCTTCCGCAAACTGGCGTTCTGGGCGCCCTTGCAGATGCGAAACTCGCGCGGGCGCTCACCGACATCCATGAAGATGTCGGTCGGAGTTGGACCGTCGGCGAACTTGCCAGACGCGCCGGCATGTCGCGCTCGGCCTTCGCGCGGCGCTTCAGCGAAGTGGTGGGCGCGGCTCCCGTGGAATACCTGCTCGGGTGGCGCATGGCACTCGCCAAGGATGCGCTGCTCGGTGGACGCTCCACGTTGGAGGAGATCGCGTCAGCGGTCGGCTACCAATCGGCCAGTGCGTTCTCGACGGCTTTCAGCCGCAGGGTCGGCTGTCCACCAAGCGAATACGCGGCGGCAACGCTGCGTTCCGCAGGCACAGCGGGCGGCTAGGCGCCGATCAGCTTCTCCTCGAAACCGCCGAGACCCAAGGCCCTTCGGTCGACCCGCAGCCGCTCGGCCCGCAGGATCGCCTCGGCGCGTCGGGAAGCCCGCTCGAGATCGTCGTTGACGATGACATAGTCGTATTCCCGCCAATGCCTGATTTCCTCCGCGGCGTTGGCCAGCCGGCGCTCAATGACTTCCTCGCTGTCCTCCGCGCGGCGATGCAGGCGCGCCATCAATTCCTCCATGCTTGGCGGCAGGATGAAGATGGACACGACATAGGCCCTTGCCTTTTCCATCAATTGCTTGCCGCCCTGCCAGTCGATATCGAACAGCATGTCGCGGCCTTCCGCCATCGCCTTCTCAACGGGATCGCGAGGCGTGCCGTAGAAATTGCCGTGCACCTCGGCCCATTCCAGCAGTGCGTCGGATTCACGGTCGCGCTCAAATTCGCGGGCGGAAACGAAATGATAGTGCGTGCCATCGATTTCGGAGCCGCGGCGCTGTCTGGTGGTCATGGAGACGGAGACTTCCAGATTGTCGACGTTCGTCTGGAGATAACGTGCAATGGTGGACTTGCCCGCGCCCGATGGCGAGGAAAGCACCAGCATGATGCCGGTTCTCTCGATACGGTCGTCAATTCCCGTCGCTATCTTCGCCATGATGATTTCCCGTCCGGGTTTGGCCTATTCGAGGTTCTGGACCTGCTCGCGGAACTGGTCGATGACCAGTTTCATTTCCAGGCCGAGCGCTGTGACCGAAGCTGCGTTCGACTTCGAGCATATCGTGTTGCACTCGCGGTTGAATTCCTGAGCGAGAAAATCGAGGCGGCGCCCCACGGGGCCGCCGGCTGCGAAGAGGTCGCGCGCGGCCTGCACATGGGTATTCAGCCGGTCGATTTCCTCGCGCAGATCGGCGCGCGTCGCAAGGATCGCCGCCTCCTGATGAAGGCGCTGGGGGTCCAACTCGGCGGCGTCGACAAGCGGGGCAAGTTGGGTCGCGATCCGTTCGCGTATCGCCTGGGGCGTTCTCGACGGATCGGCCTCGACGGCTTTCGTCAGTTCGGCGATGGAATCGACCTGGCCGGCAAGCAATTGCACGATCCTGCCGCCCTCCTGCGATCGTGCAGCGACAAGCTCGGCCATGGCTTTCTCCAGCCCGGCAAGAACGATGCGGTGACGTTCGGCAATGATCTTGTCATCTTCATCGGCGCCGCCGGTCTCGACAACGCCGCGAACGGCGAGAATGGCCTCGGCGGCGGGGGGAGGAGAATCGAGGCGGTCGCGCAATTCCTCGACGATGCGCAGCACCGCTTCGAGCGCCTCGCGGTTAACGACGGGGATTTCAGCCGTGGCTTCGCGGTCATAGCGAAGGCTCGCCTGGATCGATCCGCGCGTCAGGGACGCGGACATGACACGCCGGCACTCGGCCTCCAGCGCCTCGAATCCCTGCGGCAGGCGCAGGCGCAGGTCGAGCCCCTTTGAATTGACGGAACGCAGTTCCCAAACCCAGCGGCCATGGACCGCGCCCCGCTGGCCGATTTCAACGCGGCCTTCGCTGCGGGCAAATCCAGTCATGCTCTGAAAGGTCATGATGCCCCCCGGACCCGGTTATTGCTGGGCATTCGACGACGCGTCGCCCTGATCGTCCTGCGTTGACGCGCCGTCGGCGGATTGATCTGCTTTCTGCTGGGCTTCCTGAAGCTTCTTTTCCTGGGCGGCCTGGGCCTCCCTGAGCTTCTTCTCGATGGCGCGCCAGCGGACCACGTTCTGCTGATGCTCTTCGAGCGTCTTGGCGAAGACATGCCCACCCGTGCCGTCGGCCACGAAAAACAGATCGTCGGTACGCGAGGGATTGGCAACGGCCTCGAGCGCGGCACGGCCCGGATTGGCGATCGGACCGGGCGGCAGACCGTCGATGACATAGGTGTTGTAGGGCGTGGGTTTGCTGATATCGGAGCGCAGGATCGCGCGGTCGGCCGGCCGGCCCTCCCCTCCGAACAAACCGTAGAGAATGGTCGGATCGGACTGAAGCCGCATGCCCTTCTTCAGCCTGTTTATGAACACGCTGGCAACACGCGGACGTTCGTCGGCCCGGCCCGTTTCCTTTTCGACGATCGACGCAAGCGTCACGAACTCTTCTATCGTATTCAGCGGCAGGTCGGGAATGCGCTTTTGCCAGATCTCCTCGACGAGGCGGTCGTGGGCCGAACGCATGCGTTCCACGATCTCCTGACGAGTGGTGCCGCGCTGATAGGGATAGGTCTCGGGCAGCAGGCTCCCCTCGGCCGGCATCTGGGCCGGCAGATTGCCGACAAGGGTTTCGTCGGCTTCCAGGCGCGCCATCATCTGGTG
>JAGRLL010000259.1 GCA_020441855.1 Nitratireductor sp.
ACGCGGTGGAACACGATGCCGTCGTAAAAGCCTTCCCGCGCCAGTTCCTTGATGCGGGCGACATGGTTCGGCGCCAGATCCGGGCGAAGTTCGATCACGACCTTGCCCTTCGTCGTTTCCATGACCAGCGTGTTTTCCGGGTCCTTGAATTCGGTCACTGCATTTCCTTTCTTCGCGCCTTTGCTCTCGGCATTTGGCGCTGTTGCCGATACCGTTTTAGCCGAAGCTCAACCGGCGTCGGATTTCATTCGCATCTTGATGATCTTGTCGGGGTTATCAACCATGCCATTCGCCGCACTGTCGCCCTTCTTGATCTTGTCGACGACGTCCATGCCGTCGACGACCTCGCCAAACACCGTGTACTCGTTGTCGAGCGACGGATAGCGCGTGAACATGATGAAGAACTGCGAATTGGCGCTGTCGGGACTCTGCGCCCGCGCCATGCCAAGCGTTCCGCGCTCGAACGGCGTCGACGAGAACTCCGCCTTCAGATCCGGCAAGTCCGAGCCGCCGCGTCCCGTACCGGTCGGGTCGCCGGTCTGTGCCATGAAACCGTCGATCACGCGATGGAACACGATGCCGTCGTAGAAGCCGCGCTTCACCAGCGTCTTGATGCGCTCGACATGTTTCGGCGCCAGGTCCGGACGGAGCCGGATGACGATCCGTCCTTCCCTGATATCGAGATAGACGACATCGGAATCGTCGCCTGCCGGCGCGGTGGCGGCGCCCTGCCCGGCAGTCTCGCCGGGAGCGGCAGCCTTGGGCGTTGCACTTTCCTGGGCCGTCGTCTGGGACGATCCCTGATTGTCTGTTGTCGCGGGCTTGCTGGTCGGGTTGCAGGCCACCAGCAGCAGCGCGGCGAATAGCGGCAAGAGAATGCGCGTCATGGAAAACTCCAAATGGAAGGAAGCAGAAGCGGAGCCTAGCGCTCCTTGGCCTTCTTCTTGAGTGCTTCGAGTACCGCTTCGGGCACGAACGGGGCGACATCGCCGCCCATCTGCGCCACCTGCCGCACCAATGTGGCGGTAATGGCGCGAAACTGCGGGGATGCAGGAAAAAACACCGTTTTGATATCCGGCGCCATCACGCCGTTCATTCCGGCCATCTGCATTTCATAGTCGAGATCGGTACCGTCGCGCAGGCCGCGCACCAGCATGTTGGCGCCCGCAGCCCGCGCGGCATGAATGACCAGCCCTTCGAAATTCTCGACCCGCACTCGCTCCCGGGTGCCGCTTTCGGCGGCCTCGATGGCCCCGACGATAAGCTCCGCACGCTCCTCGAAGGTGAACATCGGCGTTTTCGACGCCTGCACGCCGATGCCGATCACGACCTCGTCGCTGAGTGCCAGCGCCTGACGCAGCACGTCGACATGACCGTTTGTCAAAGGATCGAAGGAACCGGGATAATAGGAAATGCGTTTCATGTCTGAATATCGCTGAACAGGCCTTCACAATGCGGCTTCGCACGCCGGTTTTGGACGATGCGACCGCGAACCGACAGGACACATACCCGATAAGTGAAGAGTTTCACATGGAATCGCGTGAAAAAGTGAATTGCTCCACTTCCGCAAGCCGGATCGGGGGCCGGCGCATCGAAGTGTGCGCAAAGTCACATCAAAAGCTGAACCGAAACTGAATATGTGGTTCAGCGCCGGTATTAACACGTCCCTTAAAATACGAGCCGTCGCAGGAACATAACTGCAAGAAGTTTTCGTAATACTCGGACCATGAACAGGGAGAAGTCCGTCATGACAATGTTGATCGCAGCGATCGTGATGGCATCGACGATGATGATTGCCGCATTTCACTCGCTCCATGTCGAGCGCAAGCGCGAAATGTATCGCCAGCTCCGCAACGCGAATCTGCGCGGCCGCTTCGCCGAACCGAATTGAGCCGAAAGGCTGAAGCAATTCCGGGAAACACCGATACCGGTTTTCCGTCCACAATTGCGAAGGATTGGACATTTGTTTTGAGACTGACATATCCCCGCGCGGACCAGGGTAGGAACCAGCCCTCGCCCGCGCCTTGCCCGACCTTCAGTCTCAATTAACTGGCGCGGATTCGTTCCGCGCCTTTTTTTGCCTTCTGGCCTCCACTAACCAAGCTGAAGACGCAGAATCGGGCGCCGCGGCAAGCGCCGGGCAGCAACTTTGAACCCGAAAGTCTCGAAAGCAGACGAGGTCCCGAGAAACAGATCGTAATTCCCCGCCTTGCTACCCTCCGCTACATCGGCCGGATAGGCTTCGATCACCTTGCCGCCCTGCGATGCAACAAAATCGATACCGCCCCGGATCAGTTCGCGCATCAAACCCTGCCGCCGGAATGCCTTCCTGACGACGAAACAGTTCATCGCCCACGACTCGGCGCCATCTAGCGCTGCAAGCGGTTTCGAGCGGTTCAGCCTGTCGAAAAGGGTGCGCGGTGCGATCGACAGCCATCCTGCCGGTTCGTTTTCCACATAGGCGATCACGCCCGGCCTGGCATCGCTGTGAACGATGCGTTCCAGATGGCTTTTATTGGCCTCGCCGGTGCCGGTGCGGTAATCCTTGTTCGAGAGATACCAGTAGGCGCACCAGCATTTGCGGGCATATCCGCCGTCCTCGAAGATGGTGACGACATCGCCCCAGCGCTCGGGCGTGGCCGGAAAGACCGCAATCGACCTGTCCGGCATGCGCGGTCAGGCCCGCTTCAGCGTTGCGAGCCAGAGCCCGCCGCCGATAAGGATGGTTCCGGAAATGCGCTCGACCAGACGAACACGGGTACGCGTCAGCATAGATCCTGCCTTGCCGGCAATGAGCGCGTACATGGAATCGAAGATCGCCCCGACGACCATGAAAACGAGCCCGAGGATAAGCGTCTGTTCGAACGTGTTTCCAGCCGCCGGATCGACGAATTGCGGGATGAACGCACCGAAGAACAGCAGCGCCTTCGGATTCGACCAGATGACAATGAAGCCCTGCCAGAAATAGCCGATCCTGGGTCTGCGCACCTTTGAGACGTCGCCGATGTCGCCGGAAGCGGTGAGCAGCCGGTAGCCGAGATAGATCAGATAGGCCGCACCCGCCAGCTTCACCCAGAAGAAGGCGTGCGCCATGAACGAGACAACCGTCTCCAGACCCAGTGCCACGATGAACAGCATCGGCACCAGCCCGGCCTGCGTGCCGGCGACGTTCATGAGGCCTGCCCTGGCGCCGTCGCGCAGCGAACTGGCGATGATCACTGTGACCGTCGGCCCGGGCACGATGATGATGACGAAGGAAGCCAGCGCAACAGTCGCGATCACCGTCCAGCTCATGCCTCGTCTCCGCCTTCCGCTTCGCCACCAGTTTCGGGCGTCGGCGTATCGTTCGATGCCGATCCCGCCTGCGGATCCTGTGTCTCCACGGTTTCGGCCTCGGCAACGATGTCCTCGCCCTCTTCTTCTTCCGGCTCGCCGATATGCTCGACGGAGACGACCTTCTCGTCCTTGGCGGTGTTGAAGATGCGAACGCCCTTGGAGGCGCGGCTGGTGAAACGGATACCCTCGACCGGGACGCGGATCAGCGTGCCGCCATTCGACACCAGCATGATCTGATCGCCGTCCGCGACGGGGAACGCGGCCACCAGTTCGCCGATCTCCTCGAGCTTGTTCACATCGGTGGCGCGAATGCCCTTGCCGCCGCGCCCGGAAGTGCGGAAATCATAGGACGACGAACGCTTGCCGTAGCCGTATTCGCTGACGGTGAGCAGGAATTCCTCGCTCTCCCTCAACGCGCCATAGCGCTCGTCGCTCAACTCGCCTTCCACCTCTGCGCCATCCACCTCATCGACGATTACCGGCTCATCGGCCGCGTCCTCGTCATGTGTGCGGCGTTCGGCGCTGGCCCGCTTCAGGAACGCCGCGCGTTCCCAGGCCTCGGTTGCGACATGGGCCAGGATCGCCATCGAGATGATGCGATCTTCCGCGCCGATCGTGATGCCCCGAACGCCGACGGAATTGCGGCCGGCAAAGACACGCACGTCGGTGACGGGGAACCGGATGGACTGGCCGCGCGCGGTCGTCAGCACGACATCGTCGTTCTCGGTGCAGGTATGGACGGAGAGAATTTCGTCGCTCTCCTCCTCCAGCTTCATGGCGATCTTGCCGTTGCGCTTCACATCGACGAAGTCCGACAATTTGTTGCGCCGGACCGTGCCCTTGGTGGTGGCGAACATAACGTCCAGTTCGCTCCAGCTTTCCTCGTCTTCGGGAAGCGGCAGGATGGAGGTGATGCGTTCGCCCTGCTGCAACGGCAGCATGTTGATCAGCGCCTTGCCTCTGGCTTGCGGGGCGCCGACTGGCAACCGCCACACCTTCTCCTTGTAGACGATGCCGCGCGAGGAGAAGAACAGAACGGGCGTATGCGTGTTGGCGACGAACAGGCGCGAGACGAAATCCTCGTCGCGCGTCGACATGCCCGAACGGCCCTTGCCGCCCCGCCGCTGCGCCCGGTAGGTGTCGAGCGGCACGCGCTTGATGTAACCCCCATGGGTGACGGTCACCACCATGTCCTCGCGCGCGATCAAATCCTCGTCGTCGACGTCGTAGCCGCCATCGACAATCTCGGTACGCCGCGGCGTGGCAAACTCGTCGCGCACGGCGATGAGTTCTTCCTTGACGATGGTCAGCACGCGCTCTCGCGACGCCAGAATGGCAAGATAATCGGCGATTTCCTCGCCCAGCTTGTGCAATTCGTCGGAGATCTCGTCCCGGCCGAGTGCCGTCAGGCGCTGCAGGCGCAGATCGA
>JAGRLL010000025.1 GCA_020441855.1 Nitratireductor sp.
GCCCTGCCCGACGAACACCGACACAAGGGCGAACCCTCGGCCTGGGCCAGGATGACCCGCCCCGGCCAGCCGATGCATTCGTTCCTGGAGGCCGCGTTTTTCGACGATGCACGAAACCTCTGGCTGTCGGACGTACCCTATGGCCGGGTGTTCACCGTCTCGCCCGAGGGCGACTGGGAACTTGCCCATCGGATTGACGGCGAACCGCACGCAATGCGCATCGCCCCCGATGGCCGCCATATCGCGACGGATTACCGACATGGACTGACCGCGCTTGACGGCAATACATTCGAGGTGCTCGCCACCGGCTTGCCGGAGCACCCGTTCAAGGGGCTCTCGGACATGAGCTATGGCCCCGACGGAACGCTATGGTTCACCGACAGCGGGCGAACCTCTCTTTGCGATCCGACGGGGCGCGTCTTTTGTCTGCCGAAAGGCGGCGAATTGCGGCTGGTGCTGGACTGCGTGCCCTATTCGAACGGCATCTGCCTTTCGCCCGATGGCGGTTTTGTCTATGTCGCCGCGACCCGTGCGAACCAGGTCTGGCGCTTTGCCGCCAGCCTGCCCGACAACGGCCCGCCGATGGCCGGCACATTCCTGCACCTGTCCGGTGGCCTGGGACCGGACGGGCTGGCCACGAACGCGCTCGGCTGGCTTGCCGTGGCACAGGCCCAGGCCGGGCGCGCCTATGTATTCGATGCGCTCGGAGACCCGGTGGCCGAGGTGCGGCTGCCGGAGGGCCTCTGGACCACTTCCGTGGCTTTTCACCCCGACAGGCCCGGCCGGCTTTATATCGTCGACGCCCAGTTCGGCGCGGTGTTTACCTGCGATCTTCCTGCATGAGGACCCAATGAAAAAAGAAGACCTGCACGGCTATGTGCCCGCCATCGCAACCCCGTTCAGCGACAAGGGCGAGATCATGGAAGACGCCTTTCAGGAGTTGTTCGAGTTCCTGCTCTCCCGCGGCGCAAGCTGCGTCTGCATCGCGGGCGACAATGGAGAAAGCTGGGCGCTATCGGCAGCCGAGCGGGGCCGTCTGGTGCGGCTGGCCAGGGATGCAGCGAAGGGCCGCGTTCCGATCATGATGGGCGTCTCGGCGCCCACTATTGACGCCTCGCGCGCCTATATTCGAGCTGCCGAGGAAAACGGCGCCGATGTGCTTTTGTCGATGCCGCAGACCTACGTGCTGAAAGCCTCGGAAGCCGAACTGATGGCACGCTTTGACAAGCTTGCCGCAGCCACCGACCTGCCTCTCGTTCTCTACAATTCTCCCCGCCGCATGGGCTTTTCGCTGACCGTGGACCAGACGGAGAAACTGCTGAACCAGCATAACATCATCGGCATCAAGGAGAGCCAGCGCGACTTTTTCCATCACACGCATCTTCTGCATCGCCTCGCCGACAAGATGTCGGTGATGACGGGGCCCTGCCACTACATCCTGCCCGCCTTTGCGCTTGGCGCAAAAGGGTTCATTGCCACCGGGCCCGAGTTCACCGATCTCAAACCCTCCGACATGGCGGCGGCCGGAACGGGGGTCCCTGACGAGGCCTATCGCAAGGCGCATCATCAACTGACCGTGCTCTACGAAATGCTGATGGGCACGGCGACCTGGCCGGCGGCCTTCAAGGCTGCGCTCAACCTGATCGGGCAACCGGCGGGCGTGCCCCGCGACCCGGTGCTTCCGGCGACCGAGGCCGACATCGACAAGATCAAGCGCACTTTCGACGAACTGGGTCTCTCCTACACATGACCCCCCTTCTCCAAAACCATCGTTCTCCGGTGCAGCGTGCGCCAATGGTCAGTTTCACCTTCGAGGGCGAAGCGCTCTCCGCGCATGCAGGCGAAACCGTATTGAGTGCTCTGATCCGGGCCGTGCACCTGTATTTGCGGGACGCACCCGAAGACGGTGCGGCGCGCGGTGCCTTCTGCTGCATGGGGCTTTGCCAGGAATGCCTGGTGCTGGTGGAGGGGCGGCGCGTCGAAAGCTGCAGGCAGGTGGTCCACGACGGCCTGGCGGTCGAGGCGCTGAAACGCGTGCCCCATGATTGATCCCTGCGATATCGTCATCCTCGGCGCGGGCCCGGCAGGCGCAAACGCCTCGCTTTCTGCGGCAAGGGCCGGGGCGCGTGTGACCCTGCTGGACGAACAGACGCAGCCCGGCGGTCAGATCTGGCGTGCCAAAAGCGCTGCCATAATCAAGGCTCAGCCCACGCCCGAAAGTGACGCGGGCAACACGCTTCGCGATTGCCTCGCGAACAGTGCGGTCACGTTTGTTGGCGACGTTCGTGTCTGGCAGATCGAGCGAACCGGCGACATTTGGCAGGTGTACACCGTCGCAGATGGACAACCCGGCAAGATCGAGGCCAAGGCCCTGATCCTGGCCACGGGCGCACGCGAATATGTGCAACCGATCCCCGGTTGGACAACGCCGGGGGTTATCGGGCTCGCCGGGGCGACGGCCCTGCTGAAACACGACATGACTCCACCCGGCGTCGCGACCGTTGTCGCGGGCACCGGGCCTCTTGTCTTTTTCACCGCCAGCGAGATCCGACGGTTGGGCGGGCATGTTGCGGCGATCGTTACGCCAAACACCCGCCGGGACTGGCTCAGTGTCATGCCTGCGATGCTATCACGGCCCGACCTGGTGCGGCGCGGACTGGCATGGATCGCCAATCTGACCCTTGCGCGCGTTCCGGTTCTCTGGGGGCACGCCATCACGCGGGTCGAGGGAGCGCGTGCGGTGAACGGCGTGGTCGCAACGAAGCTCGACGCAAGCGGCGCGCCGAAGGGGAAGAAGCGTGAAATCGCTGCCGACAGCGTCTGTCTCGGCAACGGCCTGATCCCCGCGGTTGAAGCCGCGCAGCTCGCCGGTGCCGACCTCCGGTATCATCCCGAGTTGGGGGGATGGGTGCCCGGGGCCATGACCGACGGATCGACGAAGATCAAAGGGCTTTATATCTGCGGGGACGGCGCGGGCATTCGCGGCGCGGCGGCAGCGGAGATTCAGGGCAAGCTGGCCGGGATGGTCGCCGCCAACCAGCTTGGCTTTGACCTTGCGCCGGATTTTGAAGCACTGAAATCCGCCCATGCCCGTGCCGCGCGCTTTGGTCTCGCCATGACCGCACTCAGCCTGCAGAAGCCGGGCGATCAGGCTTTGACAACGCCGGAGACCATCCTCTGCCGCTGTGAAAGCCTGAGCCTCGCCAGGATCACGGCAGAGATCGCAAAAGGCGCAGAGAGCATCAACGCTATCAAATCCGGCACGCGGGCCGGCATGGGGGCCTGCGGTGGCAAGTTCTGCCATACGGCTGTCGCGCGCATGATGGCGGCATCGCAGGGCGTCGATCCCGCAGACATTCCGCCGCCGACCGCGCGCCCGCCGCTGCGCCCGGTCCCGGCCTCCGTCTTCGCCGAAGGTTTCGACTATGACGATTTGCCAATCTCCAAGCCTGCGCCGCTATGACAGACAGCTATGACATCGCGGTGATTGGCGGCGGCATCATGGGATGCAGCACTGCCCTGCGGCTGGCCGAAGGTGGCATGTGGCCGATCGTACTGGATCAGGGCGATCTGGGCCAGGGTGCGTCCGGCGTCAACGCGGGCACGCTGAGCTTGCAGATCAAGCGCGTAAAGCTGATGCCCTATGCGCTTCGTGGCCATCGAGCGTGGGAGGCAATGGGCGACGCCATCGGCTTTCGCAAGACCGGTGGCTATACGCTTGCCTTCACCGACGGCGAAGCGGAACTCCTGCAAGAGAGGCAAACGCTGAAGTCCGAGGCCGGGGCTCCAATCGAATTCGTCACGCGCAAAGCACTGCGCGAAGCCGCCCCGAATCTGAGTCACAAGATCATCGCGGCAAGCTATTGCGCCGCGGACGGTTATGCCAATTCCTCGCTCACCGGACAATACTATCGAGGCAGGTTGCGGGATGCGGGCATTGCCTATCGCGAAAGGTGCGGCGCAATGGCGGTCCGCCGTGAGGCGGGAAGGTTCGCCGTGGAGACACCCGCAGGCACCATGCACGCGCGCCGACTCTTGCTGGCGGCGGGCGCCTGGCTGAAGCCGGTGGCCGCGTTTCTGGGCGTCGAGCTGCCGGTGCGAGTCAGGATCAACACCGTGTCGGTCACCGAACGCATGCCGCCCCTTATCCACCATATCGTCGGCCATGCGACAGGCCTTCTGACGATGAAGCAAAAGCCCAATGGCACGGTTCTGATCGGCGGCGGTTGGCAGGGACGCGGCACGCCGCAAGAGGGGCGCGGCGAGGTGACGGCCGAAACGGTGGCACCGAACCTCGCGCTTGCCCAATTCGCCCTGACGCCCCTGAAAGAGGCCCGCATTTTGCGAAGCTGGACGGGCTTTGAAGCAAATGTGCCCGATTTCTATCCGCTCGCAGGGCCCCTGCCCGGCATCGAGGACGCCTTCGTTCTGGGATGCGTGCGTGGCGGCTATACCATCGGCCCCTTTATCGGCTCGCTGATGGGAGATCTCATTCTTGGGCGAGAGCCCGAATTGCCCCTGTTCGATCCGGGGCGCGATTTCGACGAGGACTGAAAATGAGCAATTCCGCGCGACTGGATGGAAAACTTGCGGTCATCACCGGAGGGGGTAGCGGCATTGGCGAGGCAAGCGCACGGATCTTTGCCGAAGCCGGAGCGAGGGTTGTCGTCACGGGACGGCGGATCGAACCGCTGCAACGTGTCGCCGACGAGATCGGTGGTCACGCCATTGCCTGCGACGTCTCGGATCAAACGCAGGTGCGTGCCATGTTCGCCAAAGCACTTGAAATCACCGGAAAAGTGGATGTGCTGCTCAACAATGCAGGCGGCCCCGGCCCAATCGCGCCCGTTTCCACGGTGGACATGGCCGAATGGGTCGCCTGCATGAACACCAACCTTGTCGGTGCGATGTATGCCCTTCAGGAAGCCGCGCGGATCATGAGCGCGCAAAAATCCGGATCGATCATCAACATGTCGTCCCTGATGGGCATTCAGGGCTATCCGATGCGCTCGGCCTATGTGGCATCGAAGTTTGCGCTGATCGGAATCACCGAGACCATGGCGCGCGAGTTGGGCCCGGTTGGCGTGCGTGTGAACGCACTGATGCCGGGTGCGGTTTCGGGTGAGAACATGGACCGAATTCTGAAGCGCCGCTCCCAGGCCGAGGGCCGTCCGGTCGGGGAGATCGAGCGCGAGAACTACACCGATGTCGCCGCGCTCAAACGCTGGGTCGCACCGGAGGAAGTTGGATATGCGGCGCTCTATTATGCGTCCGATCTATCTTCCGCGGTTACCGGTGACAAGATGAAGGTCGATTGCGGACGATTCTGAGCGACCAGCGGCGAGTCAAACCCCAATTTTTTTGAGCCAACAACCGGTTACCGAGACCGACATGAAAATCGGAGAAAGCACGGGTCGCGAACCGTGTTTCCAGACGACGAAACCAGGTTCGCTGGCCAACTCCGCGGAGGTTTTCCGTTTGATGCGAGTCAGGAAAAAATGACGAAGAAATCCAATATCGAAAACGTGCTGTTCATCATGTGCGATCAACTCCGGTTCGATCACCTGAGTTGTTATGGGCACGAAGGTATCGATACTCCGAATATCGATTTCCTGGCATCCGAAGGCACGAGATTTACCCGCACCTATGTTCAGTCTCCCGTCTGCGGTCCGAGCAGAATGAGTTCGTATACCGGACGATACCCAATGTCGCATGGATCGATCCAGAACGGTTATCCGCTGCGAGTTGGAGAAAAGACCCTTGGAGACCATCTGAGGCCCATGGGTGTTGAAGCCGTATTGATCGGCAAGACACACATGCGGGCGGATGTCGAGGGTATGGAACGGCTCGGCGTTGCGCCGGATTCCATTATTGGCGCCCGTATCTCGGAGTGTGGTTTCGATGCGTTCGAGCGGGACGACGGCGTACATGCCAATGCCTCCGACACCGCGTATGATTCCTATCTGCGCGAAAAGGGATATTCGGGTGAAAACCCATGGCACGATGTGGCAAACAGCGTCGCCAGCGCATCGCCGGAGGAATCAGGCAGCGGCTGGTTTCTGAAGTATGCCAATCGCCCGGCCAAGGTCGATGAAGAAGATAGCGAAACACCTTACTTGACGCGCCGTTTTCTCGAATTCCTTGACGCGCGAGAAGGTCGTGACGGCTGGCTGTGCCACCTTTCGTTCATCAAGCCGCATTGGCCCTACATTGTTCCGGCTCCCTATAACGACATGTTCGGTCCAGGCAGTTGGAGTCGGCCGGTTCGCAGCGAAAAAGAACGCGAAGACCCGCATCCGGTATTCGCCGCCTACATGAAACATCGGGTGTCTGAACTGTTCAGCCGGGATGAAGTGCGCGAAACCGTGCTGCCGTCATATATGGGGCTCATCAAGCAGATCGACGATCAGATGGGTGTCCTGTTTTCGGAAATGCAAAGGCGCGGCCTGTGGGACAACACACTGATCGTGTTCACATCGGACCATGGCGATTACCTCGGGGACCATTGGCTGGGAGAGAAAGATTTCTTTCACGAGCCTTCCGTGAAGGTACCCCTTGTCATTCGCGATCCGCGCGCGTGCGCCGTTCGAGGTCAGGTGTGTGACGCACTGGTGGAGGCAATAGACCTTGCGCCGACCTTTGTTGAGGCGTTTGGGGGACAGCCCGCATACAACTGGTTCGAAGGTAGATCGCTTCTGTCCTTGCTTGCAGGCAAGCGGCCGGAGAACTGGCGACAGGTGGTGTTCTCGGAATACGACTATGCGATGCAGGAAGCCCGGGAGACCCTGGGCCAGGGCATCAGCGAATGCAAGATCATCATGGCATGCGATGATCGGTGGAAGCTGCTGTTTTTCGAAGGCTTTCGGCCAATGCTATTCGACCTCGAGACGGACCCTGACGAATTGAACGATCTTGGCGAGGATCCATGTTACGAAGCGCAACGTCGGCGCCTGACCGACGCGATTTTCGCCTGGAGCAGACGCGAGCGGCAACGCGTGACGGTTACAGATGAAGGAATACTTGCCCGCGACGATGCCGCCACCGTTGAACAAGGAATCCTGATCGGGTTTTGGGATGAAGAACAACTGAGAAAGTTCAAGACGAAAATCTAGAGGCAACGGGGTCTGAAACTTTCTGCGCGTTCAAGCCTTGCTGCCAAACCTCTCAACGAAACCAGTATCTTTTGTCGGTTTGATCGGCAGGGATTGTCCCTAGCTTGTTGTCGCGAGTTGATCGTCCAGCCAGCCTTGTCTTGTTGTCGGCTCGGATGCCAGCAATCGCCTGGTATATTCCTGTCCGGGATTGGCAAAAACATCCTTGGTCAAGCCTCGCTCGACGATCTTTCCACTTTCCATGATTATCACCGAATGGGCGAAGCGGCGGGTCACGCCGAGGTTGTGCGTGATGAACAGGATGCCAATGTCGCGTTGCCGCTGTAGCCGCCACAGCAATTTGAGGATGCTGTCTTCAACCAATGCATCCAGCGCCGACGTAACCTCATCGCAGATCAAAATGTCGGGCTCGGCGGCGAGACAACGGGCGATGCAAACGCGTTGTTTCTGCCCTCCAGATAGCGCGCCAGGATAGCGATCCAGCAATTCGCGAGACAATTCGACTTCGTCCATCAAGTCGTCCAGACGTTTCTGCAAGGACGCGCCACTCAAATTGAGAAACTTCTGAAGCGGGCGGGAAAGTGCGGCCCTTACCCTCTGCCGAGGATTGAGCGCAACGTCCGGGAGTTGGTGGATGAACTGAATTCGACGGCGAATGTCGTCAGTGCGGTGGTCGACATTATCGGCGAGCTTCTTTCCGTTCATGAAGATTTCGCCGGCGCGCGGCGGAAGCAATCCCGCAATCGAGCGCGCCACGGTTGTTTTTCCGCTGCCCGACTCGCCCACCAGCGCGACGATTTCGCCCCGGGCAATTTGCAGATCGACATTGCGGACAACCGTGTTGGCGCCATAACCCAGATCGAGCGCACGGGCTTCGATCACCGCATTCGCCTCAGAGGGTTGGCCGACAAATTCGCCGACCTTGCGATGCGCCACCAGCGCCCGAGTATAATCCTGCGCGGGATTATCGATGATTTTTCTGGTTTCAGCCTGCTCTACGACTACCCCATTGCGCAGCACAACAATTCGGTCGCTGATCTGGGAAATCACCGCCAAATCGTGGCTGACATAGATGGCGGCACATTGCTGCTCCGCAATCACCTGACGAATGACACGCAACACCTCCATCTGGGTGGTGACATCAAGCGCGGTCGTCGGCTCATCGAAAACCACCAGTTCGGGATCATTCAGAAGCGCCATTGCGATCATGGCCCGTTGAAGTTGCCCGCCTGACACCTGATGAGGGTATTTTCGACCAAATTTCTCCGGTTCCGGCAATTGCAGCCGTTCGAAAAGCGAACGTGCAATCTCGCGACGCTCCAGCTTGGACACTTCCTTTTGCAGAGCGCGCAGTTCGGTAACCTGGTCTTCCAGCCGATAGAATGGATTAAAGGCCGCGGCGGCCGACTGTGCGACATATGCCACCTTTTGCTGACGCAGCTGGCGCAATTCTTCCTGCAACATGGTCAGCAAGCTCTGCCCCATCAATCGGACCTCGCCCGAGGCAACATGGCAACCCGGGCGCATGAAGCCTATCGCAGCAAGTCCCAGCGTTGATTTGCCTGCCCCGGATTCACCAATCAGGCCAAGAACCTCGCCTTTTTCCATCGTCACGGAAATGTTCGACAGAAGCGTCTTGTCGCCGGCTTTCAAGAGCAAATCACTGATTTCAAGAAAGCTCATTGCCCCAGCTCGCTGCGGATCGAATATTTGTGAACAAACCAATCGACGATGCCGTTGGCCGCGATCGCAATCGCAGCGATGACAAACGCCGGCACAAGCGGGGCAGCGCGGCCAATGGAAATTGCGAGGGCGTTTTCGCGCACCAGTCCTCCCAGATCGGCATCGGGTGGCTGTATCCCGACCCCGAGAAAACTCAGCGCACTGATGAACAGGGACGCATAGGCGAACCGTATGCCGAATTCAGCGATCAAAGTTGGCGCCAGGTTGGGCAGTATCTCGCGGAATATGTACCAATGCAGTTTTTCGCCCCGCAAACGGGCCACTTCAATAAAGTCCATGGCGGCAATGTCGCCAGCCGACGCGCGCAAGATGCGGAAGAACAGCGTCGCTTCCAGCACAATCATGGTGCACACAAGGGTGGTCAATGAAATGCCGGCGACCGCCAACACGATCAACGCGAAGATGATCTGCGGGATCGCCATGATCGAATCGACGGCGCGGCCAATCATCGTATCGACCCAACCCTTGCGTACAGCCGCCATGATCGCCAGGACCACCCCAAGGGTGCAGGCTATGACGGTAACAAAAGTCGAGATTCCGAGCGTATAGCGAAGACCGTAAATCGTGCGGCTCAGCAGGTCGCGCCCCAGGGCGTCGGTGCCAAGCAGGTTTTCGGCATTTGGCACTCCGAACGGCGCCGCCCGAATTTCGGCGGGACTGTAGGGGGCGACAAATGGCGCGAAGACGGCGACAAGTGCCAGTCCAGCCAGCACACTTATCGAAAGTACGAAGGAAGGCGACAAACGCCTGATCATGCTTTCGGCTCCCTCAGGCGGGGATTCACCAGTATCGAGAGAAAGTCTGCCGTGAAGTTGAAAAGAATGAAGACCAGGGAGAAACAGACACCACAGGCCTGAACCAAAGGCAGATCGCGATAAGCCACGGCATCTACCATCAATTTACCCATGCCCGTGTAGCTGAATACCGCTTCGACCACCACGACGCCTACCATGAGGAAAGCGATCGTGAGCATCGAGATGGACAGGATTGGAGAAAGGGCATTGGGAAGAGCGTGTCTGATGACAATGCGCCGTGGGGACAACCCCTTGATCTCGGCCATCAAGATATAGTCCGAAGCCATGACGCTCAGTATCGCGGTGCGGGTCAGACGCATGGTATGGGCGATCGTGACGAAAACGAGTGTGGCGACAGGCAGCGCAAGCGCATTCGCCCAGTCTCCAAGGCTTGCGCCGCGGCGCACGATGGCCAGACCGGGGAACCAGCCAAGATGCGTCGCAAAAATGGCGATCAGAATGTAGCCTTTTAAAAAAGCCGGTATCGACACAAGCCACATCGAAACCATCGAGATCACACGATCAAGCAGTTTCTCGCGATTGAGGGCCGCGACAATTCCCAGGCCAATCGCCAAGGGTATTGCAATGGCGGCAGCAGACAGAGCCAGTATCATCGAATTGATCAATCTGGGTATCAGCACATCAACAACGGGGCGATTGCTGGAAAAAGACATCCCCATATCGCCCTGCAGCGCGCCTGCCACCCAGTGCCAGTATCTCAGATACAAAGGGTCGTTGAGCCCGAGCTCCTGGCGGAGCTCGGACAAGGCCTGGGGTGTCGCGTCTTGACCAAGAATTGCCTGCGCCGCGTCACCCGGCAACATGGCGGTGCCGATGAAAACCAGCACGGACACGACGACGAGAGAGAGAAGACCGCTTCCGAAGCGCTGAATGACAAATGACAAAAGCGGATGGCGCATATCGGTCTCACCCAACCCCGGTCAGACGAACCAGACGTTCTCGGCGGCGTGCAAGGACCCGATTGCCATGGTGCCGGTAACATATCCGGCCAATTGCTTTGAAACCCCTTCAGGAGTGTCCTGGAATGCGGGAATGATGGCACCGCCGTTTTCGTTCAATATACGCTGCGCCAAGTGCGAGGCTTGCAAACGTTCCTCGGCATCGGGCGCTCCGCGCGCGACCTGAAGTGCAGCATCAAACTCAGGATTCTTGAAAGCTGTGTCGTTGGCCGGCGAGGAACTGGAATAGGCTACAGTCATTATCATATCCACGGTTGGGCGGGCGCCCCAGATTGTACCGTGGAACGGTGTTTGAGCCCAAATCTTGCCCCAGTAACCATCTGCGGGTTCGCGTTTCACTTCAATCTCGATCCCTGCCCGCGAGGCATGCTCCCTGAACAAGGTCGCCGCATCGACGGCTGCGGCTCCTGCCGCCGGCGACGTTTGCAGAACGATCGGGCCACTGTGACCTGACTGCTTGAAGAGATCGCGCGCCCGGTCGGGGTCATAGGTAATCTGGGTTACGCCAGCGGCATATTCGCCAGCGTCCGGCGGCACCGGTGTGTCGTTGCCGAGACGCGCATGACCGCCATAGATCCGCTGTATCAAGTCCTCGCGGTCAATCGCATACTTCATTGCACGGCGAAGCAAGGCGTTGTCGAATGGTGCCCGGTCCAACATCATGTTGAACCCCGCAAAGCCCATGCCAGACTGGAATACCAGGTCGACCGTCGGCAAGGCTTCAAGCAATGTCACTGCGCGCGCGTCCAGATTGCCTGCGATATGGGCCTGTCCGGATTGAATTGCATTGATCCGGGCGGACGGGTCATTCGCAGCAAGAATGGTTACGGTGTCCACATGCGCCTTGCCGGACTTGAAGTAGTCATCGAAGCGCTCGGTCTCCAATATCTCTCCGGGCACGAAATTGGTGACCCTGTAGGGACCCGAGCCGATCCCGGTAAACTCCGTTGTTCCTTCGGGCACGATACCCAGCGAATAGTTGGAGAGAGAAGCGGGGAAGTAATAGTTCGGCGCCTTGAGCGTGACAACGATGCGATGGTCGCCATCTGCCTCGATCTTGTCGACCGCCTTGATGATCGCACGCGAATTCGACCGGCTACCTTCTTCGATGTGGCTCATCAGCGAGAAAATCACATCGGCGGATCGGACAGGCCGTCCGTCATGGAACTTGGCGTTGGGCGCCAGATCAAAGGTCCAGACCAGACCGTTCTGCGACTCTTGCCAGTCCAGCGCCAGTCCAGGCTGCAATGCGGCCTTCGGACCATCCACTTCAACCAATGTGCTGAACACAGAGCCGCTGAGCACCGCCATATACGGTGAGTTGAAGGTTCGGGGATCCAGGCTATTGGCCGTGGATGCGCCATTGATTGCGATCACCAGATCGCCGCCGGATTTGGGCGTCTGTGCGAAGCCCAGTTTCGGTGCAAGGCCAATTGCAGTGGCGGCACCGGCGGCCCCGAGAAACTTGCGTCGGCTGATGTTCATGAAATGTATCATTGGATCTCCACCCGTCCTTGGTAATCGATTCAGATCATTGCCCGTCTCGCCATGACCGGCTTCGACAAGGAGGCGAACACTTCGACCTTTGCTGACAGGAGCCCCGCCCATTCCGGTTAATGTTCACTTCTGTACGTATTTTGATGTTGGAAGACCGCCTTTGTCAATACAAATCATGGGCACGCAACGAACTATTTTTTATGATATTTCCTGCTTTTCGTGACTGATGCCGAAAGCCCGGATCGCCCAATGGGCGATCCATGTTCACGTTTGTCCGCAGCGTGTCACGACCGAAGACGACACTTCGAACGGATTGGACGCACTTGGAAAAGCAGGCAGGATGAAGGTCTGTCTGGTACCGGAATTTATCGACAATCAAGTCGTTGCATGCTCGCTGGCTGCCCCGGCCAAATTCCGGGCAAGCGTCCAGAAAGCCTCCTGCATATGACTAGCGACATGTATGCGAAACCGGCTTTGGTCTCTCCAGGTATAGATCATCGCCGCAAGCCCGTGAAACAGACGGTTCACGGAAGGCGAAGGCGTGCGAACATCAACACTGGCCCCGCGACGCAGAAACGCCAAAGCCTCGGCGCCTTCGATTTCAAACACCGCGTATCCGCCTGTCATGTCTGAAATGGCCAGACCGAGTTCCGCATTCCAGCCGTCGGCCAGATCGGGGCCATCGACCACGAGTACGCGATCGCGGCGCAAACGCAGCATGTAGGTGTCTCCGTCGAGGACCTCCGGCCAGCCGAATGCACGGTCAATCCCGGTCGCTTTCGTGATAGCGCGAAAAGGTCCGCTGATGACCGTCATCCGTTCCGGCTTGATCTGTCGAATTGTCAGGCCGGAAAGCTCGAGAACCTTGTGTTCAACCGGTACGGCCCAGCGAAGATTGTCGTTACGCATTCAATCGCTCCCCGGCAGGGTCAAGAAAACAGGGGCTCGTGACCTGCGCCATCCGGGTTTCGCCCAGATGTAGCACCGTCACCTGTTCACCCATGCGCTCCTGCCCGCACTCCATCAAGGCAAGCGCGATGGGTTTGCCCAGACAGGGGCTGTCGTAGCTTGAAGTCACGATACCGATGGAGACCGTGCGGCCGTCCCGGGTGTCGACCAGATGCGCCCCGGTCGGCAGTGGCCCGGCCCGTTCGGGTACTGCGAGCCCCACAAATTGGCGCCGCGTCTCGAGTTGGGCGACTTCGCTGTAAAGGCTGCGATCACCGACATACTCGGCCTGTTTTTTCAAACGGGGAATGCCGAAGCCGAGATCATGAGGCATGGTTTCACCGTCCGTGTCCTTGCCGATAATCAGGTAGCCCTTCTCGGCACGAAGCACCGAAAGCGCTTCAAGCCCGACAGGACCTGCCCCCAGCGACCCGCCCGCAGCAATAAGTGTTTTCCAAAGAGTCTCGACACTCGCGACCGGGACCGAGATCTCATAGCTGGCGTCGCCGGTGAAACTCACCCTCGCAATTCGTGCCGGAGCGCCCAGAAAAACGGTTTCCCGAAAGGTCATATGCGGAAAATTGTCGGGCGAGAAATCCAGATCCGTGCCCAATTCAGCAACGATCTCTCGGGCCTTGGGGCCTGTAACGGTGACAGTCGCCCAATTGGCCGTCGTATCGTGCACAAACAGCCGGTCGGGATCGTTTCCGTCCTGCCGCCAGGCCTCCAGATTGGCGTTCACGCCGTCCACATGGCTCGAGGAACAGGAAATGACAAAGCGTTGCGGTCCCAGACGGGAAATCACGCCATCGTCATAAACGATGCCCCGCTCGGTCAGCATGAAGCCGTAGCGGATAGCGCCAGGCTTCAGGGTCCTGATGGTATTGTAGTAGATGAAATTGACGAAGGCCTCTGCGTCCGGGCCCATCACTTCGATCTTGCCAAGGGGGGAACTGTCGAAGATGCCCGCAGCCTTGCGCGCCATAGCGCACTCGGCGCGAATTGCATCTTCGGCGGATTTTTCGCCATACCAGCCCGGACGCAACCACCCGCCATATTCGCCCATTGCCGCCCCGGCGGCACGATGCACGGCCTCGAGCGGCAATCGCTTGAGAGGGTTGCGCGTATGGCCGCGATTTTGCCCGCGGTACAACTCGAGGGGCACCGGCACAAAGGGCGGACGGAAGGTGGTCGTTCCGGTCTCGGGGATGGATTTTCCCTGTATCGAGGCCATCGCCACCAGACCGGCCATGTTCGATGTCTTGCCCTGATCGGAGGCCATGCCGAGCGTGGTGTAGCGCTTCAAATGCTCGACAGAGACAAAGTTCTCGCGCGCCGCCTGTTCCACGTCTTTCAGCGTCACGTCGTGCTGGAAATCGATCCACTGCCTGCCTTTGGCGCCTGGCTTGGGCCAAATCGGCGTTATCGAGTAATGGTCCCCACGCACCGAAGCGCCACCGCTTTTCACCACGCTCCTGGCTTCCGCCAGGGCCTCGTCCATGTCGAAGGTGCCGTTGGCGGCACCAATGGCGATCATCCCTTCCATTGGATTTCCCGGGACGAAAGCTGCCAGGTCGTCACGCCAATTCAGCTTGCCACCGGCATGACGCCAAAGATGAACAATTGGGGTCAGCCCGCCCGACGCGAGAATTGTGTCGCATCCATATCGCTTGCCACCAACCTCCACGCCGCTCAGGTGCTTGCCGCCCAGGGCGCGGATTGGACCCTGCGTCGCATCGCACCCGGTGACTTCCGCTCCCGCTGCGCGAAGCTGCGCCGCCGCTTGTCCGGCGAAGCTGTTGTTGGAAACAAGTGCGATATGCCGCCCGACAAGCACACCATACCGGCCCAGATACTCGGTCGCGGCTTCCACCGACATGATGCCGGGGCGGTCGTTGTTGGCAAATGTGATCGGGCGGTCCAGCGCGCCCGTCGCCATCACGATCCGGCTTGCCCGCATCCGGTGCAGCCTGGGCGCGCGTGAAAAACCGCGGTCCTCGGCCAATCCCACAAGATTGTGGTCGAAAATGCCAAAACCGGTGGTTGACGTCATGATGCGTCCGCCAGCCTGGCGGATCGCCTTGTGCTGAGATGCGATCCACACCTGCGGGGTTTCGCCTTCGATCGCCAGTCCTCGGCGGTATAGCCCGCCGCCCAGTTCCGGGTGATCATCAATGAGAACGATGTCCTGGCCGGCTTCTGCCATAGCGCGCGCGGCCGTGAGCCCAGCTGCGCCTCCGCCTATTACAAGAAAATCGCAGGAATCGTGCAATTGGTCGGAGACATAGCCCGCTACCGTATTCAGATCGAGGTGACCGAGACCCGCCATTCGCCGGATGGCAGGCTCAAACAGGCCCCAGCCTGGCCACATGAATGTCTTGTAGTAAAATCCTGCGCCCAGCCAGCGGTGAAAGAGATCAAGACCGGCCTTGATGTCGAACTTGGCGGAGGGCCAGGCATTGACCGCGCGCGCCTGCATGCCATCGACGAGTTGTGTCGTGGTTGCGGGACAGTTGGGGAACTCGTCGTCGGCGAGACGAATGCCGAAGATCGCATTGGGGTCGTCAAACCATGCCCCCCAAACGCCGCGCGGGCGATGGTATTTGAAACTGCGCCCCATCACGCGGACGCCGTTTGCCAACAAGGCCGAAGCCAACGTATCTCCGGAATATCCGGAATAGGCGCGCCCGTCGAAACTGAAGCCCAGCGGCTTCGCGCGATCTATCAGTCCACCCGAGTCGATACGGGAACCGGTCATGAAGGCTCCTTTCGCAGCGCAACGGTCTCAAGCACATCCATGGATACCGTGTCGCGCTCCATCACGAAGTATTCCTGACAGGTTACGTGGCACCAGATTTCCCGGGCCGCGCCTTTCTCGTTACGCTGGGTGTTGAGGTATGTGTTCCAGTCGGCATCGCTAACCGGTTCCGAGGTTTTCGGGCGAGTCTTGCCGACCTCCCCCGCGAAGTGGAATTCGCGTTCATCGCGCAAACCGCAGAATGGGCACGGAAAAAGCTGCAAGACGCCCTCCTAGTGCGCGATGCCTGAAGCGGCACCCTCGTCGATCAGCCGTCCCGAACGGAAGCGATCAAGATCGAACGGACGGCTGATTTCGTGATGCGAGCCGGTGGCAAGCAGATGCGCAAAAAGCGTCCCACCTGCCGGAATCGCCTTGAAACCGCCAGTACCCCAGCCGCAGTTGAGATAAAGCCCGTCGATGCCCGACGGCCCGATGATTGGCGAGCTGTCGGGGGTCACGTCCACGATTCCCGCCCAATGACGCAGCAATTTGACCTTGGCCAAAACCGGGGCCATTTCCGCCAGTCCGGACACTACCGATTCCTGAACAGGCATGTTTCCCCGTTGTCCGTATGACGGCACCCGATCAAGGGCGCCACCGAACACCAGACCACCCTTGTCAGATTGACTGAAATAGGTCCCGTAGGCGGGAGAGAACGCGACGGTATCCATAACCGGCTTAAGCGGTTCGGAGACGAATGCCTGCAGTGCGTAGGAATGAATCGGCAGGTCGAATCCAGCAATTCCCGCGAGAACGGAAGAATGGCCCGCAACCGCGGCGCCGATCCGACCAGCGCGAACCTCACCCAGGTTCGTATTGACCCCGACGGCGCATCCACCCTCGGTAATCACGTCCGTCACTTCGCAGTTCTGTATGATGTCCACGCCCAGCGAGTCTGCCGCGCGGGCATATCCCCAAGCCACGGCGTCGTGCCGTCCGGTTCCAGCGCGCCCCTGCCAGATCGCGCCATGTATCGGAAACCGGGCCTCCCGACTGAAATTCAGAATCGGAGCGCGCTTGCGTACATCTTCGGCGTCAAACAGCTCCGCATCAGTTCCATTGATTTGCATTGCGTTGACGGTGCGCGCCGCAATTTCCATCTCCGCCACAGAGTGCGCAAGCACCATCATTCCCCGCGGCGAGAACATGACGTTGTAGTTCAGCTCTTTGGACAGATTCTCGTAAAGCCGCAGCGACAAGTCATAAAGAGCAGCGCTTTCCGGATAGTAATAGTTCGAGCGTATCGCTGTTGTGTTGCGCCCCGTATTGCCGCCACCCAGCCACCCTTTCTCAAGAATGGCGACGCGATTGATGCCGTGGTTGCGCGCCAGATAATACGCGGTCGCCAGACCGTGGCCACCACCGCCAATTATGATGACGTCATATGTCGGTTTTAGCGCCGACGTGCGCCAAGCCTTGCCCCAGCCCGAGTGACCGCGCAATCCTTCGCGAAAGTGTCGGAGTGCAGAATATCTCTTGTTCACTGGCCTATGACTGCGTCAAAATTGGACAAATCGCCGTCGATTTGTAATGAACACTAGTGTACTTTTTTGTCTGGTTCAACGGGAATCTGGTTCAACGGGAAAATGAGAGGCTGATGACGGAAGAATCCGAAGCGGACAGCAAACCACGGGGACGAGGACCGGGGCGCACAACGCGTGAAGACTGGATACAGATCGCTCTCGACACGTTGATTTCCGATGGGGTGGAGAGCGTAAAGGTACTCGTGCTGGCGCAGAAGCTCGATTGTGCGAGATCGAGTTTTTACTGGTATTTCAAAAGCCGGGCAGATCTGCTCGACAGCTTGCTGGATTATTGGCAGCAGACGAATACCAAAGCACTGGTCGAGAGCGCCCGCTTGCCAGCAAATAGCATCAATAGCGCCTTGACCAATGTTTTTGGGTGCTGGGTCAGCGGTGGCGAATTCGACACGCGACTTGATTTCGCGATACGCGATTGGGCAAGGCGTTCGGGTACCGTTCGACGGGCTGTCGATATCTCCGACTCGATGCGAATCGAAGCTCTGGTCGGAATGTTTCTGCGATTTGGCTACGAGGCCTCCGAAGCAGAAGTTCGGGCGCGGATAATCTATTTTACGCAGATCGGGTATGATGCGGTCGACCAGCGCGAAAGTGCGAGCACGCGTCGAAGTCGTTCGCGAGACTGGCTTTATTGTCTCACCGGCCAGCAACCCAGCGAGGAGGAGGTCGCCGCACTCAGATCCACACCCCTCGGAAAATTCGAGTGAATCAGGCCGAGAGTTCCTTTTTGGTTTCGTGACGCTCGAACTTCGCCACCGCTTCCGAAGCGGAGATCTGCATCCGCCCGGTCAATCCGTGCTCACGGCACGGGGAGAACTTCCTGCGCGCCAGACCACAGTGCATTGGCAAAACACACGAGAAGCAACTCAAGGAGCTTCGGGAGCCCATCGCAATGCGAAATTGGGGCTTCCGGCGCAGAATGACACCGGCGCCTGCGGATGCACCGAACGGCAATTGATCCAATGCATCCACCACGACCTTTCGGTCGAGAGCATCGCCGTCTCGATTACCAGGCAAAGCGTCTGGCCCGGAGCCCCGCGCAGGGCCGAAAAGGCACTCCGTCAGCGGGGCGACCGACAGTGAATTCGTCTTCGTGTGCCGCCTTCTCGGCCTGGCCTGCAGCCATGGCCTGAAGCAGGCGTTCCTCACCCGCACTGCATCAAGCGGAACGGCATGAACGAACGCTCTAACGCACACTCATATAGCCGCGTTTTCTTCGCATCGCCACGAGAGCGGCCGTCACGCAACCCGTGACGTTTGAGGCCGGATCACCTTCCACAGCAATCGCCACGCCGTCAGGCCCTTGCGACACGCCTGACCTTCGCGGCATTCAAGCCCGTGGCCTGACCCGGGTCCATTTCGCCGGGACAACGAAAACTTTTTTATGGACATTGCTGTACTTTTTATTCATCTTGCAAAAAAATCTACCGGAATTGGTCATGAAAACATCCTACAGAGCTGTTGTAATTGGTGGTGGCGTTGTTGGCGCGTCGGTCATTTATCACCTCACTAAATTGGGCTGGACAGATGTGGCGCTCGTTGAACGCGCCGAACTGACGGCGGGATCGACCTGGCATGCAGCTGCCGGATTTCACGCGCTGAATGGCGACCCCAACATCGCTTCCCTGCAGTCCTACACCATCGATCTTTATCGCGAGGTCGAGAAGGAAAGCGATCACAGCTGTGGCATCCATATGACCGGCGGCGTCAACTTCGCCACGGACCCCGATCGCTGGGAACAACTCAAGGCGGGTTGGGCGACTTTTCAGGCAATCGGCATCGATACGGCCAGGCTGATGACCCGCGAAGAAATCGCCGAGATTTCGCGTGGCGTCATTCGCACCGACGATATTCTCGGCGGGCTTTATGACAGCAACGAGGGCTATGTGGACCCGAACGGCACCACACACGCTTTCGCAAGCGCGGCCAAAAACCGCGGGGCTGACATCATCCTGCGCAACCGGGTGCTAGAACTGAACCAGCGTGGCGATGGCTCATGGGATGTGGTCACCGAGAAAGGCACGATCCATACCGAGCATGTGGTCAATGCGGGAGGACTTTGGGCCAAACAGCTGGGCTTGATGGCCGGCGTCGACCTTCCCGTGACGCCGATGGAGCACCACTACCTCATCACCGAAGACCTTGAGAGTCTGAAGGCGATGGACGGCGAATTGCCGGTATTGGTGGATCTCGACAATTTCTCGTACACACGGCAGGAGCGCAACGCCTTGCTGTTGGGCGTCTACGAGCGCAATCCGAAGCACTGGTGCATGGATGGCGCGCCTTGGGATTATGGCATGGACCTGATACCCGAGGACGTCGAGCGGATCGAGTACGAACTCGCCAAGGGCTTCGAGCGGTTTCCCGAACTCGCCGAAGCAGGCATCCGCCGCTGGGTGAATGGCGCCTTCACCTTCGCTCCAGACGGCAATCCGCTTGTCGGCCCTGTGGGCCCGCGCGGCTATTGGGTTGCGTGCGGCGTGATGGCGGGGTTCAGCCAGGGCGGCGGAGTCGGCAAGGCGCTGTCCGAGTGGATGGTGCACGGCGAGCCGGAACAAGACGTTTTCGGCATGGACGTGGCCCGTTTCGGCCTACACCAGTCGAACAAGGAATACATCCGCCAGACCACCGCGCAATTTTATTCCAACAGATTTGTCATCACATATCCCAACGAACAATGGCCCGCCGGCCGCCGGCTGCGAACCACCGGTTCCTACTCCGAAATGGATGAAGCCGGCGCGCGTTGGGCGCAAAGCTGGGGGTTGGAAATTCCCCTCTACTTTGCCCCCTCGCCCGACTTCCAAGAACCTGGCTCGATGCGCCGCCCGGCTTCGTTTCCGATCGTGGCGGACGAGTGCTTCGCCGCGAGGGACGGCGTCGGGTTGCTCGATATCAGTGGATTTTCGCGCTATCGGATAACAGGCAAGGGCGCCGAGGCGTTTCTCGACATGCTGCTGGCCTGCCGTCTGCCGAAACCGGACAGTATAAAGCTGGCGCCGATGCTGGGTCATGACGGCCGCCTCAAGGGCGACCTGACCTGCTTCAACTGGGGCGGTGACGAATACTGGCTGATGGGCTCATACTATCTGCGGGCCTTCCACATGCGCTGGTTCGACGAGCATGCGGACGAAAACGTTCGCATCGAAGACATTTCCGATATCTGGGGCGGGTTCGCAATTACCGGCCCGAACGCCCGCGAGGTTCTTCGCAAAGTAAGCGACAGCGATCTTTCCGATTTGAGAATGATGACCTGCACGACGGCCGACATCGGCTTGCACCGGGTGCGCATTGGCCGTCTTTCGCTGTCTGGGGAACTCACCTACGAGATCAATTGCGCAGCCAACGAGCATGCCCAATTGCGACAATTGCTGTTGAGTGCGGGGGACGGACTTTCAATTCGAGAGATCGGTTTTGCATCGCTGCTCAGCATGCGGCTTGAGAAAGGGATAGGCATCTGGAACGCCGAGTTCACGCAAGCCTATACTCCAGCCATGACCGGTCTCGATCGCTGGATTGCGTGGGACAAGGGTGATTTCATCGGCAAGGAGGCTGCTCGGCGCGCGGCCCTTCCCAGCAGGATGTTGACCATGTTGGAAATAGACGCCAGCGACGCAGACGCCGCAGGTTTCGAACCTGTATGGCAAAAGAACCGCCTGGTCGGCATGACCACCTCGGGCGGATACGGCCATCGGACCGGAAAGAGCCTTGCACTCGCCCTGGTCGACCGTGAACTGGCCCAGCCGGGCAATGCGCTCTCGGTGCATGTGGTGGGTGAAGAACGGGCAGCCACGACAATCGGCATGTCGCCCTATGACCCGGAAGGCCTTCGAATGAGGGCCTAGTGTCTGGCGCCAGCGCCGGCCGGAAAAATTCGAGTGTTCGCAGTACGGAGGTTTCCGGTTCATCGAAGCCAGCATGGAGCGCAGATGGACCGGAAACCGGGAATATCGATGGGGGCCGCTGACAGGCTGATCAGGCGCAATTCCGGAATGGTGCCACGAGGGTTTGGCGCGACGCCGGCCCAAGGAAATTGCGGCTGAAGAACGGGTGGCGCGTCCTGCCGTAATTGTTCCGTTTTCAAATCCGCGAAACGTTCACGAACCATGGAACACATTTTCATCGCTGCCGCTCAGGATCGTTACGCTCTGGATGTTTTCGTTCAGGACGGTTTCGATATGCTGGAATTGTCCGCCATTGTCGAAATCGTCCGCGATCTCAACAAGCCGCCTGTGGCGGCAGCGATAGATCTGCAGGTGATGTCCCCGCGGGGCGGACCGGTTCTCGCACTGGATGGCATTACCTCCGCGAATAGCATTCCCTTCAATCATCGCCGGGGGGCCGGTCTGCTGATTCTTGTCGGTTCGGCCATGCCCGACGCCAGACTGCTCGCAACCATCTTTTCCAAGGCGCGAGCGCATGGGCGATACATACTGGCCCTGTCCGGCGCGGCCACGGCGCTCAAGATGCGCGGCGCGTTTGGGACGGCTCCCATCTCCATGCCCTGGAACGACGCCATGGCTTGCGACATGTCCGACAGGCACGAAGAAACACCCGACCGAATCTATCTGTTCGATTCCTGCTTTGGGACTTCCGCTGGCCGGTTTTCCGCACCGCATGCGATCCTTGCATTATTGTCCCGGCATTGCGGAAACCGGGCCGTCTCGGTAACCGCCGAGCGGACGCTGCTAGGCAATCTGCGCAGCGCGCACGCAAGTCAGCGTGTCGGGGTGCGCGAGCGGTACCGCGTGGATAATCCCAAACTCGTCAAGTTGATCAAACTTTTCGAAGAGCGGTTTGAAGAGCCGTTGTCGGTGTCGGAGACGTCGGTCGCACTCGGCATCAGCCTCCGTCAGTTGCAGCGGCTGTGCCGCAGGGAACTGGGTGTTTCTCCGAAACGCCTTCTGGAAGACATTCGCCTGAACTGGGCCAGATGGCGGCTGGAGTACTCCGACATGTCGATCACCGAGATCGCCTATGCGTGCGGGTTTGGCAGTTCCACAAATCTGGCGACTGTTTTCAGACGCAGATACGGAAAAACGCCTCGTAACTTCCGGGAAGGCGGACAACCATCAGAAGCGGTTCCCTGTCGCATGTCTGACGTCAGTGCCAATCGGATAGATTTGAAGGTCTACGAAACGGATTGACCTCGCTCGGGCAAACCGTGCCGTCCGCCAGACAGCATTTGATCGACCTCAGATGTGGTTCAGAATATCTTCGGCCAGCCGAATATGAGCCTTGGCAGCCTTCAAAGCCTCTGCGCCGTCCTCCAGGCTGGTCCTTCTCTCGATGCCCGAACGCAGCAACATTATTACCTCCTGGGTCATCATTTCGACATCCATCTCGGAGGTGTCTTTCTGCGAAACATAACGCCACGTATGGTGTTCGATGCAGCCGAAAACCATGTCTCGCACAAGAGATATCGGCAAGTTCGGATTGAAATCACCAGCCGCCACGCCATCAATAAGCGCCTGGCTTACATAGCCGGTATACCGCCTGTTCAAATTACCGATAACACTCTTGTAAGTGTCGTTATGTGTTCGCACCTCCCGAATAATCAGACCCAGCAATCCTGGATTGTCACGCAGGGCGCAGATATGAAAGTGAATCAAGAACTCCAGGCGCGCGCCTGAACCTTCGAAAGAAACCGTTTTCTCTTCGAGTTCGGCAATGGCGGCTTCGTACCAGCGAGCGATCACGCTTGCGAGCAAATCCCGCTTGGTTTCGAAATAGCGATAAACGTTCCCTTCGGCCGTACCGGCCAGGACGGCAACCTCGGCGATCGTCGCGACCTCATAGCCGCGATCCGAGAAGACCTCTTCAGCGGCATCGAGAATTTGGTTACGCCGCCTGTTCTTGGGAAGACGAACACGGGTCTTGCGTTCTTCACCACCTGCGGAAAGTTCATTCACCATGAACTCGACTCCGATCTTTTCTGCCTGAATCGGTTTGGCTGAAAATAGACCCATCGGAACATATCATGCTAGTGCGGGGGCATTCGCATTGCAGCGTCCAACCGGATGCATTCTCCGTTGATGTAGCTGTTCTCGCACAGATGGACGCAAAGTCCCGCGACCTCTTCGATCTTTCCGGTCCGTTTCGGAAACTGGACGGTTTCGACGATCCGGTCGACCACCGTCGCGGGAACGCTCCGCAGCATGGGCGTATCGAAAGCCCCCGGCGCGATGCAATTCACCCGAATCCCGACACGCGCGAGTTCACGCGCAGCAGGCAATGACAACCCTACCACCCCCGCCTTGCTGGAGGCATAGGCCGCCTGACCAACCTGGCCATCAAATGCCGCCGCAGAGGCGATATTCACGACCACGCCACGCTCGCCATTTTCGTCTTCGCGATTGCGCTTCATGTAACCGGCGCATTGTGCCATCACATTGAACGTGCCCGTCAAGTTCACCGCGACCGCGCGCGCAAAGCGATCCAGTTCGACGCCTTGTCCATCCCGCGCGACTATGTGGACCGGCGAGACGACACCAGCAAAATTCAAACAGACATCGATCGCGCCGAAACGTTCCACGCCGGCTTCGAGGGCAGAGGCCACGCTTTCGCGTTCGGTGACATCGGCCTGGACGCCGGCAATCCTGTCGGAACCAACTTCCTGCTCCAGGGTGGACAGTCCTTCCTTTCCCATGTCCAGGGCGATGACGTTGCAATCCAGATGCGAGGCGAAGTAAGTCGCCACGCCGCGACCAAGCCCGGAAGCCGCCCCGGTGACCAGCACCGTCTTGCCACTCAGGCGCATTACCTGTTCCCCGAATATATGCCGATGTGGCAAACTGATTCCTCGATCCCCCAGATACCGCCGCCATTCTCCTGGATCGCGTAACGCGCACCATTCACCTGCCGCTCGCCGCATTCACCACGCAACTGGGAAACGAGTTCGAATATCTGCCCGAGACCGGTGGCCCCGATCGGATGTCCCTTGGCTTCCAGACCGCCGGACGGATTGATCGGAATACGGCCTCCAAGGGAGGTTTCGCCGGATTCGGCCAGTATCCCACCCTGCCCGATTTCACAAAAACCCAGGTTCTCCGACTGCATCAACTCGCCCATCGCGGTTGCGTCATGGACTTCGGCGACATGCATGTCCTCAGGTTTCAATCCGGACTGGGAATAGGCATCCTTCGCAGCAAGGTGCGACAAATGCCGTTCGAGGTTCTCCGGATCGCGCGCGCTGGCCGTGCGTATGACGCTTGCCTCGACCTTGATCGCCCGGCTCCGGTCGAGACCGAGTTCGGCCAATACCTCTCCCGTGCACAAGACCGCCGCAGCCGAACCGTCGGATATCGGCGAGCACATGGGCAGCGTGAGAGGATAGGTGATCGGTGCTGCCGCCAGCACTGCATCGACATCGATGGGTTCGCGGAACTGGGCGCGTTCGTTGGCTCGCGCATGACTGCGATTCTTGGAAGCGATCTGGGCCAGTTGCCGTTGTGTAATCGCGAAGCGGCGCATGTATTGCCGGGCAAAACCGCTATAGACATCCATGAAAGGGCTATAAGGCCGGGGAGACGTGGTGCCCGGTGGCACCGGCATGCAACCCAGATCGACGAAATGGGCGTGGGTGCGCTGCGCGTCGGCTACGTCCCAGGCGCTGTCGAATATACCGAAGCGCCTGTTTCCCTCAATTGTGTACATCTTGTCGGTGCCAACCGCGAGCGCGATTCTTGCCGAACCCGCCCGCAGGTAACTGGATGCGAGATGGAAGCAAGTGCTCGCCGTCGCGCACGCATTCTCGACATTGAAGATCGGGATACCCTGCAGCCCCAACGGCAGCAGCGCGACTTGTCCCCGCACGAGATGTTGACCCTCGAGGAAACCCTGCGCGCAATTGCCGAAGAACGCGGCATCGATCGCTTCCTTCTCCAGTCCCGCGTCGGCCAATGCATCCTTGACTGCCCACTCGGTGAGCGACTTCACGCTTTCGTCCAGATGCCGCGTGAACGACGTCATGCCAACGCCGATGATGTAGACCTCTTGCATGAACGATCTCCTATTCGGGTTGACCGCCGTTAGCGGCCAACAAACACGGGTTGCCGTTTCTCGGCGAATGCGGTCAGGCCCTCATGAAGATCGACCGAGCGGGTGTGATTCCTCAGCGAAAGAAACTCGTCGATCACCGCGTCACGCAACGAGATGGACTGGGCCTTGCCCACCAGCCTCTTCATCTGCGCAAGAACAAGCGGGCTCTTCTCGGCGACGGTTTTCGCCAGATCAAGCACGGCGGATTCCAGCTTTTCGGTCTCCACGATCTGATTGACGAGGCCGAGTTGGTGCATGGTTGTGGCCGGCAACGCTTCTCCGGTCAGCAACAGGTAGCGTGCAATATTGACAGGCAGCAGCCTGGGCAAGATTGCCGACGACCCGCCACCGGGAATAATTCCATATTTCGCGTGCCCGTCGGCGAAGGTGGCCAGTTCGGATGCAATCACGATGTCGCAGGTAAGGATCAACTCGAGCCCTCCAGCGATCGCAGGCCCGTTTACCGCTGCAATGATCGGTACCGGAACATTGCGAAGTTTCTCGAACGTCGAGAACACGACGTCGAGAAAGTCAGGCTGTCCATTGACATTCTGGGAAGAGTCGAGGGACGCAAGGAATTCGGCGAGATCGGCACCCGCACAGAAATAGTCACCTGCTCCGGCAATGACGCCAACCCGCAATTCCGGGTCACTCGCCAGATCATCCGCGAACGCCGAAATCGCCTTCAGACTATCCATGTCCAGGGCGTTGCGCACATCCGGCCGGTTGAGCGTCAACCACGCGATCGCTCCGATCTTGCGGACTTCAACTCCCATGTCGCTATTCCACTCTTGATTTGACGGGCAGGTACGGCCGGACGCAGAGCGCCCGGCCGGTTCGTCTCAGTACTGGAGAAAGTCGGTGAGTGTTTTCACCGAACCGCCAGCGCGATCGACCTGAAACACCTTTATCGGCGGGATGGCGTGGCCATCCTCATTGTCCAGCGAGATCGGGCCGGTGAGACCCCCGGTATCGAAATCCTTCACAGCGCCAAGCTTCTCGATAACGCAGGCTCGCGTGGGCTCTTGACCGCACTGCTCGATGGCGGATGCCAGGACCTTGATGGCAACGTAGCCGCCAACCCCATACCGCCCCATTGCCGCAGCATCTTCCTCGCTGAGCAGGCTGCCGGCCAGTGCGTAGAGCTTTTCGCCCGCAGCATCCGAAGCGGAGGCGTAGTAATCGGTGAAATAGAAATCATAGCCGGACTCGGCGGACAGCTTGATGGTGATCGGCAATCCCGCGGCCCAGTTGCCGATGACGGTGGGCTCCATCCCCAGACGACGGATTTCCGACATGATGCCAACCGCCTCGGATATCACGGTTCCGAGATAGAGAACCTCGACGCCAGCCTCCTTGAAGCGCAAAGCTTCGGCGGAAAAATCCTTCGCGCCGCGCTTGTAGGGGAGTTCGGCCACACTTGTCAGGCCAAGTTCTTCCATGGCCTGCTTGTAGCCGGACAGAACGCTTTTGCCGTAGTCGTCCTCCTGGTAGATAAGGCCGAATTTGGCGTTCTTTAGCTCCTTCTCGTTCACCAGGTAGCGAATGCCGACGAGCGCAGCCAGGTCATAATCGGGCCCGATCATGAACACGTTCGGCTTGCGGGGATTGAGGACCGAAGGGTTCGGCGCGACGTGAACTATCGTCGGCACGCCGGCTTCTTCAAGTACCGGCATGATTGCGGTAACGCCCGATCCGCCGGTTGTCCCGGTTACAGCGAATACCTTCTCCACGTCGACGAGCCTGCGCGCTGCGGCGACGGAGCGGGCAGGAACGTAGCCATCATCCTCGTAGATACCGCGAAGCTTGCGTCCGTTGATGCCGCCATTCGCATTGATCTCCGCGATTGCAAGCTTGGAGCCGGCGGCAGCTGATTTTCCGATGAAGGATGCCGGCCCGGACAACATCAGGACCTCTCCGATCAAAATCTCCGAGTCTGTTATCCCGTCTTCGGCTTTCGTCGGCGAAACCGCAGCTGTGCAGGCCAATGCCATCGCGATCAAATGGCTCAATATTGCTCGTTTCATGATCCCTCCTCCCGTTGGGTTTGGTTACCAGTCACTCAAGTTCCACGGACAGTTCGCCCGCGGTGCTGCGGAGCCATGCGCCGTCCAGGCGCAGGCATTCATTTCGATAGCGGCCAGTTCACCCAGAACCGCTTGCTCTTGCGCCAGATGCCAGCCAGCCCTTCGGGCTCGAGGCGCAGAAACAGGAGGATCACGACGCCGTACATCAGTGCCCTGACCTCATAGATGTTGTTTTCGAAAAGCGCCTCGGCGGCGCCGTCGGTAAGGCTGAAGACAAATCGGACGATCTCAGGCAACGGCGCCAGCAGGGCCGTACCGAGCAACGCCCCTTTCGTTCTGCCCATGCCTCCAACGACCATCATCGCGAGCATCTCGACACTCAGCGTGATGCTGAAGTTTTCCACGTTGATGTAGCGGAAGTAGAGCGCCATCAGCGCGCCGGAGACACCGGCGAAAAACGCGCTGACCGCGAAGGCAAGCAGCTTGTAGCGTACGATGTTCACGCCCATCGCGACTGCTGCGATGTCCTGATGGTGCAGGGCATTCCATGCCCGGCCGATGCGCGAACGAACCAGGTTGAGCGTGACGAGCGTGAACAGCGACACCAACGCCAGACAGATGAAGTAAAACTCGGAAACACCGCTCAGTCGCAGGCCGCCGATCGAAAGTGCGGGAACGGCCATGCCCGAGGAGCCACGCGTGACATCCTCCGAGATCAGCACGATGTGTTGCATGATGTAGGCGAAGGCCAGGGTCGTCAGCGCGAGGTAGAGACCCTTCAACCGCAAGGAAGGGATACCGACGATCAGGCTGGCACCGGCCGCGATCAGTCCCGAAAGCGGAATGGCGATGAAGCCCTGCACACCGTAGTCGACCATCAAAATGGCCTGGGTATACCCGCCGATCAGGAGAAATGCCGAGTGGCCGAGTGACAGCTGTCCCGCGACGCCCGACAACAAATTGAGCCCGAGCACGGCGATCGCCGTGATGAAGATCAAGGTCAGCTGCGAAACGAGATAGGCGC
>JAGRLL010000260.1:0-643 GCA_020441855.1 Nitratireductor sp.
TCGTCACCTGGGAAACCCAGCAGACGGATTACCCGCGCACGCGACCCGACCTGCCCAATCACGAACCGCGCGGCTGTTCCAGGGGAGCCAGCTATTCCTGGTACATGTATTCGGCCAATCGGGTGAAATACCCGCTGGTACGCTCGCGTCTGCTCAGGCTGTGGCGCAAGGAACGCGCGGTCAAGACGCCGGTTGGCGCGTGGGCCTCGATCCAGGAGGACCCTAAGAAACGCGCCGAGTACATCAAGGTTCGCGGCCTCGGCGGTTTCGTGCGCTCGACCTGGGATGAGGTCAACGAGGTCATTGCCGCCGCCAACGCCTACACGGCCAGGAAATGGGGCCCCGATCGCGTCATCGGCTTTTCGCCGATCCCGGCCATGTCGATGGTCTCCTATGCGGCCGGCTCGCGTTACCTGTCGCTGCTCGGCGGCGTCTGCATGAGCTTCTACGACTGGTATTGCGACCTGCCGCCAGCCTCGCCGATGACCTGGGGCGAACAGACCGACGTGCCGGAATCGGCCGACTGGTACAATTCGGGCTTCCTCATGCTGTGGGGATCGAACGTGCCGCAGACGCGCACGCCGGACGCCCATTTCTACACGGAAGCGCGCTACAAGGGCGCCAAGTCCGTCGTCGTTTCGCC
>JAGRLL010000260.1:690-2168 GCA_020441855.1 Nitratireductor sp.
GCGGCACTCGCCATGGCGATGGGCCACGTGATCCTGCGCGAGTTCCATCTCGACCGCCAGGCGGATTACTTCGAGGATTATTGCCGCCGCTACACCGACATGCCGATGCTGGTGCAGCTTGTGAAGAAGAACGGCCATTACGTACCCGGCCGGCTCGTGCGCGCTTCCGATTTCAAGGGCGGGTTGGGCGAGAAGAACAATCCCGAATGGAAGTCCGTCGCCTTCGACGGCAAGACGAAGAAGTTCGTCGCTCCGCAAGGTTCGGCCGGCTATCGCTGGGGCGAACAGGGCAAATGGAACCTCGAAGCCAGGGACGGCAGGGGCAGGGAAGTCGAACTCGACATGAGTTTCATCATGGACGAGGATCACGACCAGATCGCCACGGTCGCCTTCCCCTATTTCGGCAATCGCGAGCACGACCATTTCGAGGGAACGGAGCACGATTCCGTCCTGCTGCGCTCGGTGCCGGCCAAGTCGGTCAAGCTTGAGGGCGGCGACACCCTGGTCGCAACCGTTTTCGATCTTTTCGTCGCCAATTACGGCCTCGACCGCGGCCTGAACGGCGACAATTGCGCTTCGTCCTATGACGACGACCAGCCCTACACACCGGCCTGGGCGGAACGCATCACGGGCGTGCCGCGCGACCACATCATTACCGTGGCGCGCGAATTCGCCCGCAACGCCGAGAAGACGAAGGGCCGCTCGATGGTCATTCTCGGCGCCGGCCTCAACCACTGGTACCACATGGATATGAACTACCGGGGGATCATCAACCTCCTGGTCATGTGCGGCTGCGTCGGCCAGTCCGGCGGCGGCTGGAGCCATTATGTGGGGCAGGAGAAACTGCGCCCGCAAACGGGCTGGCTGCCGCTTGCATTCGGCCTCGACTGGGGCCGACCGCCGCGCCAGATGAACTCGACCTCCTTCTTCTACGCCCACACCGACCAATGGCGTTACGAAACGCTGAAGGTTGACGAGATTCTGTCGCCGACAGCGCCGGAAGGCCCGTGGGACGGTACGCTCATCGACTACAACATCCGCGCCGAACGCATGGGCTGGCTGCCGTCCGCGCCGCAATTGCAGGTCAATCCGCTCGACATCGCAAAGGCGGCCGCCAAGGCCAGGAAGGAGCCGAAGGATTACGTCGCCGCGCAATTGAAGGCCGGCAAACTGAAGATGTCCTGCGAGGACCCGGACAACGAAGCCAACTGGCCGCGCAATCTGTTCGTGTGGCGCTCCAACCTGCTTGGCTCGTCCGGCAAGGGACACGAATATTTCCTCAAGCACCTGCTTGGCACCTCGCATGGCGTACTCGGCAAGGATCTTGGCGAGGAAGGCCGCCAGCGCGGCACCGATGTCGTCTGGCACGACGAGGCGCCGGAAGGAAAACTCGACCTGCTGGTCACCCTCGATTTCCGCATGTCCACGACCTGCGTCTATTCCGACATCGTGCTTCCGACCGCCACCTGGTACGAGAA
>JAGRLL010000261.1 GCA_020441855.1 Nitratireductor sp.
GTGATCTGCTGAGGCTGGACGGATTCGCGTTCCGCCAATTCCAATGCGGCTGCCCACTTACTGGCTCGTTTGGGATCTAGGGTCGGCATTGCTGATCGAAACAAGACCAGATAAAGGCTGGAGGTGCGATTGGTGACAACACGGCCCTGCCGGCGCAACGCAGCCTTAACGCGGCCAGCATGGCCCGCCCGCTTCCAGCGGCGCACGATGCGATAGGCTCTTTCCAGCAAGGCGTACTGATCCTTGCGGCCCAATCGCCCCTTATCGCGTGCCGCCAGATCTGCGGTTCGAAATTGCTTTCTTATGGCCTTGCGAGCCCTGCGCGCGCGATCATCAGGTGTAATTTCGAGTGCCGGCCCGTCATCGCCAGCAGTGCCTTCTTCGCCAAAAAAGGTCGGTAGGTGTGTCGGTGGCGCGTTTGGCGCCACCGGTGCGCTATCTTTGCGCTGAGCGGCCTGTCCGGCACATTTAGGCTGGAGGACGATCGTTCGAGCGCGGGGCCTTTCAGCCCAGCGCCTTCGTTGAATTTGCATGCCCGCTCCTTTCGCGTTGCCCACAATTGCCGAAACATTTCGGCCACACGAAATTAGCGTCGGTAGCGAGGTGAGCGCGAAGGCTGGGCGATCACTTGGTGGAGTCGACCGTCTAACCAACCGCAAAAATGAATGGATTCTGCCGCCAAACGGTCGACGGGCAGCAAATTCAAGGAGGTTTGACGCGATGATGGCAGAAGTTCGCGTTGCAGCCTCAACACGATAAAGAGTTGCGACAACGGTCGGAGGAATTGGCGGGCGAGACAACGATGGTCTGAGCGTTTAGTGCAGCGACTGGTGATACTCCAGCGACTAGCCGATTGCGAATCGGCATCGATACACAATCTGCCTGTGCCAATCAGGTATCTCGGTCGTCTATCAGCGGGTTTGGTTTGGCCAGCCTGGTCAGCGACGAAATATCCGAAAGAGACACACAAGAGCCCTGGACATCGACACCGTATGGCTTCAGCGTATTGAATGCCCTGGAAAGGTTCTCGGGCGTCATGCCCAGCATCGAGGCGATGAGTCGCTTATCATAGGGAAGCTCAACATTCCCCCGCGCACCCTGGTCTTGATGATAGCGGAGCAACCGGTTTGCGAGGCGTTCCACGGCGGTGCGAAGTTTGATGTCCTTGTGTTCCTTGATAGCCGTTCGATAACACCGCGCGAGTTCAACGACGATCGAGCGGGCGAATGCCTCGTCGGATTCAAACGCTGTGCGGACATCTTCCGACGGGATGAGCAGAATACGCGATTTCTGTGCCGTACGCGCCGACATCAGATAGACGGCATCCTTCAACACCGCCGCGAGAATGAATGTGCCGCCTGGATGCACAGTACCGATCGTGGACTCGCGGCCGTTTGATTTCGCGAATAGCTCGACGCAACCATCGACAACCACATATAGGAAATCCGCCGTATCGCCTTCTGCGATCAATTCGAGCTGCGCAGGAAATGTCTGGAGATAGGCGGCTTGCACAAGAGAGTCGAACGCAGACTCAGAAACGCGCGCGAATAGCTCCAATGCCCTAACTTGCGGCAGATCAGTCGCTCGCATGCTCAATCCTTGATGTTCATCAAGCCTTCACTTGATATTTTTAGCGCACTATTGTCCGCCTCTCAATCCCATCGGTTGATATGTGCGGGCCACCGCATTGCCCAACGTCGCCGACGAACTTGTTTCGTTGCCTGGAGCCTTTCTCATTGACCTGAATCAATCTCATCATCCGTATGTCGGCAATCCTTCCCAGCAAGGAGAGGTGCACCGGCGCCTCTTACCTATAGATGGGGGGGCAAACGGATGAATGGACTGAACGAGGGCACGCAGGGCCAACGTAACAGAGTGCTCGGTATGAGCACTTTCGCTTTCACCGTCTGCTTTGCGGTCTGGACGATCTTCTCGATCATCGGTGTCAAGATTAAACAGGATCTGGGACTGTCCGACACCGAGTTCGGCCTCCTGGCCGGAACGCCAATTCTCACCGGTTCGCTGTCCCGCATCTTCCTCGGCATCTGGACCGACCAATATGGCGGCCGCATCGTCTATGTTCTGACGATGCTCGCGGCCGCGGCCGCGACCTTCGCGCTGTCCTACGCGACAACTTACGAAATGATGCTTCTCGCAGCTTTGGGCGTCGGTCTGGCCGGCGGGTCATTTGCTGTCGGCATCGCCTATGTCTCCAAATGGTATTCTAAGGAAAAGCAGGGCACCGCGCTCGGCATCTTCGGCGCCGGCAATGTCGGAGCCGCCGTCACCAAGTTCGTCGCTCCCTTCGTCATGGTTGCCTTCGGATGGAATGCGGTCGCCCAGGTTTGGGCGGCAGCACTCGTCGTTACAGCCGTCGTGTTCTGGTTTACGACCGAGGACGATCCGGACCTGAAGGCGCGCCGCGCGCGTGGCGAGCGAGCGAAAGGCACATTGCTGCAACTGGCACCATTGAAGAACCTGCAGGTCTGGCGCTTCTCGATATACTACTTCTTCGTGTTCGGTGCGTTCGTCGCACTTGCGCTCTGGCTGCCGCGCTACCTCGTCGGCGTCTATCAGTTGGACATCAAGCAGGCCGGCATGATCGCCGCCTTCTACTCTATTCCGGCATCGATTTTCCGCGCCTATGGCGGTCATCTATCTGACAAGTATGGTGCCCGCTCGGTGATGTACCTGACGTTCGGCGTGTCGGTCGTCGTCACTTTTATGCTGTCCTATCCGAACACAGATTATGTGATCCACGGCATCAACGGACCGATCGCGTTCGCAACGAGCATGAATCTCGTGCCGTTTGTCATTCTGATTTTTGTCCTCGGCTTCTTCATGTCTCTGGGCAAAGCAGCCGTCTACAAGCACATACCGGTCTACTATCCGGACCACGTCGGTTCTGTTGGCGGCCTCGTTGGCCTCATCGGGGGCCTAGGCGGATTTGTGCTGCCGATCGCTTTCGGCGCTTTGCTCGACCTGACCGGCGTCTGGACAAGTTGCTTCATGCTCCTGTTCGGCATCGTTACCGTCTCGCTGATCTGGATGCACTTCTCGATCAGGCAGATGGAAAAGACCGCGCTGTCGAGGGAACTCGGCCAGCTGCCGGAACTCCCCGAAATGCAGGCGATCCATTCAGAGGAAAAGCACGGTTCGCTTGCCGGCATGATCAATGAGTGGCGACCGGACGACGAAGCATTCTGGGCTGCTGAAGGACGACGCATTGCCAATCGGAACCTGTGGATCTCGATACCGGCGCTGCTGCTCGCATTCTCTGTCTGGATGGTTTGGAGTGTAGTCGTCGCCAAGTTGCCGGCAATCGGATTTGACTACACGACCGACCAGCTCTTCTGGCTGGCGGCCTTGCCCGGTCTCTCCGGCGCGACGCTAAGGATTTTCTATTCCTTCATGATCCCGATTTTCGGCGGGCGCCTGTGGACAACCCTGTCGACCGCCTCTCTGCTGGTCCCCGCTTTCGGCATCGGCTATGCCGTGCAGAACCCACAAACGCCTTACCTGATATTCCTGGTGCTTGCGCTGCTGTGCGGGCTGGGCGGCGGCAACTTCGCCTCCTCGATGGCCAATATCTCCTATTTCTTCCCAAAGAAAGAAAAGGGCAATGCGCTCGCACTCAACGCCGGCCTTGGCAACCTTGGGGTCAGCGTCATGCAATTCGTGGTCCCGGTCGTCATTTCTACCGGCACGTTTGCCATCGCAGTCGGTGACGGACAGTTGGCAAAGGACGGCTCGACGCTCTGGCTGCAGAACGCCGGTTTTGTCTGGGTGCCATTCCTGATCGTCTCTACGATTGCCGCCTGGTTCGGCATGAATGACATCGCTTCGGCGCGTGCGACCTTTGCCGAGCAATCGATCATCTTTAGCCGGCGGCACAACTGGGTCATGTGCTGGCTCTATACGGGCACGTTCGGTTCGTTCATCGGCTATTCCGCTGGTTTCCCGCTGCTGATGAAAACCCAATTCCCGTCGGTCAACGCGCTGTCCTATGCCTTCCTCGGGCCGCTGGTCGGTGCGCTGAGCCGCGCGGCAACCGGCTGGGTATCTGACAAATACGGTGGCGGTCGGGTCACCTTCTGGACCTTCGTCGGCATGATCGCGGCGGTCGGCGGCGTTCTGTACTTCCTCGGCATCAAGGAACAGCCTGGTGCATTCTGGGGATTCTTCAGCTGCTTCATGGCGCTCTTCTTCCTGACGGGTGTCGGCAATGCGTCGACCTTCCAGATGATCCCGTCGATCATGCGTCTGGAAGTGCCGCGCCTGATGCCGCAACTCGCAGGCGACGCCATGATCAAGCAGGCAGAACGCGAATCCGCAGCGATCGTCGCGTTCACATCCGCGATCGCCGCCTATGGCGCCTTCTTCATCCCGAAATCCTACGGCACGTCGATCACGATGACGGGCGGGCCCGAAATGGCGCTGTGGGGCTTCCTCGCCTTCTACGTGACCTGCGCGATGGTGACCTGGTTCGTCTACACGCGCTCAGGCGGTCTGTTGCGCAACGTAGAGCGCGAGGGGTCGCAGCATTTCCCGCAAACGTCTGCGGCCGAATAAGGGAGAAGAAATCATGAGCCATCTTCTTGATCGCCTGAACTTCCTGTCTCGGAAGAACACCGGCACCTTCTCTGGCGGCCACGGCGTGACGACGAATGAAAGCCGTGACTGGGAGGACGCTTACCGGAAGCGCTGGCAGCACGACAAAATCGTCCGGTCCACGCATGGCGCAAACTGCACCGGGTCGTGCTCCTGGAAGATCTACGTCAAGGGCGGGATCGTCACCTGGGAAACACAGCAGACCGACTATCCGCGCACGCGGCCGGACCTGCCCAATCATGAGCCTCGGGGTTGTTCGCGTGGCGCCAGCTACAGCTGGTACATGTACTCGGCCAACCGAGTGAAATATCCACTGATCCGGTCCCGCCTGCTGCGGCTTTGGCGGGCGGAACGGACAGTGAAGACGCCTATCGGTGCTTGGGCTGCGATCCAGGAAGACCCCGTCAAGCGAGCGGAATATATCCGCGTTCGCGGCCTGGGCGGCTTTGTCCGTGCAAGCTGGGATGAGGTCAACGAGATCATCGCCGCGGCAAACGCATATACCGCCCGGAAATGGGGGCCAGACCGCGTCATCGGCTTCTCACCGATCCCCGCCATGTCGATGGTTTCCTACGCAGCCGGCTCGCGCTATCTGTCGCTGCTCGGCGGCGTCTGCATGTCATTCTACGACTGGTATTGCGACCTGCCGCCGGCGTCGCCGATGACATGGGGCGAGCAGACCGACGTCCCCGAATCAGCAGACTGGTACAATTCGGGATTTCTCATCCTTTGGGGATCCAACGTTCCGCAGACCCGCACGCCGGATGCGCATTTCTATACCGAGGTCCGATACAAGGGCGCGAAATCCGTCGTCGTGTCCCCCGACTATTCGGAGGCGGCCAAATTCTCCGATATGTGGCTGCATCCCAAGCAGGGTACCGACGCCGCGTTGGCCATGGCCATGGGACACGTCATTCTCCGTGAATTCCATCTCGACCGGCAGGCGGAGTATTTCGAGGACTATTGCCGTCGCTATACAGACATGCCGATGCTGGTCCGGCTCGTTCGCAAGGACGGCCATTATGTTCCGGACCGTCAGATCCGGGCGAGTGATTTCAAGGACAAGCTCGGCGAAAAGAACAACCCCGAATGGAAGACGGTCGCCATCGACCGAAACACCGGCAAGCTCGTCGCGCCGCAAGGCTCGGTCGGTTTCCGCTGGGGCGAACAGGGCAAGTGGAATCTGGAACAGAAAGACGGCAAGGGCCGCGATATCGACCTCGAGATGAGCCTGATCATGGACGACGCTCACGATGAGGTTGCGCCCGTCGCGTTCCCCTACTTCGGCAATCGTGAACACGATCATTTCCAGGGCACCGACCACGACAGTGTGCTCGTACGCTCCGTCCCGGCAAAGAAGGTGAAGCTCGCTGATGGCGAAGCACTGGTCGCCACCGTGTTTGATCTTTTCGTCGCCAATTACGGCCTCGATCGTGGCCTCGAGGACGGGACCACAGCTAGGTCCTTCGACGAAAATCTCCCCTACACGCCGGCCTGGGCAGAAAAAATCACCGGAGTGCCGAAAGACCAGATCATCACCGTCGCCCGAGAATTCGCGCGCAATGCTGAAAAGACGCACGGGCGCTCCATGGTCATTCTCGGCGCCGGCCTGAACCACTGGTACCACATGGACATGAACTACAGCGGCATCATCAACATGCTGGTGATGTGCGGCTGCATCGGCCAGGAGGGGGGCGGCTGGTCGCATTCT
>JAGRLL010000262.1 GCA_020441855.1 Nitratireductor sp.
TCGGACCGATCAGCGGGTTGCCGTCGGGGCAATAGGGAATCGGCCCGTTGATGACCTTGGAAAGGCCGGCGGTGCCGAGCACCGGCACGCGGGCAGCGGCGTCGTTGATATACCATTCCAGCCTGTCGAGATCGTCGGGGAAAAGCTGGAAGGAAAAGTCCTCCGGCATCGGGTCGTCGGGCGTCGCCCAGTGCGCGCGGCAATTGCGCTCGTAGGGACCCAGATTGAAGCCGTATTTTTCCTGGCGCAGATAGTAGGACGAGTCGACGTCGCGCAGCAGCGGCAGCTTGTGGCCGACCTCGTTCGACCACGCCTCCAGCTCCGGCACGGTGTCGAACAGAAGGTATTGATGGCTCATCACCATCATCGGCAAGTCGCGGCCGAATATCTTCGCGACCTCGCCGGCGTAATAGCCGGCGGCGTTGACGACGATCTCGCAGCGAATGTCGCCTTTCGGCGTCGAGATCAGCCACTCGTCCTTGTCGCGCGTCACACCGGTGACCGGGCAAAAACGGATGACCTTCGCGCCCTTGTCGCGCGCGCCCTTGGCAAGCGCCTGCGTCAACTGCGCCGGATCGATGTCGCCGTCATAGGGATCGTATAGTGCGCCGGTCAATTCGTGAGTCTCGGCAAAGGGATAGCGAGACTTGATCTCATCGGGGGTGAGGATTTCGAGATCCATGCCCTGATAGCGACCCATGCCGACAACGCGTTTGAATTCCTGCAACCGTTCGCTCGAATGACCAAGCCGCACCGAACCCGTGACGTGGTAGTTCATGGGATAGTCGACCGCGTCAGCCAGCCCACGATAAAGCTCGGCCGAATAACGCTGCATGTTCATGATCGACCAAGAGGAGGAAAAGGTCGGCACGTTGCCGGCGGCATGCCAAGTGGACCCGGCGGTCAGCTCGTTCTTTTCAAGAAGCACGCAATCGGTCCAGCCGGCCTTCGCCAGATGGTAGAGGCACGAGGCGCCGACGGCGCCGCCACCGATGATCACGACGCGCGCATGGCCGGGCAGGCCGTTCGTGGGCAACTCGCTCAACCGACTGTCCCCCTGAGTGGTACGGGATGCGCCCCATGACGATGGCACGCGGATATTCTCCCGAATCCGCGAGGCGTTCAATTCAGCTGCAACGATTTTATTAATCGACATATTCGATTAGGCTGGACCACGCGCAAGGAGGCCGGCCGTGCAGATCGACCTGATCGTGACCTTTCTCGACCTGATGGAAACGTCCAGTTTCAATCGAACCGCAGAGCGGCTCGGCATCAAGCAATCCACCGTTTCCAACCGCGTCCAGGCGCTGGAATCCGAACTCGGTCAGCGCCTTTTCACGCGCAGCCGCGCCGGCACGCGTCCCACGGCAGCCGGCCTTCGTTTTCTCGACCATGCCCGCAATCTGCGTCACGAATGGGTGCAGGCAAGCCGCGCCGTGCGCCGGGTACACGATTTCGACCAGGCGCTTCGCATCGGCATTCAGCACGATCTGGCCGCCGCGCAGATCGGCGAATGGATATCGGAATTCCGCGCCATCCAGACGAATACCCATTTCTACGTCGAGCTTGACTATTCGATCCAGATGAACGCCGACCTGCTGGCCGGCGAACTGGATCTGGCGGTGCTGTTCACGCCCGGCCATCTGCCGGACCTGCATTACGACAAGGTCGGCGAAATCACCTATCGCATGATCAGCAGCGAGGTAGCGAGGTTGGCCGAGGTGAAGCCGGAACGCTACATCTTCGCCAATTACTCGCCCGCATTCGACCGGCTGCACCGCCAGATCGCCGGCGACCTCGTGGACGCGCCGCTTGCGAGCGGCCAGAACCTGGTCGTGGCGGGCATGCTCGCCGCGCTCGGCGGCTCGGCCTATGTCCTGTCGGAGACGGCAAGTCGGATGATCGCTTCCAACGGCTACCGCCCCGTCGAGGATGCACCGTCGATTGCGCAGCCAGTCTACGCGGCCGTGCATCTGCAGCACCGTCACTCGCATATCCACAAGCGCCTGCTTTCGGTGATCCGCCGTCACTTCTCGGGCGGTCAATGAGAGCTGGTCGCGGTTCCCGCCGGTTTTGACAACGGCGTGCGATTGTCCGATGGATCAGCCGGCCATGCAGGCGAGTTGAATGCAGGAAGCGAGGGAAACGAACATGGGGCAGGATGTCTACGATTTCGCGGTGATCGGCGCAGGCATCGCCGGTACATCGGTCGCCGCCGAACTGGCTCGTCATGGCTCCGTGCTCCTGCTCGAAATGGAATCCCAGCCGGGCTACCACACGACGGGCCGCTCGGCGGCGCTGTTCTCCGAAAGCTACGGGCCGGCGCCGATCCGTGCGCTGACACGCGCTTCGTCGCGCTTCTTCGACAACCCACCCTCCGGTTTCAGCGATCATAGCCTGCTGTCGCCGCGCGGTGTCGCGATGATCGCCCGTCACGACCAGCTCGGCGCGCTCGACGCCCTGATGGAGGAATTGTCGGACGCGAAAGACATCACGCGCATCGACGGAGATGAAACGCGGCGGCGCATTCCGCTGCTGCGCGAGGGTCACATCGCAGCCGCCATGTACGATGATCGCGCGCGAGACATCGACGTGCACGCCCTGCATCACGGCTATTTGCGTGCCTTTCGCGCCGCAGGCGGAAAGATGGAGACAAGGGCCGAGGTAACGGCGCTGGAGCGCGACGCGCGCTACTGGCGCATCGATGTGGGAACCGCGGAACATCGCGCGGCAGTCGTCGTCAACTCAGCCGGTGCGTGGGCCGATCATGTCGGCGCGCTGGCCGGCGCCATAGCCATCGGCCTGATGCCGAAACGCCGCACGGCAATGACGATCGGCGTTCCCGACGGCATCGACGCGGATGCGTGGCCGATGGCAGTCGATGTTGAGGAGGAATTCTATCTCAAGCCGGAATCGGGTCGATTCCTGATCTCACCGGCAGACGAGACGCCGAGCGAACCCTGCGACGCCCAGCCCGACGAAATGGATGTCGCCATCTGCGTGGACCGTGTCGAGCAGGCATTCGACATGCAGGTGCGGCGAATCGAGAACAAATGGGCAGGCCTGCGAAGCTTCGTTGCGGACAAGAGCCCGGTATGCGGCTTCGACGAGCGTGCCGACGGGTTCTTCTGGCTTGCCGGCCAGGGCGGCTACGGTATCCAGACCGCGCCGGCGCTTTCGCGCGTTGCCGCCCGGCTGGTCACCGGTCTCGAGATCGATGGTCATATCCTCGACGAAGGTTTCGATCCGGCCTCGCTGTCTGCAAGGCGGCTGTAAACCCTGCATTTGTCGCTCGCAGTCGGCGGGATTGGCCTATTCGTGCCTGAGCGCCTCGATCGGGTTCATGTGCGCCGCGCGGCGGGCCGGGAAATAGCCGAAGGCAACGCCGACGCCGGCCGAGAAGGCGAAGGCGAGCGCGATGATCTTCACGTCGAGCACGAACGGGATGTTCATCAGCGCCGACACCGTGCCGGACAGGCCCAGTCCGATCAGGATGCCAATCAGGCCGCCGAACAGCGACAGGACGACCGCCTCGACAAGGAACTGCATCAGCACCTGGTTCTCCTGTGCCCCGATGGCAAGCCGGATACCGATCTCGCGCGTGCGCTCGGTCACCGAGACCAGCATGATGTTCATGATACCGATGCCACCGACCAGAAGGCTGACGGCGGCAACGGCGGCCAGCAAGCCGGTCAGCACCTTCGTGGTGCTCGTCATGGTCGAGACCATCTCGGCCATGTCGTTGACGCGGAAATTGTCATCCTCGTCGGCGGAGATGCGCCGGCGCTCGCGCATCAGCCAGGTTACGTCACGCTGTATCTTGGTCGTTTCCACCCCCTCCTCCGCCGACAGCAGGATCGATGAAACGTCCGTCTTGCCCGTCATGCGGCGCTGCACGGTGCGGATCGGCATCAATACGAGGTCGTCCTGGTCCTGGCCGAAACTGGACTGGCCCTTTTCCTCCAGCACGCCGATCACCTCGCAGGAGAGCGTGTCGAGTCTGATTTTCTGACCGATGGGGTCTTCGTTGCCGAACAGTTCCTCGCGCAGCGTGTCGCCGACGATGCAGGCGGCCTTGCCGGCGCGGAACTCGCTTTCGAGGAAATTGCGCCCCGAGGCAAGCTTCCAGTCGCGCGCGATCAGGAAGCCGTTGGACGTGCCGGTCACGGTGGTCGAGTGGTTACGGTTGCCATAGACGGCCTTCGCGGTCGTGCCGACGGAAGGCGCGACCGCCTGAAGGCCGCCGATCTGGTGGCGGATCGCCTCGACATCATCGAGCGTGAAGTTCGGCGAGTCGGTCTGGCGCGGACCGAAGCCCTGGCCCGGCCGCACGAACAGCAAATTGGTGCCGAGCGCGGAAATGTCGGACTGGACCTGGGCAGTCGTGCCGTTGCCGATGGTGACCATGGCGATCACTGCGCCGACGCCGATGACGACGCCGAGGACCGTGAGGAAGGAACGCAGCGCGTTGCGCACGATGGCCTGAAGAGCCAGCTTGATGGTTTCCCAGATCATCGGGCCACCTTTTTCCTGGTCGTGTCCGACTGCACCTTGCCATCGACGAAATGAACAATGCGCGAGGCGTATTCGGCCATGTCCAGTTCGTGGGTCACCATGATGACGGTGATGCCGTCGTCGCGGTTGAGGCCGGTCAGCAATTCCATGATCTCGTGGCTGCGCGCGGTGTCGAGGTTGCCGGTGGGTTCGTCGGCAAGCAGCACGTCGGGCTTGGTCACGATGGCGCGCGCTATGGCGACGCGTTGCTGCTGGCCGCCGGACAATTCGCCGGGATCGTGGTGCTCCCAGCCGGTCAGGCCGACCTTGGCGAGGGCATCGCGCGCCATCTCGCGGCGTCTGGCGAGCGGCATGCCGCGATAGATCAGCGGCAGTTCGACATTTTCGATAGCCGGGGTGCGGGCCAGCAGGTTGAAGCCCTGGAAGACGAAACCGAGATAATTGCGGCGCAGGAGCGCGCGCTGGTCGCGCGAGAGCGAGCCCACATCGACGCCGTGAAAACGATAGGCGCCGTCGCTTGGAACATCGAGGCAGCCGATGATGTTCATCGCGGTCGATTTGCCCGAACCACTCGGCCCCATGATGGCGACGAACTCGCCCTCGCCGACCGTAAGGTCGACACCGGCCAGCGCGCGCACCATCGCCTCTCCCCGGCCATAGGTGCGCGTGACCCCTTCAAACTCGATGAGAGGTGCGCGTTTGCCGGTCTTGCTCGGTGGTTCGGCGGACATCGCTCGGGGACTCCCGCCTATTTCGTCGCGCGAGAATCTGTGACGACAGCCATGCCATCCTTCAACGGGCCGTCCAGCACCTCGGTCCAGTTGCCGTCGCTGGAACCGACGCGAATGTCCAGTTTCTTCGGCTCCCCGGCCTCCAGGACGTAGACGGATCGTGCTCCGCTGGCGGGCTCGTCTACCTTGGCCACGCTGGCGCCGCGCGGCGGACGCGGCATGAGCATGCCGATCAGGCCACGGCCGTTGCCATTGCCCGACTGACTGGCGGCGGGCGGCGCATAGCGCAGCGCGGCGTTTGGCACGAGCAGCGCGTTGTCGATGTGCTTCACGACGATTTCCGCGGTCGCGGTCATGCCCGGCAGAAGCGCCATGTCGGTGTTGTCGAGGGTGAGCACGCCGGTATAGGTGACGACGCCGTTGATCTCCTCCGGCGCGATGCGGACTTCCTTCAATTCGGCGGGGAAATTGCGGTCCTGGTAGGCTTCGACGGTGAACGTTCCTTTCTGGCCGGAATGGACCGTGCCGATGTCGGCCTCGTCGATGTCGACCTCCAGTTGCATGGAAGCGAGGTCCTCGGCCAGCGTGAACAGGACCGGCGCCTGCAGCGAGGCTGCGACCGTCTGGCCGGGCTCGACCGAGCGGCTCATGACCACGCCCTTGATGGGCGAGCGGATGGTCGCTTTCTTCAGATTGGTTTCGGCGGTCTTGAGCGAAGCCCTGGCGACCTCGATATTGGCCTTGGCGACCTCGATGCCGGCTTCGGCGCGGCGCTGGTTGGCCTCGGCCGTGTCCTGGGAAGCGCGCGATACAAACGACTTCTCCGTCAGCGCAAGCGAACGCTGATAGGCGCGCTGCGCCTCGGAGAGCGTGGCCTCGGCCTCCTGCAACTGGGCCTGTTTGACGGCAAGCGCGGCTGCTGCGTTGTCCACCTCGGCCTGCAGCTTGGCGGTGTCCAGCCTGGCCAGCACCTGGTCCGATGCGACTTCGTCGTTGTAGTCGACCAGCACTTCCTTCACCGTGCCGGAAAGCTCGGACGATATCTCGACCTGGTTGGTCGGCTCGACAGTGCCGGTGGCGGTTACGGTCTGCGTCAGCGCACCGGTTCTCACGTTCTGCGTAACGTATCGCAGCGCGCCAGCCGTTTCGTCTTCCCTCCACCAGAACCAGTAGACCGCGCCCAGCACCACGATCGCCAATGCGGCATACACCGCAAGGCGGCGATAAATCCGGCGCGGTGATGCCGCATCATCCAGTCCCAGCGTGCGGGCGACATCTTCGGGTACGTTCGTCTGGTCAACCATGATCGTTCTTGCTTGTTCGGGCCGCGTTCGCAGCTGGTCGCATTTCCTGATATAGGAACGGGTTCGTAGCGAGGACGCCAGCTGCGGCAACAAAACGCGGCAATGAAGCTGAATGTCACGTTAATTAGCTGTAATGAATATTGGGCGCAGGGGTGAACATGCCTGCCCCGACGCAAAACGTGTCCTGCGGACAGCCCAGTAGACGCCAAGGTGACGGACTGGAACTTGCCGACGAAGCCGCAAAATTCCCGTAATGCACCTGATGGGGGGCACATCCTCGCCGAAGACCAGTCGCGCACGGTCGCCTTTCTCGGCGATCCGGCAAGTTATGGCGCGAGCGAACCGATCGAGACGCTGGAGACGCATGTATCGCGGATATTTCTGACCGGCGACCGCGCCTTCAAGATGAAGAGGGCGGTGAAGCTGCCCTATGTCGATTTTTCCAGCCCCGCGTTGCGGCTCGCTGCCTGCGAAAAGGAAGTGGCCTACAATTCGGCAACCGCGCCGCAGCTTTATCTGGGGGTGCGGCGTATCACCGAAGAAGACGGGGAACCGGCCTTCGACGGTGAAGGATTGCTGGTCGACGCGGTCGTCGAAATGAAGCGGTTCGAACAGGACTGCCTGCTCGATCGCATGGCCGGGCAAGGCAGGCTGACGCCACGGCTGATGCACGATGTGGCCCGGATGATCGCCCGTTTCCACCATAGCGCACCAGTCGTTCGCGGTGGCGCGGGAGGTTCCGGCGGCGCGGCGAACATCGCCGGCGTGCTCGACATCAACGAGGCGGGCTTTGCGACCAGCCACGTCTTCGACGACGAGGAAGTCGCCTCGTTCAACGCCGCGTTCCGCACGGAACTGGCGCGCCACGCCGAACTCCTCGATGCGCGGGAGGAGCGCGGGCGCGTGCGGCGCTGTCACGGCGATCTGCACCTGCGCAATATCTGCCTGTTCGACGGCGTACCGACATTGTTCGACTGCATCGAGTTCAACGACACCATCGCGACCGTGGATGTGCTCTACGATCTCGCCTTCCTGCTGATGGATCTGTGGCATCGCGGCCTGCGCGATTTGGCCAATCTCGTCGCCAACCGCTATCTCGACGGCGCCGACGACGAAGACGGGTTCACGCTGTTGCCCTTCTTCATGGCGGTGCGCGCGGGGGTGCGCGCCCATGTCACCGCGACGCAGGTCGAGGAAGGCGGCGACGGTGCGCTGGCGCAATCCGCGCGCGCGTATTTCGATCTGGCCAGGGAATTGCTCAGGCCGCACCCTGCCCGGCTGATCGCCATCGGCGGCTTCAGCGGCACGGGCAAGACCACCGTGGCCGAGGCGCTGGCATTCCGTGTCGGCGCGCCACCCGGCGCGCGCATCGCCGAAAGCGACCGCGTGCGCAAGGCGATGTTCAAGGTCCCCGTGGATACGAGACTTGGCGCGGAAGCCTATCGCTCCGATGTGTCGAAACAGGTCTACGATCACCTCGCGGAGAGCGCGCGGCTGATCGCGGGCAACGGTGGAACGGTCATCGTCGACGCGGTCTACGACCGTCCCGAGCGGCGCGCGGCGATCGCCGGCATCGCAACGCAAACGAAGACGCCGTTTACCGGCATATGGCTGGAGGCGGACGCCGAATTGTTGCGCAAGCGCGTCGCGGCACGCACCGCAGGCCCGTCCGACGCGACGGTGGACGTACTCGAAGGCCAGCTCGCGTGGGAAGCCGGCGCCATGGACTGGATGCGCATCGACGCCGCGCAATCGCCCGAACGGATCGCCGAAACCATCATGAAAGCAGCCGCGACACGATGAGTGCCAGGAC
>JAGRLL010000263.1:0-2907 GCA_020441855.1 Nitratireductor sp.
GCTCGTAGCGCGGCAGCCGGACGCCTTCGGCGACAGCCGAGAGAGAATTGAGTGTCAGCATGTTTCCCGCCAGCCCTGTGACCCAACTACCATACCAGCCTTCAAGCCGAAGCCGGGGCAAATGTAAACGCCAATCCGCGGCGCGCATTGCTTCGCGGACGGTCGCGGCGTAGCTTCCCGCCACCAAGGGCGAACAGGGGCGCCGACCGGAGGCCAGCATGAACGAGATCGTCAAGGGTCCCGAGGTGGACGCGACGCAGGAAGACAGCACGGCGGCGCTCGTGGAAGCGCAGCGCGCCTTTTTTCGGACTGGCGCGACACGCGATCTGGAATTTCGCAAGCGCCAGCTCCGCAAGCTGCGCGACGCGATCACCGAAAACGAGGACGCCATCATCGAGGCCGTTCGGCAGGATCTGGGCCGACCCAGATCGGAGATATGGACCAGCGAGATCGGCGTGGTGCTGGTCGAGATCGACCATGCGCTTCGGCATCTGTCTTCCTGGGCGAAACCGAAGCGTGTCTCGACGCCATTGCTGCTTCAGCCCGGTTCCAGCCGGATCCAGTACGAGCCGCTCGGCTGCGTGTTGATCATCTCGCCGTGGAACTACCCCTTCAATCTCGCCATCGCGCCGCTCGTTGCCGCGCTCGCGGCCGGAAACATCGCTATCGTCAAACCGTCGGAACTGGCGTCCAACACGGCGGCGGCCATCATGCGCATCATCGGCGGCGCTTTCGCACGCGAGCAGGTCGCGGTGGTCGAGGGCGGAGTCGCGGAGACGCAGGCGCTGCTCGACCAGCGCTTCGACCACATCCTGTTTACCGGCGGCGGAAAGGTTGCCCGCATCGTGATGGCGGCGGCGGCGAAGCACCTGACCCCGGTAACGCTGGAACTGGGCGGCAAGAGCCCGTGCATCGTGGAAAAGGATGCCAATCTCGACGTCGCGGCACGGCGCATCGCCTGGGGCAAATTCCTCAATGCCGGCCAGACCTGCATCGCACCCGATTATCTGCTGGTGCATTCATCGGTGAAGCAGGCGCTCACCGAGCGCATTGTCAGGGCAGTCGGCAAGTCCTTCGGCAAGGACCCGAGGCAGAGCAAGGATTACAGCCGGATCATCAACGCGCAGCACTTCAAGCGCCTGACAGGGCTGATCGGCAACGCGCCGCTCATTACCGGCGGCGAGAGCGACGAGGCGGAGCGCTACATCGCGCCGACGCTGATCGACGATGTCGGCTGGGACGACGCGGTCATGGCCGACGAAATCTTCGGGCCAATCCTGCCGGTCCTGACCTATGACGATCTCGACGAGGCGATGGCGCGGATCGAAAGCCGAGACAAGCCGCTGGCGCTGTATTTCTTCTCGAACGACAAGACGGCGCATGCAAAGGTGGCCGAACGTCTTTCGGCGGGCGGAATTTCGATCAACGACACGCTGGCGCAATTCGTCAATCTGCGTCTGCCCTTCGGCGGTGTCGGCGAGAGCGGCATGGGCGCCTATCACGGCAAGACCGGCTTCGATACCTTCTCGCACGCCAAGCCGGTCGTGACGCGAAGCAACTGGCCCGATCCTTCGGTGAAATACCCGCCCTATCGCACGCCCCTGGCCTTCCTGAAATGGATGCTAAGACACACGATGTGAGCCGGGAAAACCGGTCGCGGCGTCGATGGCGCGAATGCGGCGTCTAAACTGGATTATTTTTATCCACTATTGAAACCGGCGTAAAAGTGGGTATTCTTCATCCACTTTGAAACCGATGAAGTAACCGCCCAGCCAGCAATGCAAGCACGGCGACAAAAGGAGGTCGTACTGCGTCATGGTCAGCCCTTTCAACGAGACATTGCACCTGCGCTCAACCGGCATTCGAAACACGGCAAACGGCGCGCGGAACAGCGGCGGCGAAAGCACCTTCCAGGTGCCGGCGCGGCGCAATGCCATGCCCGCCACACAGGCGAAACTGCCCGTGTTCGAAAGCCGGACATTGTTTGGCGGCACGAACGAGGTCGGCATCGTTCACGAGGGCGCGCTCTACCGGCTGAAGACGACCAAACAGGGCAAGCTCGTCCTCAACAAATAGAAATTCGGGGCCGGCATCCGGTCAATGGAAGTTACGGCCCCTGGGCAGGACGCGCGTATTGCGCGGATGACGCCAGAGATTGGGTTCCTGCACGGCTGCCTTGCCGGGCGTGACGCCAGTCATCGTGTCCATCAGTTCGCGCGTCATGTCGCTCAGGCGACGCGCGATCAGGTGGACCACGCCGTCGGCTTTCTGCAATTGCCCCTCGATGAGCACCATCCTGGCGCCCATGACGATGCGGCGGTGCTTTTCGAAGACCTTTGGCCAGACGATGACATTGGCGATCCCGGTCTCGTCCTCCAGCGTGACGAAGATGACGCCCGACGCCGTGCCCGGGCGCTGGCGCACCAGCACGAGGCCGGCAACGCTGGTCCACTCGCCATTCTTGCGCGTCTCCAGATCGGCCGAGCACAGCACGCGGCGCGCGGCAAGCTGCTCGCGCAGGAAAGAGACGGGGTGCGCCTTCAGCGACAAGCGCAGCGTGTCGTAATCCTCCACGACCTGCTCGCCCGGCAGGAGATCGGGCAATTCAACCTTCGGCTCGGCCTGCAAGGGCCGGTACGCGTCGCTGCTGCGCTCGGACCCGGCAAACAAGGGCAGGTCGGCGGCCGAGGAACGCCTGCCCTGCGCACCGCCCGTTCCACCGTTGAGGCCGCGCACCTGCCAAAGCGCGGCGCGGCGGTCGAGCCCGAGCGAACGGAAGGCGTCGGCATTGGCGAGACGTTCCAGCGTGCCGGCATCGATGCCGGTGCGCCAGTAGAGGTCGCGCAGATCGGTGTAACCCTTTCCACGCGCGGCCACGATCCGCTTCGCCGCGTCCTCGCGCATGCC
>JAGRLL010000263.1:3017-12038 GCA_020441855.1 Nitratireductor sp.
ATTGGCGGACGAAGAGCCGGACGGCTCTGCGGAAACTTCCAAGGTGTGATCCCAATCCGAGAAATTCACATCCACCGGGCGCACTTCGCCGCCATGTTCGCGGAAGTCGCGCACGATGGAGGAGGATGAGTAAAACCCCATCGGCTGGGAATTGAGCAGCGCGCAGGCGAAGATGTCGGGGTAATGGCATTTGAGCCAGGCCGAGGCATAGGCGAGCAATGCGAAGCTTGCCGAATGGCTCTCGGGAAAGCCGTAATCGGAAAAACCCTCGATCTGCTTGAAGCAGCGGCCGGCGAAATCGGGCGTGTAACCATTGGCGATCATGCCGACGACGAATTCCTCGCGGAAGGTGCCGATGTCGCCATTGCGCTTGAAGGTCGCCATGGCGCGGCGCAGCCGGTCGGCCTTGGCCGGCGAGAAACCGGCGCCGACAATGGCGATCTTCATCGCCTGTTCCTGGAAGAGCGGCACACCCAATGTCTTGCCGAGCACCTGCTCCAGTTCCCGCGACGGAAACTCGACCTTTTCCAGCCCCTGGCGGCGGCGCAGATAGGGATGAACCATGTCGCCCTGGATCGGTCCGGGACGCACGATCGCGATCTCGATGACAAGGTCGTAGAAGTTCTTCGGCTTCAGGCGCGGCAACATCGACATCTGCGCGCGGCTCTCGATCTGGAAGACGCCGACCGTGTCGGCCTTGCAGATCATCGCATAGGTGGCCTCATCCTCGCGCGGCACGCCCGCAAGCGACATCGGCCGGGCGTAATGGGTCTCCAGCAGGTCGAAGGACTTGCGGATGCAGGTCAGCATGCCGAGCGACAGCACGTCGACCTTCAGGATCTTCAGCGCGTCGAGATCGTCCTTGTCCCATTCGACGACGGTGCGGTCCTCCATCGCCGCGTTTGCAATCGGCACGACCTCGTCCAGCGCGCCGCGCGTCATGACGAAGCCGCCGACATGCTGCGAGAGGTGGCGCGGGAAACCGGCAAGGCGCCCGGCCAGCATCATGGCCTGGCGCAGGCGCGGATCGTCGGGATCGAGGCCGGCCTCGATGACGCGCTGGCGCGCCGGACCCTCGTTGGAATAGCCCCAGACCATGCCGGCCATGGCGCCGACGACGTCGGGCGACAGGCCCATCGCCTTGCCGGCCTCGCGGATGGCGCTGCGCGAACGGTAGCAGATGACGGTGGCGGCCAGTCCGGCGCGATGACGGCCATATTTGGCGTAGATGTACTGGATCACCTCCTCGCGGCGCTCATGCTCGAAATCGACGTCGATGTCGGGCGGCTCGCCGCGTTCGGCGGAGATGAAACGCTCGAACAGCAGATCGATCTCGGCCGGGTTGACCGAGGTAATGCCGAGACAATAGCAGACGATGGAATTGGCCGCCGAGCCGCGTCCCTGGCACAGGATTGGCTGTTCGCGTGTGCGCGCGAAGCGCACGATGTCGTGGACGGTGAGGAAATAGGCGGCGAAGTTCAGTTCGGCGACGAGCCGCAATTCGTGTTCGATCATCTGGCGATGCCTGTCGCTCAGGCCGCCGGGAAAGCGCTCCGCCGCGCCGAGCCAGGTCAGGCGCTCGAGTTCGGCCTGCGGCGTGGCGCTGTTTCCGGCAGGTTCGTCGGGGTATTCGTAGGCCAGTTCGTCGAGCGAGAAACGGCAGGCCTGCGCCAGCTCCACCGCGCGGGCGATCGCCGCCTCATGGCCGGGCAACAGCCGCGCCATCTCCGAGCCGCACTTGAGATGCCTTTCGGCGTTCTTTTCGAGCCGGAACCCTGCCTCGTCGATGGTGCAGTGCTCGCGGATGCAGGTGAGCAGATCCTGCAACGGCCGGCGCTCCGGCGCGTGATAGAGCACGTCGTTGGTGGCGATCAGCGGCGCCTGGACGGAAGCGGCCAGTGCGGCCAGCCTTTGCATCCGCGCCCGGTCGTTGCCGCGGTGAAACGGACTCAGCGCAAGATGGACGCAGCCCGGAAACATCCCTGCGAGGCGTTTCAGGCTCGCCTCGAAATCCTCGCCCCATTCATATGGCGGCATGGCGATGAAGCGGTGCCCTCCTGAAGCGCCGCCCTCCGTCAGCATCGCCAGATCGTTTAGGCCGAGATGGCACTCGCCCTTCGGCGCGCGACGATTGCCCGTGGTCAGCAATTTCGAGAGCCGGCCATAGGCGGGACGGTCGACGGGAAAGCACAGCGTCTCGAAGCCGCCCTGCATGCCATCATCAGGCATGACGAGGCGGGCACCCACAACAAGGCGGATGCCGTGCTCCTTCGCCGCCACATGGGCGCGCACGATCCCGGCCAGCGTGTTGCGGTCGGCGACGCCGATGGCCGACAGCCCCAGCCTCGCCGCCGTTTCGACCAGTTCGTGGGCGTGCGAACCGCCGCGCAGAAAGCTGAAATTGGTGGTGACCCCCAATTCGGCATAGGGCAATTCTGCATAGGAAAGTTCGGCATGGGGCGTCACGAGAACACCCCATGAATGAACCAGGCGGGCATGGCGTCGAGACAGTCATTGGCGCGTTCGAACAATCCCTCGCGGTAAAGCCAGAAGCGCCGGCCGGCCTCGTCCTCGACACGGTAATAATCGCGGGTCAGCCGCCCTGCCCCTTCCGCCACGCGCCACCATTCCGGCGCAATGCGTTCCGGCCCCTCGGCGCGGGTGATGCGATGCGAGACGCGGCGCCATTCGAATCGTACGGGCGGGCCATCCGGCACCTCGAACAAGGCGGTGACGGGCTCGGGCCGGGCAAGAAGCAGCAGCGGCCGGCCGAACGAGGCCCCGTCGGCCAGCGCATCGAGATGGGCCGGCCAATCCGGTGCCGGCGAAGCATGCGCGGCGGCATGTTTCAACACCGAAACCGGACGGGCGGAGCGTTCGGGCAGATGGCTGGCAAAGGGCTCGTAGCGGGTGACCCGGTCGGCCCCGAAGCGGTTGACGAGCCTGTCTATGAGCGGGGCGATCTGCGGGGCATCGCCCTGCCCGTCCGCGTCGGGGGATAGCTTCTCCTGATGCGCCTGCGCATTCTCGACATCGAAGGCGCCGAGCGTCATCGCCTCGAAGCCGAAACCGGCGTCGCCCTCGATGGCGTCGAGCCGTTCGGCCAACAGGCGCGCGAGATGACGGGGCTGCCGGCTCGGCGCGCTGGTCCTGACCTCGCGGTGCGTCACCCAGCCGTCGACACGGTAAAAACCCAGCACAAGGCGCCGCGCGCCCTTGCCGTCGCGTTCGAGCAGGCGGGCGAGATCGCAGGCAAGCTGGCCGAGCGCCGTTTCAATGGCCTCGAGCGTGATCAGCGGTTCGGCGAAGCGCCGCTCGACGCGCCACGCGGGAGGCAAGGCCAGCGCCTCGAAGCTCTCGCCGGCCCGGCCGAGCGCCTGGTCGAGCCTTTCGGCCAGTTCGCGGCCGAAACGGGCGGCCAGCGGCGCGCGCGGCTTGCCGAGCAGATCGCCGACGCTCTTCAGCCCCAGCCGGGTGAGCGCGGCGACGGTGCGCTCGTCGAGGCGAAGGGCGGCAACCGGCAGGTGCGCGAGCACCTCGTGCAGGGGACCGTCGGCGATCTGCGCGCCTTTTGCGTTTCCCCGATCGCGTCTGGCCCCGTATCTGGAAAGCCCCCAGGCCGCGCCGATGGTCGGCGCGATCGCCAGGCGCGCCGTCAGGCCGAAACGGACGAAGCGCGCCGCCAGCGCCGCGATCAGCCCCGTCTCGCCGCCAAACAGATGCGCGCAGCCGGTGATGTCGAGCATGACGCCATCAGGTGAATCCGGCCGGGTCAGCGGGCTGAAGCACTGGCACCATAGAGCGAGGCTTTCGAGCGCTTCGGCGTCGCCATCCTCGTCGGCGTGCTCGACGCGAAGCGCGGGATGGATAGCGCGCGCGTCGGCCAGCGCCATGCCGGGATGAAGGCCGAGCCGGCCGGCGGCTTCGTCCACGGCCGTGATGCGCGGGCCGTTGCTCGACACGCTCGACAGGACAAGCGGTTCGCAAACCGCGACAGACCCGGCCTCACGAGGCTGCGGCCCATTTCCGGCTGCCGGCCTGTTCTCCTGTTCCCCTGCGATTTTGGGAAACCGGCGTTCGACCGGCCAGCGCGGCAGCCATACGGAAAGAAAGCGTTTCATGGTCCCACTCGACAACTTGACGGTGACCAGGCATTCCCCTTTTCGACTTGATGAGGCTGACAGCCCATCGTGGCGCGCCCACGCCCGGATTCTCATGGCCCTGTCCGATACGCGGCCCGGCCGCGCCCAATTGGTGCGCATGCGGTTCGGTGGCGATGCGCCAGCGCGTCGTCGCGGCGGTCGAGGCGCCACCGCTGCCATCGGCCTGCTTGCAAGCGCGGATCAGCAGCGCGGTGACACCGCTCCTTTCGGCGCGCATGGCAAGCCGGCGGCTGGCCGTGAAATCGTAATCGCGGCCGGTCTCCACCCCGATAACGGCAGCGAGCGCCCCGGTGGAAAGCCCCTCCTCCATCACCCACAGCATGGCGCGCGTCTTCTGCACGCCGACCTCGATGAAGCGGGCGGGATCGAGACCGAAGGCCATCAGCCCCGGCGCGTGCAGCCGGCCCTGCTCGAAGCCGCAATGGGTGGGAAAGACCCAGAGCACGCCGCCCGGCCGGGCATCCGCGGCGCACTTGCTCACGACGCGGGCGGCAAGGGCGAGACTGAAGCCGAGCGCAGCGGCGAAGTCGCCATGGCCGGCCGGCACGCATTCGTGCAGCGCGCCGAGCGCCAGGCCGCGGTCGGGCAAGCTTGCGTCGAGTTCCCCGGCACCGAGAGAAACTGCCACATGACCCGCTACATGTCCCACTGGCAGCGCACCCTGCTCCGGCCGGACAAGCGCCAGCGGCCGGACAAGTCCGCTCAAATGGGCAGCACGCAGGCGGCGCGCCTGCGCGGACCGGCTTTCGGCCTCGTGCGTCAGGTCATGTTGCATGACCCGATTTAAGAACAAATAGAGAACAAACGCAACAGGGAATCGGACTCGAAACGCGTTTCAGGCCAGGACGGCTTGCGCCGTCATGGCTTTGCGTCCCGCACGGTCGGCGGTCCAGAGTTCAATTCCGGATTCCGGTTTTCCCGGCAACCCATTGAGGAAAAAAGGCTCGTTGCAAAGGATCGGACGATGGGCGCGGAAGGCATAGCTCGTCAACACGGCCTGCGGCCGGTTGCGCCAGATCAGATCGACCAGCAGCGTGGCCAGCAGCGGGCCGTGCACGATCAGGCCGGCATAGCCCTCCGAGACCGCATAATCCCTGTCGTAATGGATGCGATGGCCATTGAAGGTCAGTGCCGAATAGCGAAACAGCAGCGTCTCGTCCGCGGCCATCTCGCGGCGCCAGGGGCCGGAAGGCGCCTGTTCGCCTGCGTCATCGTGCCTTGCCGGCGCGGAAGCCGCGGCGCGATAGACGATATCGTGCTCGTCGACCAGCAATATCGGGCCGCCCTCCTCCGCGATTTCGTGACGGACGGTGACGAACAGCAGCGGCCCGCTGGCGCCGACCTTGTAATGCGCGGCGGCGATGCGCGAATGGCGGCGCAGCGTCATGCCGACGCGCAGCACGCCCGGAAACGAAATCCGGCTGCCCGCCCACATGCGGCGCGGCAAATGCGGGGCGGCAGGCAGAAAATCGCCGCGCGCGGCATGCCCGTCCGGTCCAAGCTCCGACTGGCGGGCGGCATCGAGAAAGAAAAGCCAATGGGCGAGCGGCGGAACCGCGTCGCCCGGCGAGAAATGCGGCACCTCACGATCCAGCACCGCGCAGAAGCGCTGCAGCGGACCCGCCGTAACCGTGTCGAAAGCGGTGCGCTCCCGGCCCACGACGCCGGAAAAATCGGTCTGGTCTGCCATTTCACGTTCCGTTTCGCAGTTTTGAAAGCGCATTTTCTCCCGCAAATACCGCGATGGGCAATGGTCAAAAAGCTTCGTGAAATTGTGGCGCCCTTAACCAATCGCGATTATCAAGGCCGCCGGGACAACGAAAACGGCCCCAAGAAAGTCGGGGAACTGGCGAAATGAAACATATCATCTATGTGCTGAACGGCCCCAACCTCAACCTGCTGGGCGAGCGTCAGCCGCTCATCTATGGCTCGGATACGCTTGGCGAAATCGAGGGGCGCTGCATCGAGACCGGCGAAAAGCTCGGGCTCGAGGTACATTTCTTCCAGTCCAACGCCGAGCACGAACTGGTCGACCTGATCCAGGAAGCAAGGCGCACAGCCGCCGGCATCGTCATCAACGCGGCCGCCTATTCGCACACTTCCGTAGCCATTCTCGACGCGCTGAATGCCTGCGAGTTCCCGGTGATCGAGGTGCATATCTCGAACGTGCACAAGCGCGAAAGCTTCCGCCACTTCTCCTATGTCTCGAAGCGCGCCGACGGCGTCATCGTCGGCTGCGGCCCGCAGGGCTACGAGTTCGCGCTGCAAAGGCTTGCCACACTGCTGGACAAGTAAGCCCGCGATATCGCCTCACACACGGCGGATGTGGTTGTCCCACAATTGCGGCCTCGCCCGGCCATTGAAATCCCCCTTCATCGAAGAATAGGCGAAGCCGCCGCCATCCGCAGCCAGACCGCTCACGGCCTTGATGCGCAATATCCTAGCGTCGCCCGGCGCGCCGGGGTGGAACTCCACGGCGGCATTGCCTTTCGGTGAGGTGACGGCTACGAGGCCCGAGTGACGATTGACGGAAATCGCGCCGACATAGTTCATCAGCGCGGCGCCGGCTTCATGCGGCAGTTCCAGCCAGGCGAGCGGTTCGCCGATACCGGCATGGCCGATCAGCGGCACCACATCGCCCGCCTCGCCCTGATACTGGCAGCCGAACCATAGCCTGCCATCGGAACCGACATCGACATGGCGGGTAGACAGCCGCGACATCTCGATGGGCAGGTCGTGGCGCGCCAGAAGATCGCCGGTCTCGCAATCCACAAAAGCGATGGAGGGCTTCATCGCACCGAGATTGAGCATGGCCCGGCCATAATCGGGATGGGTCTCGATGCCGCCATTGGCGATCGCCAATGTGCGTCCGTCCGGCATCATCATCGCTTCGTGCGGGCCAAGGCCATGCGACGGCAACTCGCCGATGCGGGTGTAACCGTCCGTCGCGTCGTAGATGCCGACGACGCCGCGCACACCATCGAAATCGTTCTCGGTCGCATACAGCAGCCGGCCATCGGCGGAAAATGCGCCATGGCCATAGAAATGCCGGCCGGCCGGCGCCGAAAAGATCTGCGGTTTCATCCCGCCCGCGCTGTCGAAGGCAAGGCCCTGCGTGCCTGGACGGCGGGCAAAGGCCGCGCACCTGCCGCTTGCATGGTGCGCCACCACGTCATGGCCGCGCATGGGCAGCCGCCATGCATGAACGATCTCGCCGGCCTCGGTCAGCGTCGCCACCCCGAAGGAGCCGTCCGGCGCCCTGTAGGCGGAGGTGAAAACGGCATCGGCATTGGCCAGGGCCGCCGCCGGACGCGGCATCAGCGCGGCAAGAAAGGACGCACCGGCGGCGCGGACGAAGTCGCGGCGGTCGATCGCCCGTCCATCCCTTGCCTTGAGACGCAGCATTAGTCGCCGTCCGAGAATGAGAAGCCGGAAGCCAGGCCCGTCGCCGGCGCAAATTGCGTATCGATACGCTCGATCAGGCTGTCCATCACGATGTCGAGCAAAGCGAGGCGCTGACGCTCGTCGGGGTCGGCCACCGCCTGATCGACGGGTTTGGAAACATGGCGGGCAATGTCGATAAGCTGGCTGAACTCGAAACGCATCGATTCGCCGATCGAGCGCATGTCGTCGGGCAACAGCGTTTCCATGGTCGAGCCGGCATACAGGTCGCGCAGACCCTCGATATCGGCGGCGATCATGGCAATTGTGTTGCCGGAACGGCGGAACAACGCAACGCGCGGCTTGTCCTTGCCCGGTTCCTCGCCCAGAAAGCCGCGCAGGCGGATATCGCGGGTCGCTTCAAGGCCGTGCACCAGCGCGCCGACCAGTTCGTTGAGCATTTCGCTGGCGCGGTCGGGGTCGTCTTCGCGCAGCCAGGCCGACAGCACCTCCTCGGGCCTGCTCCACGCCGCCTCGAGTTCGCCGCCGATGGCGGCCAGATTGCCGGCTATCGCCAGGGCGTAGGCGCAGCGATATTCGCCCCCCTTTGCCAGTTCCTGCGATCCGGTTCCAAACAGGACGAATTCCAGCGCGCCGAGGCCCTGCAAAGCCACGCTCTTGCCTGTCAGTGTCCGGGGATCGAGCGCGCCCGGGTCCTTCCCGACCAACAGCGACTGAACCTGCTTCAGGCCGATCGACTTTCTGTCGGGCCAGAACAGGACGCGCTCCAGCCGGTTGTCCGACATGATCGGACCGAAGCGGATGTTCTCGACCTTGCCCCATGCGAGCGCGGTGATGGTGAAGGCAGCGCGGGCGGCATTGAGCGCCGCATCGCCGGGCGTCTTGCACAGGCTTCCGGTTATCGTGGCGAGTTGCTTGCCGGCAGCGTGGAAACGGGCATAGCCCGGGCCGATCACCTTTGTCGCAGCCGCCATCATCACGGCGCGCATCTGTTCGGGATCGGCCGTGTGGGCAATGATTGCGTTGCCTTCGGCATCGTGCGCGACCTCGCCGCTTTCCTGGGCGCCGGCGTAAACGGACAGGCATGCAAACAGCGCCAGCGAAGCGGCAATCACGCGAACCGGTCGTAAAGCCATCAAAGCGACTCCAGGAAGGCGATCAGGGCGTCACGCTCGGCCTTTTCCATAGAACGGAAGGCTTCGCGCGCGGGTTCGGCCTCGCCGCCATGCCACAGGATCGCCTCGGTCAGATTGCGGGCGCGCCCGTCATGCAGAAAATAGGTGTGACCGCTGACGGTCCGGGTCAGGCCGATACCCCAAAGAGGCTGGGTGCGCCATTCGCTGCCGCCGGCAAGGCCGACCTGCTGGCCGTCGGCCAGTCCATCGCCCATGTCGTGCAGCAGAAAGTCCGAATAGGGCCAGATCAGCTGAAATGCCTGCGCCTTGTTGCCGGCGTC
>JAGRLL010000264.1 GCA_020441855.1 Nitratireductor sp.
GTGATCACCCAGATGATGAAATCGACCATCTCTCCCCGTCCCGCAGCCGGCCTCGTCGGCAGGCTGCGCCGGCTATTTCCACGCGATCCGGATTTTTCCGTTTACCGCGCGATATTCCCCTTCATGAGCGGCCCGCAATTCTGGCGTGCCGAAAACCGGTGCGTACGCCGCCATTATGCGGCGGCGTACGCGATAGCAAGATAGCGTTGGCAATCAGATGTTGAAGACCCGTGCGCGCTGGGCGGTATAGGTCGAATCCGACACCGACATCCACTGCGAGGCCGAAGACATGCCCGCATAGCAGGAATCGAAGATCTTCTTGAACACCTCGTCGCCCATATATTCGCCCAGCACTTCCTTGGTGCCGGCACCGAAGGCGTCCCACACATCGTCGGTGAACGCGCCGACCTGCACGCCAGCCGCCTTCAGGCGGGCGAGTGCCGGGCCGTTGTTGCCGATGTAGAGGCCGTAGGTGTACTGATGCGCCTCGAGCGAAGCGATCTCGATGGCCTTCTGCTGCTGCGGCGTCAGATCGTTCCAGACCCCGAGATTGGTTGCCACCGAAAGCGCCGCGCCCGGCTCGTGGAAGCCGGCGGGATAGTAGTATTTCGCCACTTCCTGCAGGCCGAGCTTTTCGTCCGACCAGGGTCCGATCCACTCGGTCGCATCGAGCGCGCCCGAGGAAAGCGCCTGGTAGATTTCGCCGCCGGGAATGTTCTGCACCGAGGCGCCGAGCTTTCCGACCACCTGGCCGCCGAGGCCCGGCATGCGGAACTTCAGGCCCTTGTAGTCTTCCGCGCTCTTGATCGGGTTGCGGTACCAGCCGCCGCCCTGACCGCCGGTATTGCCGGCGATGAACGACTTCAGGTTGAACATCTCGCCCAGTTCGTGATGCAGGCCCATGCCGCCCTGGTTGTAGTACCAGGCCATCATTTCCGGCGCGGTCAGGCCAAACGGGATCGCCGTGAACAGCGCGAATGCCGGATGCTGGTTGATGAAGTAGTAGTCGGCACCGTGATACATGTCGGCCTGGCCCGACGAAACGGCGTCGAACACCTCGAACGCGCCGACCAGTTCGCCGGCCGCCTTGGGCTCGATCTCCAGCGTGCCATCGCTGATGGCGTTGACACTGTCGACCACGCGCATGACGCTGTCCCACACGCCGGCGGCACCGCGCGGCCATGTGGTGACCATGGTGAGTTTCTTTTTACCTTGTGCAATCGCCGGCGCGGCAAGTGCGCTGGCGGCAACAGCCGTGCCGCCCAAACCGGCGTTCTTGATGAACGAACGTCTGTCCATCGTTCTCCTCCATATTGTTGTTACGTACCGTACGCGATACAGCGCAACCAAGGCCTCCCGCCCCAGCTAGCTGGCTGGCAATAGAGGATATTTCGGCGCTTCGTGCAAGTACCGAGTGTGTCGGTAGAAATACGCACTTCGTCGAATTGGCCGCCCGCCGGAGCCATTTCCCGCATCGCTCGAGAACCGCCTTTCGCGCACTCAATTGTACAGCGCGGCGCTCAGCAAAGTGAGGCCAATGATGAAGACGAAGGCCGCGCCGGCGATCTCGATCGAGCGATGGATAATCGCCGTGCGTTCCGCAGCGCCGCCGATTCCGATCGCCAGATCTTTCGCCCAGACCGCCAGCGCCGCGAGTGCGGCAACCGTGATGCCGGTGCCGAGCGCCATGGCGAAAGTCGACGCAATTCCCGCTAAGTAGAGCCCGTTCAGGAAGGCGAAGGTCGCAACGATGAGTGCGCCCGAACAGGGCCGCAGACCGACTGCGAGAATGGCCGACCAGGCCTGCCGCAATCCAAAATCGCCACCGCCGATCTGGCCGGGATCGGGCGCATGCGAGTGACCGCAATCCGGCCCGTGCTCGTGCCCGTGCCCGTGCCCATGATCATGATCATGTTCACGGGTGTGATCGTGATGCGCATGGCCGTGCCCGTGCCCGTTCTTGTGATTGTGGCCGCGTCCAAAGATCTTTGACCACAACAGCCAGGCGCCAAGCAGCGTTACCGCACCATAACTGGCAATCTCGAGCCAGGTGGTCGCATCGGACTGCTTCAGCCCGTAGCCGCGAAGCACCAGCACGAAACCCGAGACCACCACGATTGCCGTCACCGCCTGCGCGAAGGCCGAGGCAAAGGAAAGAACGATGCCGCGCCGCGCCGCGACTTCGTTGGCAATCATGTAGGAGGAGATCACCGCCTTGCCATGCCCGGGACCTGCTGCATGGAACACGCCATAGGCAAGGCTCAACCCGATCAGCCACCACACATGGCTGCCGTCCTGCCGCATGGCCTTCAACTCGTTCTGCATCAGCAGATAGAAATGCTGCTGCTGGTTCTTGATCCACATCAGCAATGGTGCAAACACGCCATCCGGCCGGATCGCCTGTTCCGGACTGCCGAGACCGAGCGAGTTCTGCGCAAGCGCTTCGTGCACGGGCAGTGCGAGGAGAACGGCAAGAATTGCAGCAATCGTCATGGCCCGGGCGCCGCCAAGCCGCACCCTGGACGCCAGCATCACGGGCATTCGACGGTCACCCAGGTAAGCCATTCATCGCCAAGAATGGCGTTGTTGGGATTGTTGAAGAACTGCTCCGTCAGCGTCTGCGAATTCTGCGCATAGAGCTTGTCGAAATCCGGGCGCTGGATACCGGCCTTGCATTTTGCCGCGTCCTTGCCGGCGACCTGGATGGCGCTTTCGTCGGCCAGCTCCACCGCGACGAAATAGGTCGGATCGCTCACCGCCACGCGCAACGAGTGCCCAGCAACCGGAAGCGGCTTGTTCATTTTCAGCGCAAACAGCATCAGGATCTGGCCGTCTGCATAATCGACGATGATCTTTTCGGGCGGGATGAAATCCTGTTTCAGCGTGTCGTAGCGTATCGCGGTGTAGAAATCGTACTCGCCGATCGAATCGGTCACCGTTTTGGAAACCTCGTCGAGTTCGCCGACATCCAGCTTGCCATCGCCATTGGCGTCGAAATCAAGCAGCACGGTCGAGGAAAACATTTCGTCGAAGCGCCAGACGTGGCGTATCTCCGTTACCGAGCCCTGGTCGTCGCGCAACATCTCGACATTGGCCTCGACGAAGACATGAGGATGCGCAAGCGCCGACCCTGCCGCACAGGATGCGGCAAGCGCGACCGACAGCGCCATGATGTGGTTTTTCAGCACCCCAATTCCATCCGGGTTATCCAGCCTCGACGGTATTCTTCAATACGAGGCCAATTCGGGCTTTTTTGTGTACGTTCTGGCTGCCTGCCCGCGTCATTTTGCCTGCAGCACATCTCCGTTGTGGCGAAACCATTCAGCCATGAAGTCGACGAAAACGCGCACCTTCGCCGAAACGTGGCGGCGATGCGGATAGACGGCATAGACCCCGCGCCCGTGCGGCAGGTGGTCGTCGAGCATCGAGACCAGCGATCCTTCCCTAATTTCCTTGGAGACGGAGAAGCTTGGCGAAACGGTCATGCCGAGGCCCGCGAGCGCGGCGCGCTTGGCGACTTCGGGACTGTTGACCTCCATCACCGTATTGATCGGCACCATGTATTCCTTGCCTTCCTCGTCGTGAAAGACCCAGTTCGAGCGGCTGCGCCCGTTGGTGTCGACGATCGCCGGAAAATTGGAGACGTCTCGCGGCGTCTCTGGCATGCCATGCGTCTTGAGGAAGGCGGGCGAGGCGCACAGCAGCAGGCGAAAATCGGAGAGCTTGCGCGCGATTAGGGCTGAGTCGGAGAGCCGCGAAACGCGTATCGCCACGTCGAACCCGTCCTCGACCAGGTCGACGATCCTGTCGTCGAGATTAACTTCAAGCGTGATATCGGGATATGCGGCGGCAAACTCGACAATCGGCAAGCCGATCTCCAGATCGGTCAGCGAGCGCGGCGCGGAAATCCTGAGCCTTCCCTTCAGCCCGCTGCCCGCCTCGCGAACGGCGTCCTGCAACTCGTCGACGCGCGAAACGATCTCGCTGGCGTTCTGGTAATAGATCTGCCCGGCTTCCGTCAGCGAGAATTGCCGCGTGGTGCGGTTGATCAGCAGGATGCCGAGTTCGTCCTCCAGTTCGCGGACATATTTCGACATCAGCGCCTTGGACCGGCCGAGCTTGCGCGCGGCGGCGGAAAACCCTTCCGCTTCCACGACCTCGATGAAGGCCTGCATTCTCGCCAGTGTATCCAATGCGCCTCAGCCCTCTCGAACTTCCATTGCAACAGGAGAAAATAGCTCCCTAGCCCGCAATGTCTATGATGCCGGCCTCACCCTCTTCCGAACCGAAGGCGATGCGCCTGCCCGATCTGTCCCAGCCAAGCGAGGTGATCGCGCCCGTTCCGCCCTGGCGCAGCACCGCCTCTCGCCCGTCGCCGAGCAGGACGGCGAGGATCATGCCATTGTGATAGCCGATGGCCAGCACCTCCTCGACGGGATGAAAGGCGACCTCGCTGACCATGATCTGTCCGATCGCGCCCAGTTCCTTCGGCGCCTTGCCCATCGGCCCATCCTTGCCGGAAAACGGCCACACGATGGCCGCCGGCGCACCGGAACTGGCGAGCCAATTGCCCTTGGCCGACCACGACATCGAACGCACCTTGGCCGGATACCCGGTCATGCGCATGTGCCGGCTGTCGGCGAGCCGCCAGCCATGTAACGCGTTCTCCTGCATCGAGGTTACGACGTATCGCCCGTCCGGCGAGAAGCCGACCGAGATATGCGCGCCCTTCCACTCGAGAAATTGCGGCGGTGACTGCGTGTTGATCCAGACGAGTTCGACACCTTTGTAGCGCGCCAGCGCCAGCCGCATGCCTTTGGGTGCAAAGGCCAGCCCCTCTACGGTTCGCTCGGCTGCGATTTCGCGCTTCTTGCCATCCGGCAGGAAAACCGTCACGGCCTTGCCGGAGCCGGCAGCGACCGCGCCGGCGGGACCCGCGGCCAGGCAATCGACCCATTTGCCCGTCGCCTCGCGCAGGTTCTCGACCGTTCCATCATCCCGGATTTGCGCAATCGCGCCGTCCTCTCCGCCGGTGATCAGCGATTTGCGGTCGAGCGCGGAAACGGCGGCTGTCATCCCCTCGTGCAGGGAGAAACGCTTCTCGCCGCCTTCGGCGACCACGACAGTACCGTCGGCCAGCGCGAAGACGGGCTTGTCGGCGATGAAGCCGGCCCATTCGACATGGCCCTCGACTTCGATATTGGCGATGGTTGGCATCTATTTATGCAAGACAGGCCTTGAAGCCGCTCTCAAGCTTCTGGCGGTCAAGCTTGCGCCCGATGAAGACGAGCCGGCTGCGCCGCTCCTCGCCCTCGCGCCAGGGCCGCTGATGATCGCCCTCGATGATCATGTGGATGCCCTGGACCACGAATCGGTCGGGATCGTTCTCGAAGGCAAGGATGCCCTTCAGCCGCAGGATGTCCGGTCCGTCCGTCTGCGTCACCTCCTGGATCCAGCGCATGAACACGTCCGCATTGAGTTCGCCGCCCGTCAGCGAGATCGTCTCGACGGAAAGGTCGTGGCCCGAACCCGCCAGGCCATGATGATGACCGTGCCCATGATCGTGGTGCCCGTGATCGTGGTCCCCATGATGGTGATGCCCGTGATGGTCATGATCATGGTCGCAATCGGGTCCGCACACATGCCCATGGTCATGATCTTCCGCATCGAGGAAATGCGGGTCGTTTTCGAGGATGCGGTTGAGGTCGAACGCGCCGCGGTCGAGGATCTTGTCGAGCGCCACGCCCGCCCTCTCGGTGCGGTGGATCGCAGCGACCGGATTGATCTGCCGGATCAGCGCCTCGACTTCCGCCAGTTCGGCCGCGCTGACGAGATCGGTCTTGTTCAACAGCACGACATCGGCAAAGGCGATCTGTTCCTGCGCCTCCGGGCTGTCCTTCAGCCGCAATGGCAGGTGCTTGGCATCGACGAGCGCCACCACCGCGTCGAGCCGTGATTTCGCCCGAACGTCCTCGTCCATGAAGAAGGTCTGCGCGACAGGCGCGGGATCGGCAAGCCCCGTCGTCTCCACTACAATGGCGTCGAAGCGGCCCTTGCGCTTCATCAGGCCCTGCACCACGCGGATCAGGTCGCCGCGCACAGTGCAGCACACGCAACCATTGTTCATCTCGTAGATCTCTTCGTCCGATTCGACGATCAGGTCGTTGTCGATGCCGATCTCGCCGAATTCGTTGACGATCACCGCATAGCGTTTGCCGTGATCTTCCGAGAGGATGCGGTTGAGCAGGGTCGTCTTGCCCGCACCCAGATAGCCGGTGAGCACGGTGACGGGGATTTGCTGGCTGGTCTCTGCCGTCTCGGGCATTGCTGTCTCCAAATTCCATTCGCCGCCAGGCGGCAGGACCTGCTTGATATAGAGCCGCCAGTGCTCAATTGCGACCCTTCGCGTTACTGCCGGAAACCCTGCTCAGAACAACGGCGCATTTTCAAGCGCGGCGAGATCGAAACGGTCGATATCGCCAAGCAGGTCTGCAAGACCCGAAACCGCATGATCGAGCAGCCTTTCACCCTTTTCCGCCGTGGCCGCCAATGCATT
>JAGRLL010000265.1 GCA_020441855.1 Nitratireductor sp.
TTGCCGCAGGCGATCGCCGGGCAGAATTTCCACATCGGGATCATGGCCGGGAAATTGAACGGCGTGATGCCGGCGACGACGCCGAGCGGCTGGCGCACGGAATGCAGGTCGATGCCGGGGCCGGCGCCTTCGGTGAACTCGCCCTTCAGGAGATGCGGCGCGCCGATGCAGAACTCGGCCACTTCGAGCCCGCGGATCACGTCACCCTTGGCGTCGGGGATGGTCTTGCCATGTTCGCGCGACAGCGCTTCTGCGAGCTTGTCCATGTCGCGGTTGAGCAGGTCGACGAATTTCATCATGACGCGCGCGCGGCGCTGCGGATTGGTCGCGGCCCATGCCGGCTGCGCGGCCTTCGCGTTCTCGATCGCCGCGTTCAGTTCGGCAGCGCTGGCAAGCGCCACCTTCGCCTCGACCTCGCCGGTCGCCGGATTGTAGACGTCGGCGGTGCGCCCGCTCGTGCCCGCGACCCGCTCGCCGCCGATGAAATGGCCGATTTCCTTCATGATCCCTTCTCCCTGATGCTTGCCGGCGGCAAACCTGCCCGGTGGCGGGCTCAGGCGCCGGCATGTGTCGCCGCGTCTATATCGCGGCAAATTTCATTGTCCAACACTGGAATTTCCATGCCCGTTGTGCAGAAATGCACAACGCCTCCTCACGGATGCTGCCATGAACGCTGGCCCACGGATGCTGCCCATGAACGCTGGCGGAGTAGAACGCAAATGAACTGGGATGACTACCGCTTTTTTCTCGCCGTGGCGCGTTCGGGCCGGCTGTCGACGGCGGGCCGCCAGCTTGGCGTCGACCATGCTACGGTGGGCCGGCGCATCAAGGCGCTGGAAACCGCGCTGGGCGCCAATCTGTTCGACCGCTCGCCGCAGGGCTACCAGCTCACCGATGCCGGCCAGCGCTTGACCGACATCGCCGAGGACATGGAGAGCGCGGCAATCGGCGCCGGCGCGGAAATCGGCGGCGGCGACAAGGTGATCTCGGGCACGGTGCGCGTCGGCGCGCCCGAAGGCGTGGCGGCCTATGTGCTGGCGGAGGCGGCGACCGAATTGTGCCGCGCCCATCCCGAACTGGAATTGCAGATCGTGGCGCTGCCGCGCACCTTCTCGCTGTCGAAGCGCGAAGCGGACGTGGCGATTGCGGTTTCTGCTCCGTCGTCGGGCCGGCTGAAATTCCGCAAGATCGCCGATTACACGCTGCATCTATACGCGACGCGCGCCTATCTCGCTCGCCACGAGCCGATCCGCAGCATCGAGGACCTGAAAAAGGTGCGCGGCATCGGTTATGTGCCGGAATTCATCTACGACAAGGAACTCGACTACATCCCGCTGATTTCGCCGGCGATCAAGCCGCACCTGACCTCGACCAGCGTTCATGTGCAGCTTGCCGCCACGCTGGCCGACGGGGGGTTGTGCGTGCTGCACGATTTCATGGCCGCGCAATATCCCCAGCTCGTAAAGGTACTGCCGCAGCAAGTTTCCTTCACCCGCGCCTTCTGGTTCATCGTGCACGAGGATTATGCGAGGCTGGAACGCATCCGCGTCGTCTCCGACGCCATTGTCGACCACATGCGGCGAAGACTGGCCGGGCAGGGTGAGGGGGTGCGGGAGGAATTGGGGTGAGGGGGAGCCGTTGGGGACGCGACGACAGGATTCGAACCTGCAACCTCACCACCCTCGACCTGAAAGGCAGTCGAGTAGAAAGCGGAGTGTTCTTCCGTTGAACTACGTCGCGTTCCCGGTGTTGCCACCGCTGGCATTCAATATCAGCGTCTAAGGCATTGGTGTTGACGTGAGTTGGCAGGCGCGCCCGGATTCACGTCAACTTATGTTTGGACCGGCGCGAGTTTCCCAACTCTATGTCGTGATGGAGTTTCTGGACATCGCGTGCTTCCATTGCCTGCAATTCCCCTTCCCAGTCCCTCCGAATTTGACTAGCCCACATGATGGAGGGACCATGGATTTTGTCCAGATTGTCCAAAGACTCGATCAGTTCTTCGATTTCGCACATTACAAGCATACGAGCTTCTGGCGAGAGCGATGGATTTCGGACCTCCTTCAATAGAACGGCGGCCTTTTCCCGCATTCCAATCTCTGAGTTTTTGATGTCGTAGAAGTTATCTGCGTCCCGCATTCGATCCCGCTCATCGCTATAGTCGAGATGATATTGATCGATTTCGGCGCGTTCGGTGCAGCGGGCAAAGCGATTTATGGCGCCGGCGAAACTCTCGTCGCGTTGACCTGTGGCAATTTCAAAAACTAGGCTGCAAAGATGGGAGAAATCGGAACCCGGTGTTGTAACAAATGGAGGGTAACCGTCTGACAAGACTAATCTGTAAACTGTATCCACTATGCTTGTCTTCGCTTGGTCATGTTTGACTCGCACACGATCTGGATTCGCGTCAATTCGATGCGCTTCTAGCTCCAGAAACCAAGACAGGATTTGAATATCTCTTTTCAATTTCCAAAATGGCTGAGTTTCGTTGTCCACGCCATGCACGCGCTTCAAATAAAGGCGCTGTGCATTTAGAAATTCAGATTCGTGGATAGTCTCTTTCTCGAGGGCCTGCGAAAACTCGGTGGCAGTTTGACGGAGCTTCTTTATTCGCTGAATGAGTTTCCTTCGGTTCGCTTCCCTCCTTCCACTGGCTAGCGTTGTTGGATAGTCCGAACATTCGTCATAAATGATGGAAAAGGCAGTTCTCGCCCGATTCGGATTAGTAATGCGCAGCTGGGCCACGATTTCTGGGAACAGGCTGCGAATACGGCTTAGTAACATTCGAATTTGTTTAATTTGTTTGTGAACGAATTCATCTGCTATCTCTGCACGGACAAACTTTCTTAGGTTCCAAGTATCTAGATATGTTCCTGCCTCTGGAAGAAGCGAATTCGCATATTCGACCTCTTCTTCCAAAAAACCGCAATGTTCGTGAAATACACAAACGATGGTTTCGAGCGGAATTCTTTCGCCTGAAACTAGGTGCTCAAGTTGTTTTTGTGATGCCTTTATTCGCATTTGCCCACGTAAGAGCTTCTCTAGCTAATCTAGTTAGTGAGAATGTTGAGATGTAAATATACTCAACTGTAAGAGGAACGGAATGGATCGTCGGGTCAAGCCCGACGATGACGGGCTCTTTGGTCCGCCTCTGAAAGTCTATACCCACTCTCCTTCCCTCCCTTATCCTTGCTGTATCGCGGTCCTGCAAACGCCGGACGTACGCCGACGGTGGACCGCGACGGCAGAGCGGCAAGTTCATGCCGGCCCGGTAAGCGGGCGCGGTGTGGGCGGCTTGTGGACGGAATCCCGCTGACCTGATCCCCATGATCTGGTGGAGATCACGTCGGAAACGGGCGCTTTCCAAGAGGCGCGGCCGGGCAGTGTGCCTGAGAAGTCCGGTCGCGACATCAAATCTCTGCGCAGGGCGGCGAGGGCCGCACACAGCCAGGCCAACAGGCGCGCGTCGCCCTGCGGTTTGCACGTTCAGCCGGTTAAAGCCGGCAGGTTCTTTGACATGACGCTGGCCGGAGACGGCCGAGTGGACGATCATGCGCGGGCATTTTCCAGGCATTGTGCCGCGCCGAGCCGCGGTTTTGATGCAAGTCAATGAATGCGGGACCAAGTTCGATGATCGTCCTTGTGCCTGTTCGCGTGGACGCAACGACATGAAGAAATTCCGCTTCGCGGCACTGATCCTTACTCTCCTGGTGTTCGCCCAGCCGTCCGCCAGCCTGGCGGCGGGGACTTCCTTCGAGCCGAACTGGCCGGCCAACTGGCTTGACGCGCTGAAGATCGACTGGAAGCCGGTTGACGACCCGCAGATGCGCGAGACCTGCGTCGGCTATTTCAACAAATTCGCGGAATCGTTCCGGCCAAAGGCGCTCGACCAATGGCTCACCTGGGTGAATTTCGTCGAACGGTTCTCGATGAACGGCGTTCGCTTCGGCGGCACCTACGACCCTGTCAACAGGCGCATCTGGAGTGTGTGCACGCGTTCATTGCCCGAGGAATACCATGTCGGCAATCTGCACCACGAGTTCTCGTCGATCCTGTTCTACAACAACCAGAAACTGTTCGACCGTGCGCGCTGGATCGCGCTGACCGAAGGCGGGGAGGGCGCCTATCTCAAATCGGACAAGGATCGCGGCTTCGAACAGGCGGAGGGCGCGCTGAAGTCGGATGAACTCGATCCGAGGCTGTACGCGCGGGGCTTCCTGACCCCCTACAACACGGTCAGCGTCGAAGAGGATTTCAACCGCTATGCCGAATATGTCTTCGCCCGGCCCGAAATGCTGGCGAGGATCGGCGCGGAGCACCAACGCGTCCACGGCAAGATCGAGTATGTGAAAGCGTTCTACCGGCGGCTTGGCCTGATCCGATAGGCAGCGGCGGGCTACAATGGCCGCTGCCGGCCGGCCCGGCTGTGTCGGGTGCGCCGGTTAGATCGCGTAAGTTCAACCGCGCAACCTCAATAGCGCAGCTTTAATCGCGCAGCGGAAACAATATCGGGCTGACCGTCACTTGCGGTGCGCCGGCGATGCGATAGCTGGCGGGAATGGTCCTGGCCAGTTCGGACTGGCGGTACTCGGCCAGCGCCTGCGCGGAATCCCAGATGTAGAAGCCGCCATAAATGTTCGGCTCGTCGAACTTCAGGTAATATTTCTGCAGGAGCGCGGGGATGGCGCGGAATTCCGGCGCGCGCGCATGGGCTACGGCGAGCACGTCTTCCTCGGTGAGCGACGACTGGAACTTGATCAATTGGGCGAGCATGGCGGGTTCTCCTCAGATTCCGGTTTCCCCACCGGATGCAAGCCTAGAGCCCTGTCGCCGCGATGAAAACCTCCAATGCGGAGGTCGCGTTCACATGCCGGCCACGATCTCGCCGATCAGCGCCTTCGTCCGCTTGGCGATGTTGGCGGCGATGAAGGCCGGCAGCTTGCTTTTCGGGCCGTTGGCGACCGCCTCGACTTCTTCGATGACGAGATCGCCCGCCTTGCCCGGCAGATCGGAGCCGGAATTCGTGGCGGCCTCGAAGGCGATCATCGTGCGCAGGCCGACATAGATCGCCGGATTGTTGTCGTCGGTGCCCTTGATGTGCACGCGCATGAAAAGCGGGTTGGCGAAGGAATGGGCGGAACGGGTCTTCAGCGGATCGGAGTTCTCGTCCTTGCCCGCGGCCGCGCCGGTATAGACCATGCCGGCATCCGTGACGGAAAGAGGACTTTTACCGAAGCCCTCGGACACCGCCGCAGCGATTGTGCCGCAAATCTTCGCGGCGTATTTTTCGCGCGTCGTCGAGCGGCAATAGACGACGATGCCGTCGATGCCGGCCATCACCGTCTTCCAGTCGGTTTCGGCACGGGTGGGCGAATGGGCAAGGGACAATGCAATCGGGGCGAGCAAAAGCGCCGTAAGCAATCTTTTCATCAAAACCTGTTCCCTGAAATGGCAGTCGTCGTCAGCACGCCAACGATAAACGCTGGCGGAGACCGATCAAGTCAGGGCGAATGAAAAGACCAATTCCGGGCGACCAACAACCCTGCTTGTTCCGCGCGGCTTTACCCCGCCCGTCTGGTCCAGGCCCGTTCTCCGGCTTTTTTCTCCTCGCCCCAGGCGGGCTGGGTGAAAAGCGCGATGGCGGGGAGGTCGCCTTTTTGCAGGCGAGCGATGGTCGGTCCGTGCGTGACGGCAAAGGAGGAGAAGCCGACGCGCAGCATCAGCGGAATCTGGTCGAGCAGGAAATGGCCCTCGGCCCTGATTTCGCCGCGATAGCCGAGCCTGTCGCGCAGCAGGCGTGCGGTGGAGAAACCGCGCCCGTCCGAGAAGACGGGAAAGCGCAAAACGATGGCATCGAACTCGTGGATGCGCGACGCGACAGCGGCGGGCTCGTCGCCCGACTCGAGTACGAGAACGGACAGGGCGCCCGCGCCGAGCTTGCCGGTCGCTTCCTCCGGCGACATCGGGACGGCACCGTTTTCGGGCGTCAGGCGGTCCTCGACGAAACCTTCTACCGTCCAGATGCGGCGCGCATTGCTCGCGGCCGCGCCGGCCTCCACTGCCTCAACCATAGAGCGCCTGCCTGAAAGGCTGCTGGCCGAGCCGGTGCAAAGTTTCGAGGAAGCTTTCCTCCTTCGAGGCGCGGTGGGCTAGATAGGCATCGACGATCCGCTCCACCGCGTCGACCAATGTGCCGGCTGAGAAGCCCGGACCCACGATTTCACCGATGGCGGTGTGCTCGTCGGCCGAGCCGCCGAGCGTGATCTGGTAGAATTCCTCGCCCTTCCGGTCGACTCCCAGAATGCCGATATGGCCGACA
>JAGRLL010000026.1 GCA_020441855.1 Nitratireductor sp.
AAGGTGGAAATCCCGCAGGAAGCGTTTATCGAGGCCCTGCGTATGGGCGACGAATGAAGATTGCCTGAAGCGTGCCTCCAGGCGAGCGAAGAGCGAGCCGCGAAGCGCCCCCGCGGAGGCCAGCGGCGCAGCCGCGAACGGCCGCGAGCGAAAACCCAAGCCGGCCCGTGAACGGACGCAGGCGCAGAGGCGCCTGCGGGAGCAAGGCAAGAGCGCCGGCCCGTGAACATACGCTCGCCAGGAAAGGCGAGCGGAAGCTCACAAACCTCAAATCCCCGCCACCTCAAATCCCCGCTTGTGCGAGCGCGTCCTTGAGGTTTTCGCGCGGGCGGGGGCCGATCTGCTGGATGACGAGGGCGGCGGCGAGCGCGCCGATCCGCGCGCAATCGACCAGACCCCGGCCGCTGGTCAGCCCGTGCAGGAAGCCGGCGGCGAACAGGTCACCCGCCCCTGTCGTGTCGACGAGGTTGTCGATGCCGTGCGCCGGCACGGCGTGGGTCTCCTCACGGGTGACGACGACACAGCCCTTTTCCGAGCGCGTGACGATGCCGATGGCGCAATCGGCGCGGAAGGCTTCGAGCGCCACTTCGAAGGACGAGGTCTCGTAGAGCGCGTGGAGCTCCGCCTCGTTGGCGAAGACGATGTCGACCGTGCCCGAGCGCATCAGCTCCAGGAACTCGCCGCGATAGCGATCGACGCAGAAGGAATCCGACAGCGTCATCGCGAAATCGCGGTCGTTGTCGTGCGCGATCTGCGCGGCGAGCCGGATCGCCTCCTTGGCGCGCGGCGGGTCCCACAGATAGCCCTCGAAATAGGTGATCGCGGACGCCGCCACGACGTCGGTCTCGATGTCCTCCGGCCCGAGTTCGACACATGCGCCGAGATAGGTGTTCATCGAACGCTCGCCGTCGGGCGTGACGAAAATCATCGAGCGCGCCGTCGGTGGCGGGCCTTCGAGCGGGGAGGTTTCGAAATGCACGCCGACGGCGCGGATGTCGTGACGGAAGATGCCGCCCAAATGGTCGTTCGAGACCTTGCCGAAATAGGCCGCCCGCCCGCCGAAGCTGGCCACGCCCGCCGCCGTGTTGGCCGCGCTTCCGCCGGAAGCCTCGATCGCCGGGCCCATCGCCGCATAAAGATGCTCGGCGCGGTCCGCGTCGATCAGGTTCATCGCGCCCTTGATGATGTCCTCCGCGACGAGGAAATTCTCCTGCGACTGCGCGATGATGTCGACGATGGCGTTGCCGATCGTCAGCACGTCGAAACGCGTTTCACTCATATTGCATACCGTCCGTTCCTGACCGAATTCGCTTTTACGCTGCTTAGCGGCTGGCGCGGCGGATGGGAAGGCTTTGACATCGCCAAACACGCTGGAGGACAGGTGGAAACGGGCGCTTGAATCGCCGCAATTCGGCCCCCATCTCGTTCTTCGAAACCCGGATGAGGATTGCGTTGTGCGCCGCAGCAAAAGCGCAGCATGGACGCAACAAGGGCGCAACATGAACCTGGCCGAAGGCCGCAACATTGGTGCAGCAAAAATGCAGCACAAACGCAGCAAAATGCACAGCGCGGATGCAACAAGTTCCATGAAAAACAAATACTTGTGCGCAGCATGAGTGCAGCATAGGGGCACTGAAAAAAGTGATCATCGAATCCGCCCGGCTCGCCGTCTCGCAGCTATTCGAGGCCGAGTTCCGGCATGTCTTCTGGAAGTCGATCGGCCTCACCATCCTGTTGCTGGCGGTCGCGTGGATCGGGCTGGAAGCGCTCGTCTCGACCTTCCTCACGCCGCTTCTCGGGCCGTGGCCATGGGTGGCGACCGCACTTGTGTGGCTGACCGGCACCGGCATGTTCTTCGGCGCCATCTTCCTTATCGCGCCTGTTTCGGCCGCCTTTGCCGGCATCTTCCTCGACGATGTCGCCGCCGCCGTGGAAGCGCGCCACTACCCGAACGATCCGCCGGGAGAGGCGATGGCGATCATTCCGGGCATCGTGCTGTCGGCGAAGTTTCTGCTGATCGTGGCGGCCGCCAACATTGTGGCGCTGCTGCTGGTGCTGTTGCCGGGCATCAATTTCGCGATCTTCTTCGTGGTCAACGCCTATCTGATCGGCCGGGAATATTTCCAGTTCGCCGCCATGCGCTTCCGTTCGGAGGCGGATGCGAGCCGGTTGCGCCGCGACCATGGCGTGATGGTGTTTCTCGCCGGCCTCGTCGTCACGGGCTTCATGGCCGTGCCGATCCTCAATCTCGCCACGCCGATCTTCGCCGCCGCGCTGATGGTGCATCTGCACAAGAAGCTGAGCGAGCGCGAGCCCTATGACCGTGAACCGGCGCGGGCCGCCGCCTGACCCCTAGGCGGGCAGCGGAACGATCGTCGCCGGCACATCACATGTCTTGTCTGGCGCCTTGCACAGATCGGCGATGATGCAGGCTTCGCATCTGGGCTTGCGCGCCACGCAAGTATAGCGCCCGTGCAGGATCAGCCAGTGATGGGCGTGGTAGAGGTATTCGGCGGGGATGATCTTTTCGAGCTTCGCCTCGACCTCGTCCGGCGTCTTGCCGGGGGCAAGCCCGAGCCGGTTGGCAATGCGGAAGATGTGCGTGTCGACAGCGATGGTCGGCTGCCCGAACGCCATGGACACCACGACATTGGCGGTCTTGCGCCCGACGCCCGGCAGCGTCGTCAGCGTATCGCGGTCGCGCGGCACCTCACCGCCGAAATCCTCGATGAGGCGGCGCGACAGGGCAATGACGTTCTTCGCCTTGTTACGATAAAGACCGATGGTCTTGATGTGGTCGCGGACCTTGTCCTCGCCGAGCGCCAGCATCTTCTGCGGCGTGTCGGCAAGCCTGAACAATTCGCGCGTCGCCTTGTTGACGCCGACATCGGTGGCTTGCGCCGAAAGCACCACGGCGACCAGCAGCGTGTACGCGTTGACGTGTTCGAGCTCGCCCTTCGGCTCGGGCCGCTGCGCCTTGAAGCGCTCGAAGATCGCGGCGATCTCTTCGCGCGAATAACGCGACCGCGTGGGACGCTTCGCTGCTTTACCAACCGGTTTTGCCGGCTTTCCGGGCTTTGACTTGCCGGTCGTCGCTGGACTCTTTGTCATATGGTTCTTTCCCCGCTCCATCCCTATACTCGACCACGATGACGGGAAACAACAGCGACAGCACTCCGCGCGCGGGAGAGCCGCTCACCTATTGCGATGGCGCGCACGAAGCCGATGAGGCGCCGGTTTTCGCCGCGCGGCTGACACCCTATCGCTCGCTCGGGCCGGCGGGTTTCTTCACCGTGATGGCCGTGATCGGAATCACGTGGTTCGTCGCCGGCATGCTGTTCATGGCAATCGGCGCCTGGCCCATCGTGGGCTTTTTCGGCCTCGATTTCCTTATCGTCTGGCTGGCCTTCAAGATGAATTACCGCGCCGCGCGCGCTTTCGAGGATATCGCCGTGTGGCCGCACGACCTGCTGGTGCGCCAGGTCTCGCCGCGCGGCAAAATCACCGAGCATCGCTTCAATCCGTTCTGGACGCGGTTCGAAGTGGTTCGCCACCACGAATTCGGCATCACCCACATGGCGCTCGCCGGAAAAGGGCGCGAACTGGCCATCGGCTCCTTTCTCAACCCGGATGACCGCGAAAGTTTCGCGCAGGCGTTCTCCTCGGCACTTGCCCGCGTCAAGGGCCGCTGAGTCCCGCGCGCAAGAATCGGGTGGTCTGGCACGACCGTCAGGCATAGACCGGTGCAAGACGAAACCATTGGCGGATCTGACCCATGTCCTTCATCGATACCGAGGCGGGCGGCGACTACCAGACGGTCCGGCGCTGCATCGAACTGATCTCCGAGAACTGGCGAGACCAGCCCAGCCTCGAGGAACTGGCGCTCGCCGTCGGCAAGTCGCCGACGCAATTGCAGAAAATCTTCACCCGCTGGGCAGGCCTTTCGCCCAAGGCCTTCCTGCAGGCGGTCACCCTTGACCACGCCAAGCGCCTTCTGGCCGGAGACATGCCAATCCTCGACGCGAGCTACGAGCTCGGCCTTTCGGGGCCCGGGCGGTTGCACGATCTGTTCGTGACACACGAAGCGATGTCGCCAGGCACCTACAAGGCGAAGGGCGAGGGCCTCGAAATCCATTACGGTTTCCACGGCTCGCCTTTCGGCCTGGCGCTGGTGATGGCGACCGAACGCGGCCTTGCCGGCATGGCGTTCTGCGATCCCGGCGGTGAACGCGCCGCGCTCGACGACATGAAGTCGCGCTGGCCGCGTGCGGGCTATGTCGAGGATCAGGCGATGACCGGCGCGATTGCCGAACGTGCCTTCGACCCGCGCCGCTGGCGTGCCGACGATCCGTTGCGCATCGTCATGATCGGCACCGATTTCGAGATCAGGGTATGGGAGGGATTGCTGGGTATTCCGGTCGGCAGCGCCACCACCTATTCGCAACTGGCGCAGAAGGTGGGCGTCGCCAACGCGCCGCGCGCCGTCGGCCGTGCCGTTGGCCGCAACCCGGTCTCCTTCGTGGTGCCCTGTCATCGCGTGATCGGCAAGTCCGGCGCGCTCACCGGCTACCATTGGGGTCTGACACGCAAACGGGCCATGCTGGGCTGGGAAGCCGGTGTGCGGGAGGCCGGCCAGACGGTCTAAGCAATAAGCGGATTCCGCTTTTCGTCCGCACTGGCGCAATCAAGCCCTGGGCAACCGTCTGGCCACCTTCCGGCAAGCTTCTGGCAATCGTCACGCCTCAAGGATTCTGAGTGTGCAGCTGCCGCGCGCCACGGGCAAATCTTCCGAATCCTGCCAGCAATAGACTTCGAAGAAGGCGATCCGCCGCCCGACCCGCACGATAGAGACCCGGGTAAAAAGGTCAGCATCCTTGGTAACGCGCAGATAATCGATCGCCGAGGAAACAAGTTCGGTCGGGCCGGCGGATTCGGTCAGCCGGCCGAATCCCAGTTCGGCCGAAGCCTCGACCATCGAACCGACCACGCCGCCGTGAAGCGCGCGGATGAACGGATTGCCGATATGGCGTTCGTCGAAGCGCATGCGGAACATGTCCTTGTCGCCGGTGGCCTCGATGGCAAGCCACACCGCGAAGGAAGAAGAGAAAAAGCTCTCCCCCTCGCCCGTCGTTTCCGGGTCATGGCGCACTGTCATTTCCGCCTCACAATCTTGCGCCGAGCGGCTTGGCGCGCGTGCCGATCATGAAGGTGCCGGTCGCTGTCGAAAGCATTTCGCCGCCGGCGGCTGCCAATTGCCCGCTCATGTGCGCCATGTTGCGATGAATGCCTTCGAGCCGCGCGCGGCAGACGAGCTTCTCGCCTTTCACCGCGCGGCGCATGTGCTGGGTCGTCAACCCGACGGTCGCGATCGGCTGCGACAACTTGATGTGGCCGAGTACGGCGCCGCCCAGCACGGTGTCGAGCACCAGCGTGGCGAAGCCGCTATGCACCGCGCCAGTAGCGGGCTCGGCGACAAAATGACCCGGCACGTCGATGTTCATCGTCAGCAGGCCGTCTTCCAGCCCGACATATTCCATCGGCAGGAACTGGGTGAGCGGGTGCTTGAACGAAAAATATTGCTCGATCGGGTGCTTGTCGGTGTCCATGAAATTCCGCAGCCTTTGCCGGCATCGGCCATCAATCGCCCAAGCCTAGCAAGGATTGACGCTTCCGTAAACGTAATAGCAAGCCCGCGCCTGCGGCGAATGCTCCCGCCACTTTCCGCGGCGCTCAGTGGCTGAGGATTTCCTTCGACGCGACCGTGGTGTCGGCGTTGAGGCGATAGACCAGCGGCACGCCGGTATCGAGGTTGAGGTTCGGGATCGTCTCGCGCGACATGCGATCGAGCACCATCACCATCGAGCGCAACGAATTACCGTGTGCGGCGACGAGAACGCGCTTGCCGCGCATCACCTGCGGCAGGATTTCCTCGATGTAATAGGGCCAGACCCTCGCACCGGTATCCCTGAGGCTTTCGCCGCCCGGCGGCGGCACGTCATAGGATCGACGCCAGATGTGAACCTGTTCCTCACCCCATTTGGCCCGCGCATCGTCCTTGTTTAGGCCGACGAGATCGCCGTAATCGCGCTCGTTCAGCGCCTGGTCGCGGATGGTTTCGAGGTTGCTCTGGCCGATGCCGTCCAGGATGATCTGGCAGGTGCGCTGCGCGCGCATCAGGGCAGACGTGTAGGCGACATCGAACTTCATGCCGCGTTCGGCGAGAAGTTCGCCCGCCCGTCCGGCCTCGCTGACACCCTTTTCGGTGAGATCGACATCCTTCCAGCCGGTGAACAGGTTTTTCAGATTCCATTCGCTCTGGCCGTGTCTAACCAATACGAGTACGCGTTCCATAGCGCCGCCTTTCCTTCAATACAATGTTCAGCTTGCCGTCAGGCCCAGCACGTCGCGCATGCTGAAATAACCGGGCTTGCGCCCCCTTCCCCACAGCGCCGCCTTGACGGCGCCATGCGCGAAAATCGAGCGATCCTGCGCCAGATGTTGCAATACGATGCGCTCGCCTTCGCCGGCAAGCGTCACCGAATGGTCGCCGACAACCGACCCGCCACGCAGCGTTGCAAACCCGATATCGCCGCGCGCACGCGGCCCGGTATGGCCGTCGCGCACCCGGACCGAATGGTCGCCGAGCTTGAGACCGCGCCCGTGCGCCGCCGCTTCGCCAAGCAGCAGTGCCGTGCCGGAGGGCGCATCGACCTTGTGGCGGTGATGCATTTCCAGGATCTCGATGTCGAAATCGGCGTCCAGCGCCTTCGCAGCCTGCTCGACAAGGACGGCGAGCAGATTGACGCCGAGGCTCATATTGCCAGACTTGACGATCACGGCATGGCGCGAGGCGGCCCTGAACCTGTTCTCGTCTTCCTCGCTGCAGCCGGTCGTGCCAATCACATGGACGATGCGCGCCTGCGCGGCGAGGGTCGAATACCCGACACTTGCCGCGGGCGAGGTGAAGTCAAGCACGCCTTCCGCCTTGGCGAAGACCGGCAGCGGATCGTCGGTGATGATCACGCCCGTTTCTCCGATGCCGGCCAGCACGCCGGCGTCGGCGCCAAGCGCCTTCGCGCCCTCGCGTTCGACCGCGCCGAACAGCGATACGCCCGGCGTCGCGTGAATGGCGCGGATCAGCGCCTGACCCATTCTGCCCGTCGCGCCGCAGACCACCAGCCGCATGTCGGCTCCCTGATCAGCCATAGCTCAGCTCCTGTTCGGTATCGGCGTCGGAATTGGCCATGCCGAGCCGGTAGAGCCGCGAATAAAGGCCTTCCTGCTTGCCGACAAGCGTTGCGTGATCGCCCTCCTCGATCACCCTGCCGCCGTCGATCACCACGATGCGGTCGGCGTTGCGGATGGTCGACAGCCGGTGCGCGACGACGATGGTCGTGCGCCCCTTCATCAACTGGTCGAGCGCCTGCTGCACCAGCTTCTCCGATTCGTTGTCGAGCGCGGAGGTCGCCTCGTCGAGCAGCAGGATCGGCGCGTCACGCAGCACCGCCCGCGCAATCGACAGGCGCTGGCGCTGCCCGCCGGAGAAATTGGCACCCATTTCGCCCACCTCGGTGTCGTAGCCGTCGGGTAGCGCGACGATGAATTCATGCGCCTGGGCGAGTTTTGCCGCCGCCTCGATTTCCGCGCGCGAGGCGCCGGGCCGGCCGTAGCCGATATTGTCGGCGATGCTGCCCTCGAAGAGGATCGGCTGCTGCGAAACATAGGAAATATGCCGTCTCAGGCTGGCGACCGCGATATCGGCGATATCCTGACCGTCAACGACAATGCGTCCCGAATCGAGGTCGTGGAAACGCTGGATCAGATTGATGATGGTCGTCTTGCCGCCACCGGAAGGTCCGACCAGCGCTGTCGTCTTGCCGGCCTGCGCACGCAGGCTTATCGCGCTCAGCACCGTCTCCGCGTCACCATAGGAGAAACTGACCTCCTCGAGCACCACCTCGCCCTTGTCGACCACAATATCGCGCGCGTCGGGCTTGTCGGCCTGCCGCGGCGGCGTATCGAGCAGTTCGTAGAGCATGCGCGCATTGACGAGCGACTTCTCGAACTGGACGCGGAAGGCTGCCAGCCGGCGCGCCGGATCATAGGCAAGCATCGCGGCGGCGAGGAAGGAAAGCAGCGCGCCGGGATTGCCGCCATGGGTGATGACCCGCCAGCCGCCGAAGGCGATGGCGCCCGCGATCGCGATGCCGCCGAGCGTTTCCGTCAGAGGCCGCGTGCGCGCGTTGACCAGGGCGATGCGGTTCGACTGCTTTTCAGCCTGATGGATGAGCGAGCCGACCTTGGCTTCCATGGCCTCTTCCATGGTGAAGGCCTTGAGCACGGTGATGCCCTGCGCGGTCTCGATCATGGCGGAATTGACGCGCGCGTTGAGGTTGACCTCCTTGCGCGACAGCGTCTTCATCTTCTTGACGTAGCGCGAGATGACATAGCCCGCGACCGGCAGCACGATGAGCGATCCCAGCGTCATCATCGGGTCCTGCCAGATCATCACGAAGATCAGGCCGACAAGGGTGAGAAAATCGCGCGCAACCACGGTGATGATCTGGTTGAGCAGATTGCGCAGGCCGGCAATGTTCTGCGAGATCTGACCGACCAGATAGGCCGAGCGGGTATCGTGGTAGAAGCCGACGCCCAGCCGCAGCATCTGGTCGTAGGCGCGCTTCTGGTAGCGCGCGATGATGTTGTTTCCGATGCGATTGAGGATCACGTCCTGGCCGAAGCCGGCAACGCCCTTGAGCACGAAGACGCCCAGCACGATGCCGGAGACGAGCCATGCCATCTCGAGCTGCTTCTTGTCGAAGACCTCGTTGACGATATCCTTGATGATATAGGCGCTGTAGGCGGTGGTCGCGGCGACAACGACCATGCACAGGATCGCCAGCGCATAACGCGAGCGGTAATGCCGCCAGTTTTCGCGTATGACGCGCCGCACAATGGCCTGCGCCTGCGGGTCGGCTGCGACGTTCCTGAAATTCTCGATGGACACCGGGTAGCCCTGCTCTGGATATTTCTGCAATCGGGCAGCGCGCCCTGGGCTAAAAAGCCCTTCAATTACAATGGCCCGGACCCTTTTCAGCCGAAAAGCGCGTGTACTTTCCGGCACCATGTCCATGGCGCTTCGGCTTCCTTGGCGCTGCCACGGATCAGTCTCGGCCAGCGCATCGTTTTCTGTCAACGCGGCTCTAATACAGCCCCCGCCGCGCTTTGCAAAGGGCGGCAGGTCGCCTCGCCCGCCATCAGGCGCAAAAGCGCAGCGTCGCTCCCTCGAGGCTGAACCGCTCCGGCTGGCGCACGCAGGCCACCTGTCCTTCGAGCGCGGCGGTCGGATGGGTCATGACATGCAGTGGTATCGCCTTCATGATCGCCGTATGCGGCGCCTTGTTGTCGAATTCGGCGCGGAAGCCGGGTTTCAATATCCCGGGCAGCATTTTCGCCGCGATGCCGCCGGCAAGGTAGACGCCGCCATGGGCGAGCGAAAGCAGCGCCATGTCCCCTGCGACGCGGGCCAGCAGGGAAAGGAACAATTCCACCGCCTCGCGCGCCGGGGCGTCGCCGCCTTCGAGCCAGAGACGGGAAATGTCCGAGGCGCCTCTCGCCGTCATGCCGCTTCCCTCCAGCCGGCAGATCGCCTGATAGAGATTTTCCAGACCGCGCCCCGACAGCGCGTTCTCCGCGCTCATGCGTCCCTCTTCCTTTTTCAGGAAAGGCCAGATCGCCATTTCGCGTTCCGTGCGCGGCCCGAGATCGACATGCCCGCCTTCGCCGGGAATGACGGCCCATTTGCCGCCGACATTGAAAATCTGCGCGATACCGAGCCCGGTGCCGGGACCGACCACCACCTTGGGGTGGCCCTCGATCGCCGCGCCACCGCCAACGCTGACGAGATCGCCCTCACCCAGCGCCAGCGCCGCCAGTCCCTGAGCGGCGAAATCGTTCATCAGCGTCACTTCGCCGAGCGAGAAGCGCTCGATAAGCTGTGCGGGATCGATGACCCAGGGTGCGTTGGTGAGCCTGAAACGCTCGCCGACCAGCGGCGTGGCGATGGCGAGCATCATCGAACGGGGCCTTGCCATGCCGGTGCGCAACACGGCGCCGTCGATGGCGTCCTCGATCGTCTCGAACTGGTCGATGCGCACGGGCGGGATGGCCTGCGCCGGTGCGCCGGCATCGCCGACAACGGCAAATCGGGCATTGGTGCCGCCGATATCGCCGACCAGAACCGGAAATCTGGATTTCACGCGCCGCTGCTCCCTCGTGCCTGCCGCGCCGCCGCGCAATGGACCATTGCAATGCCCCGCCCCGGAACGGTTACACTTTTCGCTCCAACCGCACAATCTTGGCAGGCCGGATGGCGTGTAGCCGGCATCGCCGCATCGCCGGACACACCCACCGGCGCAGGCTCACCTTGCGGAAATTTCCGCATGCAAAAACGTGGAAACCGTGCCAGACTGACCGATACGGGAACCGCCGGATGCGCCTGAAGCGCGGGCGGCGGTTCCTCGACAGCGCGAAGCGGCTGGCATGTTCGGGCAATGCCGGCGGGGCGCAAGAGCCCATTTCTCTCGTTGTCGCAGCCCGGCATGCCTGAAACGGCAATTTGAAAAAGAAACCAGTAAACAGACCCAGATAGCGGGAAACAGGGAATACGACATGAAGCGATTCTTACTCGGAATGTTCGCAGTCGCCGCGACGGCCGTTGCCGCGCATGCTGCAGACGTCAAGCCGGCCGTGATCTACGACATGGGCGGCAAGAACGACAAATCCTTCAACGAGGCCGCCTACAAGGGAGCGGAGAAGTTCAAGGCCGATACCGGCATCGAATACCGCGAATTCGAAATCCAGAATGACGCGCAGCGCGAGCAGGCCATGCGCCGCTTCGCCCAGGACGGCAACAGCCCGATCGTCGCCATCGGCTTTTCGCAGGCCGCCGCGCTCGAAAAGGTCGCCAAGGAATTTCCCGACATCAAGTTCGCCATCGTCGACATGGTCGTCGATCTGCCGAATGT
>JAGRLL010000266.1:0-3521 GCA_020441855.1 Nitratireductor sp.
ATCATCGGCAATCCGCCGTGGGACCGCATGAAACTCCAGCAAGTCGAGTGGTTTGCTGCACGCAAACGGGAGATTGCGCTGGCGCAGAAAGCGGCCGATCGCAAGCGGATGATCGACGAGCTGGAACGGAATGATGATCCGCTTTCCGGCGACTTCAAGAAGGCGAACGAGCGGGCCGAAGCGGCGACGCGAATGGCCCGGTCAGGCGGCGATTATCCGCTGCTCTCAGGCGGCGACGTAAATATCTATTCGCTTTTCGTCGAGCGCGCCATGGCGCTCGTGAAGCGGGACGGCATGGTGGGCCTGCTCACGCCGTCCGGCATCGCATCGGACAAAACGTCGTCGACTTTCTTCAAGGGCGTTTCGACACAAGGTCGGCTGAAGGCGCTCTATGATTTCGAGAACCGGCGCACGCGCTACAATGCCGCCCCGTTCTTCCCCGATGTCGATAGCCGCTTCAAATTCTGCGTCTTTGTGGCAAGCCCAACCCCGACTGCCGAAGCGGCCATGTGCGCCTTCTTCCTGCAAAGTGTCAGCGAACTTAACGATCCTGAACAGCGCTTCGCGCTCACGGCTGAAGATTTCTCGCGGGTGAATCCAAATACCGGTACTGCGCCGATATTCCGCTCGCGCCGCGACGCTGAGCTTACAACAGCAATCTATTCCAGTGGGAGGATTCTGTCTGACCGGTCAGGTGGCGAAGAGATCAAAGCGTGGCCGCTGAAATATTCCACCATGTTTCACATGACCAATGACTCCGGACTTTTCCGGACTCGACGGGAATTGGAAGAACAGGAAGGAGGCTGGCACAAAGGGGGAAATCGCTATGGCAGCCTGAAGGGGGATTGGGTTCCCCTTTATGAGGGCAAGATGATTCAGGCCTTTGACCACCGTGCGGCAAGCGTAGTCGTCAATCCGGAGAACCAACACCGCCCCGCGCAACCGGAACCCGCAACATTCGAGCAACATTGCGATCCGTCATGGCTTCCAGCGCCGCAGTTTTGGGTACTGGAAGAGAAATGCAAATGGTCCGCGGGGCCGGGCTGGGTTCTCGGCTTCAAGGAAATAACTGCGCCTACCAATGTGCGAACGTTCATCGCAGCTCTGTTGCCGACCGTCGCCTTTGGTAACAAGGTGCCGTTGCTTTTGCGCGAAGGCGAGACCAGTGACGAGTGGCTGCTGGCCGCGAACTTGAACTCGATACCCTTCGATTATGTTACCCGGCAAAAGGTGCAGGGTCAGACGTTGAATCTATTCATCGTCGAGCAGCTTCCGGTGATTGTGCCTGAGCGCTTCTACGATACGAAGTTTGGATCGAGTTCAGCCACGGACGTCCTGCGCGATATTGTCCTGGAGCTTACATACACCTCTCAGGACATGACACCGTTCGCGCGGGACATGGGCTACACCGACGATGCTGGAAATGTTTTTCCGCCATTCGGATGGGACGAAGAACGGCGACTTAGATTGCGCGCGAAGCTAGATGCCATCTTCTTTCACCTTTACGGCATCACGGATCGGGATGATGTTCGTTATGTCTATTCTACCTTTCCGATTGTTGAGCGGCAGGAAAGGGAAATGTACGGCGGTCAGTACCGCTCCTGCGATCTATGCCTTGCATATTTGAGCGCGCTTGCGGCCGGCAGCACCGAAACCGATATGGTTGCGTGAGACTCGATGGAAAAGAAGGGCGGAAAACTCCGGGTTGTAAGCCAGACCTATGAAGGAAAGGCCCGGTTCTATTCGCAAATCAACGAAATCCTAGCGACAGGCGGACTGAAAAAAGTACGCTTCGCAGTTGCTTATGCGCGGTGGGACGGACTGGGCCTCATCTCCGAAAATCTCGAAGAGTTTCTGCGGGCCGGCGGCATTTTGGAGACTGCATACGGCTTCGATAACGATGTCACGTCCCCTGACAGCTTTCTATATGGGCTGTATCTCAAAGAACTCTTTCCGGGGAAAGTGTACTGCGGGGCTTTTGAAGACAAGTATCGAAACGCCGTATTTCACCCCAAACTTATGCTGTTTGAAGGCGACGACTATCTCAAGGCTATCGTCGGATCGGCTAACCTGACCGGCGCGGGATTAAGCCGAAACATAGAACTCGGCACACGAATCGAGGTGCCTCGTGCCTCCAGAATCGCAAACGACCTTGAGGGGGCTTGGAACTATGTGAAAGGAACTGCTGTCGACGTCGATATTTCGTTCGTTCGCGCGATGAAGGCACAAAGCCGACTGGATGAGGAAGCCGACGCAGACGGCGGCGCAAAATCGGAATCTGGTGAGCCAGCGAAGCCATCATTCTCAGTCGGGGCAAAGGTCGCCTCGAAGCCGCTATTCGCAAAGGTTCTCGACATTGAAAATGCCCGAAAGAGGGATTCGGTTTTGCGTAAGCTTGACCCGCTTAGCAAGCCGCCCCGGAGGCTTTACCTTCAGATATTGGCCGGGGAAACCGGCGCGCCAGATGCGAGCGTAATGGGGTATCAAATCCAGTTACCGGTGGCGACGCTGTCGGCCTATTTTGGTGTCGGCCCTGCACAAACTAAAGAAGTCCTCTTTCATTTTGCAGCGGAGGATTTTCGCGTCCATCTCACCCATTTCGAGAACAATACGCATCGCGTCAGATTACGGCCACTGCGTGACGTGCCGCGACCGGCAATTGTTCTTTTTGAACGGGACGGGCCAGGTGAGTTCACCTGTGCCATTGTTTCACCGAAGGACTATTCTCGGGTGCTTGCCGAGAAATGCAATCAACAAACCAGAGCTGGAGCGAGAAAGTGGGGCTTGGAATGACTGGTGTATCCAGAGCTATCTGAGAGCGTCGGCGAGCGGGTGGGGAAGTATCTCCTCCTGGCAATCATCGAAGCCTTTTTCCACAAAGTGAAGAAGGCGCCCAAGAGGGATCCCATCTTCTTTGTTCGGACCGGCAGTTGTCTGGACATTGAGCCGAGCGCAAGAAAGAGCAAAAAGTGGGTGGAACGCTGTCATAGAACCCCCCATGCTCTATAACGTCCCCTGCCCGTCAACTCGCGAACGCCGAGATCACTGACCAGGTTCAAGGCTCCGCGTGGCGAGATCTTCGCGGCTTTTGCAACCATATGAGCCGACACGATCGGCCGAGACATCAGCAGATCAACGGCGACAGGAAGGCTGCTCGTCGTACGCCGGCCTGACGCCTTCCGCTCAAGCTGCCGCTTCGCGAGCGTCAGCCGGTCAATGTCCTTGATCCCCATGCCGGCCGCCGCGCTCATCGCATCGAGATATGCGACAAGCCTTGTGGTCCGATCGCGCGCGCGCCTCCGCTCCCGTGGTATCTCCCGCAGGCCGACTGCATATGCCAGCAAATGAGATCGAACCTTTCCGCGAGCTCGCAGGAAATCCGAAACGAGCACCTGGCCAAGCCAGTGTTGACGCTGGAGGGGTTCGAGATGTTCCCATCCATCCCAGAGAACCGATGCGGCCAGTGTGGTCGGAAGCCGTTCGAGCTGCTTGGCCAGCTCAAGCCACTCGCCGATCCGCTC
>JAGRLL010000266.1:3536-3892 GCA_020441855.1 Nitratireductor sp.
ATCGCGAATGAGCAGCTCGCCGACATTGATCTCGGGTTCTCGTTTCCTTTGTTCGACAGCCGCATCGCCATCGACCAGCCATTGGGTGCGAGCGAGCACCTCATCGATCTCGGCCAGCTCCGGAGACAGGGCTGCGTCACCAACCAATTCGAGTTCGACCCCCTCCCCTCCCCTGTCGACGGGTTCTGCTTCGACAGAGATCTCTTCCGCGACGCCAGCCAGCGCCATAATCCCCGACCGCGAAACCGCCCATCCTGGATTGTTGCGCGACACCCGGCGCCGCGCCCGCACAATGCGGTGCGCAATGACGAGCTCATGGCTGGGCGCGCGTATGTCCATCTGTGCGTCGTGGAGAA
>JAGRLL010000266.1:3935-4343 GCA_020441855.1 Nitratireductor sp.
CGACCCACATACTGGAGATGGAATCGAAGAAATCTGCTCGTTCGGCAAAGCCTGGCCCGACCTCTGATCGGGCGACGCGCTCATCGAGCCGCGCAAGCGCATCCTCCGCGGCCGCGATCGGCCTCAGGAGGATCTCATGATTAATTTTCCCGATTTCATAAGGCATTGATAAAACGGCGCTTCGATCTTGTTACGGAAGCTAACACGCTTATCGCTTCCGTCACACCGGTAATTCTCAAGCCCCTCTATATATGATGAGCGCTGCGGCCTTCGGGATTGAACAAAGACCCGGCAATCAGCGCTCAGATCGACGAGAGAGCCCGTTTTTCCGGGGTTTTTACCGCTTTCGGGTGTCAGAAAGGCACTCAATAGACGTTTACAAACGATCAGTTATTTGTATCTTCCTTA
>JAGRLL010000267.1:0-5382 GCA_020441855.1 Nitratireductor sp.
TTGCTGGGCGGCTTCATCGCCTACATATCGGATGGCGCGCGCGAAAGCGCAAACCCGACGCTCAAAGTTCCCTGGGAACGATAAAATCGACGAGATGGCCGCATCCGCGCTCGATCTTCGACCAGTCCGATGCGTCTAGATCGAAGACGGCAAGCGCGCCGGTCGGGAACTTGATCGACATGCGGGCAATCGCCTCGGGTTCGCCGGTCTTCGCCAGGGCCGCGGAAAAGTCTTCGCACATCGGATTGTGACCGATGATCATCAGGGCATCCTTCGCCGGATGACGGTGCACGCAGTCGAAATAGGCGGTCACGCCGCCGGAATAGAGGTTTTCGTCATAGTCGACATTGGGAGGATTGTCGAAGGCCGACATGATGCCGTGCAGGGTTACGCGTGTGCGCAAGGTCGGCGAACAATAGATATGTCCGGGCAGATAACCCTTCCTGCGCATCGCTGCGGCGATCTTCGGCACATCGTCTGCGCCGCGCGGGCTGAGCGAACGGTCGAAATCGGCTTGGCCAGGCTCTGCCCAAGAGGACTTGGCATGGCGCAGGAGATATAACCGCAACATCGCCCCTCCAATGTGTCGATGGGTGAACAAGGACTAGCCGTATTCCTCTCCGATCTCAACCGCCGAAAGCCCGGCATCGCACACCGTGACAGCGAAACCGTTTCATGCTTATTCGCGATATCGCATCTGTTCGTGCCGGACCCGATCGCATGAATTCTCCCGACAACCCGCAAGCCGCGCCGCCAGGCGGCCACGTCGACAGCTATTATGCGGCGACCGCAAGGAGTTTGCCTTCCTTGCCGATCCTGGAGGGCAGGGCGGAGACGGCGGTCTGCGTAATCGGCGGCGGGCTCGCGGGGCTCACCGCCGCGCTGGAACTGGCCAGGGCCGGGCAGGCGGTCGTCCTGCTCGAAGCCGAACGCGTTGGCTGGGCTGCCTCGGGACGCAATGGCGGCTTCGTATCGGCAAGTTTTTCCGAATCGATCCTCAAACTGGAAGAACGGTTGGGGATCGAACACGCGCGCAAGCTCTACAGCCTCAGCCTCGACGGCGTTTCCTATGTCCGCAGGACGATCGAGGAAAACGGGCGCAGCGACATTATCGGCGGGCACGGCTGGCTGAAGATGATCCGCCACGGCGACAGCGCCGCGCTGAAGCGCACTGCCGAACGCATGGCGCAAGATTATGGCGCCAGTTACAGGTTCGTCGCCCGCAACGAACTTGCGCAGTACGTTTCGAGTAAACGTTACCATGGCGGCATGCTCGATCTGAGCCCTTTCCACATCCATCCGCTCAATTATGCCGGCCTGGTCGCGCAACTCGCCGTCGATGCGGGCGCCAGGCTGTTCGAAAAATCGAAGGTGATCGCCCTGCGGCGCGAAGCAGGGACATGGATTGTGGAGACGGTGCGGGGCACGGTCGAGGCGCGGCAGGTCGTGCTGGCGGGCAGCGCCTATGGCGGGCCATCCGGCGGTCTGGCCCGGCGCGTCAATGCCGCCATCCTGCCGGTATCGACCTATGTCGTGACGGCGCGAAGCGCCAGGCTGGAAGAAGCGATCCGTTTCGAAGGATGTCTTGGCGACACGCGCAGGGCCGGCGACTATTACCGCATCGTCGACGGCCCAGGCGGCGAGGGGCGCCGCCTGCTGTGGGGCGGGCGCATCACGACGCGACGCTCCTTGCCGCCGCATCTGGGAGAAGAACTCGCGCGCGATATCCGTTCGGTCTATCCGCAACTCGACGACCTTGCCATCGAACATGCCTGGGCGGGATTGATGGGATATGCCACCCACAAGATGCCTCTACTTGGCGATCTTGGCGACGGATTGTGGGCGTGTACCGCGTTCGGCGGACACGGTCTGAACACAACGGCAATGGGTGGCAGGCTGGTGGCGCAGGCGATTGCCCACGATGACGATCAGTGGCGGCTGTTTACGCCATTTACGCTCAACTGGGGCGGTGGGCTGGCCGGCCGGCTGGCGACGCAACTTGAATACTGGCGATTGCAGTTTCTCGACCGGATCGAAGAGGCGCGCGCGCGCCGCCAAGCGCGTTTTGGTGGGTGAAAAATGCAGCGTTCATGTGCATAAGCAGCACCGTTTGGATGCAGGGTGATTTACCAAGCCATTGTTTCGTTTGAAAAACCCGTCAAGGCGAAACGTAAGTGAATTGCCTTAAATTGCGTCTTGTGGGTTTTACAATCGGTCGCTATAAGGCCCGCACTTTCGCTGGTATTCGAGGTATTGTTCATGTCGGTAACAGTTGAAACGGACTACGCGCCGAGTGATGACGAACCGTTCATGAACGAGCGCCAGCGCGAATATTTCCGGCGCAAACTGGTCGGCTGGAAAAACGATATCCTCAAGGAATCGCGCGAAACGCTGGAAACCCTTCAGGGCCAATCCGACAAAATGCCGGATATCGCGGACCGGGCTTCCTCCGAAACCGACCGTTCCATCGAACTCAGGGCCAGAGACCGGCAGCGCAAGCTGATCGCGAAAATCGATGCCGCGCTTCGCCGCATCGAGGATGGGAGCTACGGCTTTTGCGAGGAAACTGGCGAGCCGATCAGCCTGAAAAGGCTCGATGCGCGTCCGATTGCGACTTTGTCGATCGAGGCGCAGGAGCGCCACGAGCGCCGCGAAAAGGTGTATCGCGACGACTGACCGCGCATTTCGCAGCGGGTGGATGCCCGCCGTCGATCCTTTCTTAGCCTGAAATTCAGTGTGGCTTTGCGCCGGACAACTCGTCGAGCAGGCGCTGCATCTCTTCTTCCATGTTCTCGCCGCGCCCGCGAACTTGCGGTTCGGATGGCTTGGCGCCGCCGGCCGGGCCGGATTGTGACGCGCCGTAGCGGCTTTCCGCCGTCACCGACGGAGTGGCTGCTTCCTCCTCATTGAAGACAGCCTCGAGGTCGCTGGTGAACTGAGCGTCGAAATCGTCGTCATTGCCGGTCTCCCGGGTGGTGACGCCGGGCTCCGTGATGACTGCGTGCCGGGCCGGACGTCCGGTGGTGGCGATCGGCGGAGGCGTCAAATCCAGGCGCCGGCTCATGGCGCGTTCGCCCAGGGGGCGTTCGGGTGCTATTTGACTGCCCGTGGCGGGAATTTCGGCGCTCGCCTGGACGGGGTGTCCAGGCTCGGGTTTTGCCGGCATCCCGGGCGTATCCTGAAGCGGAGGCTTGTGGGGCGCAGCAGCGGCGATGGGTTCGTGTTCGGACAATGACGGATCGTCCATGTCCCCGGTGTGCCCGTTTTGCGTTTCAACGTGCGTCTGCTCGTGGACAAACTCGCGATGGATCACGGGAATGCCCTGCTCGATGACGATGTCCGTGGGGCCGCCGATCATGACAAGGTGCTCGATGTCGTCGCGGCGGACGAGTACGAGGCGCCGCTTGTCGTCGACCACCGCGGCGTCGGTTACCGAAAGCCTGGGCTTGCGGGTTCGCGGTGCCTTGACCTGATTGGCGCCGGCGATCTTGCGGAAGATCCAGAACAGAAGCACGAGTGCAAGCGCCAGAACCAGCACGATGAACGTCAGTTTGATGCCAAGGGCATCGCCCTGAAAGATCGATTGCAGCCAGGTCATAACGGTACACTCCTTACTTGGGCGTCAAGCGGGGCTTTTGTTAGCGTCTCGCGAACTGCGACGCGAAAACGAAGTTAAACAAGTAGCTGTCACGAGCAAGCGAATTGGCCGGGACAGCCACTAAAGGTTGTGAGCAATGGGGAAACAATTTGTCGACACGGTGACCGCCGCCGTCAGTCTGGCGCAAGCAAGCCGGGCAAAACGTGGTGCGGGGCTTCCGCATGTCGCGCGAATATGGTTTCAAGGCGTATATCAAAAGGCGTGTACAAAAGGCGTCGGGGCCTTCAGGACAAGAATTCGCGCATGACGGACAAGGCAACGGCAAAACCGGCAAAGCTGGAACCGATTATCCGCCGGCCCCCCAAGGCGCATGGCGCAATACGCCTGATCGTTCTCGGGCTGATCCTCTCTCTCCTTTCAATCATCATCTATGTTGCCGGCCAGGAGTGGATGGGCGAGCCGGGCCTGCTTGCGGCGTTGGGGGCATTGGCCGGAATTGGCGTCTTTTTCCTGTTCGCGCTTTCGCTGGGCCTTCTGCAGCTTGGCTCAAGGCGTTCGACGGAAAAACTGTACGAAAGCCTTGTTGATGGCATGGATTCGGGCGTCGTCGTCGTCGATGGCGAGGGCCGCATCATTTATGCCAACCGGGCCTATGGCGACCTGCTGGATGCTCGCGAGGAGAGCGAGGTCGTTTCGGTCGAGGCGCTGTTCTCGCGCCGGATGGATTCGGCCGATATTGTCTATCGCATCGCCAATGCGGTGCGGGCGGGCGAAACGAGGGTCGAGGAGTTCCGGCTGTCGAGCGGCCTGAAAGGCGGCGATGAGGGCGCGCGCTGGTTTCGCCTGCGCGGGCGGCCCATGTCGCTGGAGGGTGAAAGCGGAGCGCTGACGGTCTGGCAGCTGTCCGACATCACCGCCGACCGTCGTCGCCAGGAGACGGCGTTCCTGGAGCTACAGAACGCGATCCATTATCTCGACCACGCACCGGCGGGGTTCTTCTCCAGCGAGGCCGATGGCTCGCTGGTCTATCTCAACGCCACGCTGGCCGACTGGCTGGGCATCGATCTTGCGCGTTTCAAGCCGGGTCGCATGAATATTTCGGAACTGATCCCGGGCGACGGCATGGCGCTGCTGCGCGCGGTTAAACCCGATGCCAGCGAAACCAAGACTTCGGTCATCGATCTGGATCTGGCGAAAAGCGACGGTACGCGACTGCCGGTACGGCTCTATCACCGCGTTCCCGCCAATGCCGACGGTGCGCCGGGGGCGACGCGAACGCTGGTGATCAACCGGCTGGTCGGTGAAGGCGGCGATGCGCTGCGGGACGCGGAGCTTCGTTTTACCCGGTTTTTCGACAATACGCCGTTCGCCATCACGTCGTTCGGGGCGGATGGCATCGTGCGACGCACGAATGCGCCATTCCAGCGCATGTTCGCCGCCGCTATCGACGCCCATGGCGGCATCGAAGGCATGAGCTATGCCGATCTTGCGGGCGGAGGCGACCCGGGATCGCTTGAGACCGCATGGCAGGCGGCTCTGGGCGGTCAGGCCAGGATAGAGCCGGTCGAACTGCCGATGCCGGGCGAGAAGGGGCGTTATGTGCGTTTCTTCCTCAGTCCGGCGACGCCGGTTCCTGGCGAGGATGGCTCCAGAGACGACGAACGTGTTGTCGCCTATGTGATGGAGACGACCGAGCAGCGCGCGCTGGAGGAACAATTCGCGCAGGGACAGAAGATGCAGGCCGTCGGTCAACTCGCCGGCGGCATCGCGCATGACTTCAACAA
>JAGRLL010000267.1:5462-6839 GCA_020441855.1 Nitratireductor sp.
ATCAAGCAGAACGCCAACCGCGCGGCGAGCCTTGTTCGCCAGCTTCTGGCCTTTTCGCGGCGTCAGACGCTGCGTCCCGAAGTTCTGCAATTGTCGGAAGTGCTGTCCGACCTGAAGATGCTGCTCGACCGGCTTCTTGGCGAGAAGGTTTCGCTCAATGTCGTGCACGGGCGGGATTTGTGGCCGGTCAAGGCGGATGTGTCCCAGTTCGAGCAAGTCGTGGTGAACCTGTCGGTGAATGCAAGGGACGCCATGCCGGACGGGGGCGTCTTGACCATCCGCACCCTCAATGTTGCGGCCGAGGAAGCGCCAGCCTACGGCCACAAGGAAATGCCGGCGACCGACTACGTGCTGATCGAAGTCGAGGATGGCGGTACTGGCATGCCGCCAGAGGTCATGGAGAAGATCTTCGAGCCGTTTTTCTCGACCAAGGAGGTCGGCAAGGGGACCGGACTCGGTCTTTCCACCGTCTATGGCATCGTCAAGCAGACCGGCGGCTACATCTACCCGGAGAGCACGCCTGGCAAGGGCACGACATTCCGGGTCTTCCTGCCGCGCCATGTGGTCGAGGAAGTGGCCGAGACGGCGGCCGAACCGGCAGGCGGCGAGGTGGAAGCCGCCCTTGAGACCAGGGAAAAGGCGAAGGACCTTACCGGAAGCGCGTGCGTTCTGCTGGTCGAAGACGAGGACGCGGTACGCGCCTTTGCCTCGCGTGCGCTGGCCGCCCGCGGCTACGAGGTGCACGAAGCGTCCAGCGGCGTCGAAGCACTGGACGCGATGCGGGAGATCGGCGATCAGGTCGACATCGTCGTGTCGGACGTCGTCATGCCGGAAATGGACGGCCCGACGCTGTTTACCGAATTGCGCAAGACCCATCCGGATCTCAGGTTCATCTTCATGTCGGGCTATGCCGAGGACGCGTTCGAGAAGAACCTGCCGGCCGACGAAACGCACAATTTCGCTTTCCTGCCCAAGCCCTTCACGCTCAAGCAGCTCGCAACGGCGGTCAAGGAAATGCTGGAGGAATAACGATCAGGGCCGCGTGATCCACTGTCCGGCCTGACGCTGATTGTGGGAAGCGATGACAATTCCCGACCCAAACTGTCGCGATGCGACGTGTTTGTGAGGCCGTAGCGGTCCGACTTGTTTATGAACAATCCGGCCTGTTGACCCACCGAGATTGCCGGATCTTACCCGTCCTGACCGGTACCGGTCCTCCATGACCGACGGGCCGGTCAGCCCGGTGACATGCCGCGCAGTCTCTCGTTGCGCCTTCTGATCAGCTCCAGCGTCGTGAGCAGGATTACCGAGACGAGCACCAGCAAGGCCGCCAACGCCAGAATGGTCGGCGATATCTGTTCGCGCAGGCCGATGAAC
>JAGRLL010000268.1 GCA_020441855.1 Nitratireductor sp.
GGGAGAGCACTACGTTGACATCGTAGGGGTCACAGGTTCAATCCCTGTCACGCCCACCATTCCCAGCCAGACGTTCCGCCCTTGCGGCGATTTTTCCCCGGCGTCACTCGCATTTCGCATTGGCGGGCCGGTTGATGTAGCGCCGGAGATAGTCGAGATTGCCCAAATAGGCGTTGGCGTCCGAAACCAGATTCTTGAGGCCGGCGAATATTTCCAGCTTCCTGAGGTCTCTGCTGCTTATTCCGTCTTCCAGGCTGGTCGATTTGACATAGATATCGACGCCTCCGACAGCTTCGACCAGACCGAATATAATCGAATTCAACACTTTCCGCGCGGCTGGAGATTTTGCGGCAGCTGCCTCCACCTCGTCCAGGGCAACCAGATATTCCGCCTTGATCCTGGCGGCCTCCTTTTTCTTGGCCGCCATTGCCTTGTCGATCACGGCGTTGCGCTGCCGGTCGTTTTTCGCAGATCGCAACTCACTTATAAGCGACCTGGCTTGCGAATAGTCGATCAGCAGCAGGGCGAGGAAGGCCCGCGAGGTTTTTTCATTGAAACCGGTAATGGTGAAGCTGGATCCCCAGGCAGCCAGATGCGCGCTCACGCCCTTGAGTTCGCGAATGCTCATCGAGAGGATTTTGTTGAGATCGTAGACGGTGCAAACCTTTTCAGGGTTGCGTGTTTCCTCTTCAGCGCCCTTGTTCGCCCAGGCCGTATTCGCGCCGGCGCCCAAGTCGATGGCACATGTTGCGATGGTCGCTGCAAGGATGACGGCAAGATGCGCGGTGGTTGACCGCATTGTGCGTACGGACATTGCTCAACTCCAGGCTGGAAAGTCCCACCAATCAGCGAGCTATCTGCAATCGGTTCGTTCGGCAAGACAATAAATTCAACCGGGATAACCATCTGCCGCTCCCTGCTTCACATGCAGCGGATTTGTGCTTACTTCACGCGGCGCTATTGTTTTTGCCGACGTCGGGAAACGATGAAATGGAGCCGGGAATGCGAGGGGAATCGAACCGTGGATCCGATCCGGCAGACAAGGTGAGGTCTAGGCCTGCCGCCAGCCGCCGCGATGGCTTTTTCGACCGGCTGGGCCGGCGTTTCATGGAGCAGCCTGGCTGGTTCTTCGCCATCGTGACGCTGGCGCTCGTCTCGTTGCCGGTCGCGGTGTGGCTGGACCTCAGGAACCTGTCGAACGAATCGCTTCGCCGGCAGGCAAGCGATCTCAACGCGGTCATCTCCGACATTCGCGCCTATTACGCGGCCAACGTCATCGACCGGGTGCAGGATTCGGGCGGCAAGGCGACACCGACCGACAAGTATCACGACATCGCCGGCGGCATTCCCATTCCCGCCACGCTGTCGATCGAACTGGGCGATGTAATCGGCGCGCGTGCCGAGGGCATCCAGTACCGTTTTGCTTCCGACTATCCGTTCAGGAACCGGGCGCCGCACCGGCTGACCGATTTCGAAAAGCGCGCGCTGTCCACCTTCCGCTATTCGGGCTCTCCTTCCGACAGCCTGATCGAAACCGGCGGATCGGTGTTTCGGCGCGAGGTGAACATGGCAGTTCCGGTGATGATGGGATCATCTTGCGTGTCCTGCCACAACACCCATCCCGACAGTCCGAAGACGGACTGGCAGGTGGGCGACGTGCGCGGCATCCAGTCGATCACCATCGACCAGCCGATAGCGGCCAATCTGTTCTCTTTCGAGTTCCTGCTCATCTATCTGGTTCTGGCGGGGCTGGCCGGCATGGGTTTCGCCGCGCTGCAATGGCGCCAGGCGCTGCAATTCGCCGGCATGAACTCGGAGCTGGAGGAAACCAATTCGTTTCTTGCGGCGATCTCGATGAAGATCTCCAAATATCTGTCGCCGCAGGTCTACAAGTCGATTTTCTCGGGCGAGCGCGACGCGGTCATTTCGACGGAGCGCAAGAAGCTGTCGATCTTCTTTTCCGACATCAAGGATTTCACCCGGACGACGGAACGCCTGCAGCCTGAGGAACTGACCTCGCTGCTCAATGAGTATTTCACCGAAATGTCGGCGATTGCGCACGAACACGGCGCGACCGTCGACAAATTCATCGGGGATGCGATCCTTGCCTTCTTCGGAGATCCGGAGACGAAGGGCGCGCGGGAGGACGCTCTTGCCTGCGTGGAGATGGCGATTGCCATGCAGCGCCGGCTTGCCGAGCTTGGCCACGCCTGGCGCGCGCGTGGCATCGACAGCCCGTTCATGGCACGCATGGGGATCAATACCGGCTATTGCAATGTGGGCAATTTCGGCAGCGCGGACCGCATGGACTACACGATCATCGGCGCCGAGGCGAACCTCGCGGCGAGGCTCGAATCGATCGCGGAGCCGGGCGGGATCGTGATGAGCTACGAAACCTATGCGCTGGTGCGCGAGCGGGTCAGCGCCAGGGCGCTCGAGCCGATCACGCTGAAGGGCATCAGCCGCGAGGTCGTGCCCTATGCCGTCGATCCGGCGCGGATCGCGGGCGAGGCGGGGGGAGGCGACATCCACGAGGAAAGCAGCGAACGGATGCGGCTGTTCGTCGATTTGAGCGAGTTGGATGCTGCGGAAGCTGAAAAAATAGAGGCGGCACTTGCCGCCGCGCAGGAAGCGGTAAGGGCGAAGGCCGGTTCGCACTCCAGGAAATGAAAGCGGCGCGGGTGAAGAACGCCCGCGCCGCCTGGAAACTTTTTCGTGATGAAGAAGCTGTCAGCGCTTCTTTTTCGTCATCGACATGATGCGTCCGATGACATCGTTTTGCAGCTTCACGTTCTTTTCGATCGTGGTGTGCGTGATGTCGTCATGGCCGGCCATGGAGATGTTCTGCAGCGAACCGGTGAAGCCGGCGGCCTTGCGCACCGTGTTGCCCTCGTCGTTGGGCAGGTAGAAATTGACGACCCGGTCAACATTCTTGCCGACATAGCCCGGGCGGGTCGGGTCGAAGGTCACGACATAGGAGACCTTGATGCCGCGCTGGCCAAGATAGCTGGCCATCTTGGGGGCATCGTTGCCGCCCAGCGAATGGCCCATGATGACGATCGGATAGGAAAGGTCGCCCTTCTTGGAGCGCTTGACGATGATGTCGGCGATTTCCTGCCAGTTGGCGTAGCTGTCGACCATGGCGTAGACGCCGGAACGGTTGAGCTTGGCGCCCATGACGTCCATGCCGCGCGAGAAGACATCTGCCAGACCGCGCAGCAGGTAGACTTCGCCGGTGCGCGTGGCGCTGGCTCTCGCCTCCGCCTCGTCGAAGCGTTCGGCGGTCCTGGCGGTCTTGACCGGATCGGCGGTGCGCGCCGAAACGCCGCCGCTGGTCGACGTGGCCGTAGAGGAGCAACCGGCGAGCGCCAGCATGCCCGAGACAAGGAAGATCGAAGCGAATTGGAGGGTCTTTGACGGCATTGCGCTCATCCGTGGCGAATCAAGGAATCAACAAAAACAGCCGCGAATCCTGAAAGAACGCAGCCGGGAAGGAGTAGCGGCCAATTTGCCCCAATGCACGGCAATCGGAAACGGACTTTGAGCCAGTTAACCATCTTTGCCGGCGAGTGTTGCACAATAGCTGCAATGCACGGCGAACGCCGGCTGAGCGGCGGTCGAACCGCGATCAGATTGCCGAAAAAAGCGCCAGTCCGGTCCTAGTAAATACCGGGAATGATTCGTTTGGTGCGCTTGCTGTAATCGCGGTATTCCTGCCCGAAGCGCTCTTCCATCATGCGCTCCTCCTGGCCGACACGCAGGAAGTAGAGCGTACCGAAGCCGAAGATGCCGGATAAGCCGGCCAGCCAGTTCGACAGCAGGAAGGGCTGGGCGAGCGCCCACATCCAGAAGGCCGTGTACATGGGGTGGCGCACCTTCTCGTAGATGCCCGTCGAAACCAGCTTGTGGTCTTCGCGCAGGTCGAGCGAATGCGACCACATCACGCCAAGCGCCTTGTGGGTGAGGCGGAAGAGGCGCAGCGACAGCGCGAAGATCGCAGCGCCGACCAGCACGACTACCGGATGTGTCTCATGGTCAAGCGCCGAGGGCCAGCCCGTGAATATCCAGATCAGCGGAATGCCGCCAAGCCCCATCCAGGAAACGATCATGGAAAAGCGCTCGGAGGGCGTGCGCGAGGCCAGCGAGATCTTGGCGCGCCGCGAGCGGCGGTTCGGGACCCAGCGGATCGCAATCCACAGGGCGAGGCACACGCACCATATGATCATGCCGACGAGTGGCCAGGTAAGCCAGGTCATTTGGCGGCTCCGGATTTGTTGGTTTTCCTGGGGGGGGCGCCGGCAAGCGCGCCGTCCTGCCCGATCTTGTCGATCAGGCCGGGATCGAGCGCGAGATCGCGGGCCGGCAGCGGGCCGAACAGGCGCAACACGTAGTCGAAGAACACGCGGCGGTCCTGATAGAGAATGTACTGGCGGTGGGTGCGATAGGGCGAGCGCAACATCTGGCGATAGCGTCTGCGGTTCATCGCCTCCTTGTATTTGACGCGGTCGATCTTCAGCGTCGCCTTGATGCCGGTAATGCCCAGTTCCGCGAAGGGGTCGGCCTTGTAGAAGGCGATCAGGTCGTCCTTGGTCTGGATTTCGTGCCAGGTCAGGTCCGGCTCGGCGATGATCCGCGCCATCCAGTCGCGCATGAAGCCGGCACCGGGCGCAAGGGCGATCTTCAGCAGGCTCGAGCCGAGCGCCAGAAAGGTGACATTGCGGCCGGACAGCAGCCTGGGGTCCTTTTCGAGCGCCACGGCCAACGCGCCGGCTGCCCAAACAGTCCCGAAGGAGTGGCCGGCGATAACGATCTCGTCGTGCCTGGAGCGCGCGATCTCGTCGGCAAGCGTTGAGGCGAAGGTGAGGTAGCGCTGCTCGATTTCGGGATTGATCCGGTTGACCATGTCCCTGGCGAAGCCCCAATCGTTGATGGTCAACAGCAAATAGAGCCGCTGGCCGGGCCAGCGGCACGCGAGCAGGGTTGCGGCGAGGGTGAGGACGAATGTGAGCGCCCAGCCGGGAGGCTGCACGAGAAACGCGGCGAGCGCAAAATGGATCGCAATTCCGCAGACGATCGCAAAGACCGCGATCAGCAGCAGGGGAAAGATGGTGAAGGCCCAGTAGCGCTTCGATGCACGGCGGTAGCGCCCGACCGTGCCGTCGGCAAAGAAGGTCATGAATTTCGGGAAATTGCGGAACAGGCCCCAGGGAAAGGGCTCGCTCTCATAGCTTTCGATCACATCGGACCAGGAGAATTGCACGATGCGGGTGCGGGTCTGCCAGTTCGTCCCGCTGGTCACGCTCTCGGAAATGGCGTGACTTTCCTCTGCAATCGCATTGGCACTGGCACGTTCGTAGGAGAATCCCCAGACCTCGCCGGTTTTCTGCGCGCTGTGGCGCAGACGGTCGAGTTGGGCGAGCGGACCCGTGCCCTCAAAGCCGGGAAAGTTGAAGACGAGCCTCGATCGGACGAGTTTCGGTTGCGCCCTTGCGCCCGATTTAGCCATGCCGTCGCATCGCCTCCCAGTCACGTCCCCCGGTCGGATGCGGGACGGTCAGTCAGATTCGGGGCAGCCGGAAGGCTGCCGGACGTTCATGCGGATTTAGCGGCATCGACGAGATATTTCCATACGTAATCGGAAAAGGAGCGCCAGCACTCCACACGAAAGCGGTCTTCGGCCTCGCGCAGAAGCACGATCTCGGACTTCGCCAGCAGGGTGCGCGAGGCGCCGCCGACGGGGAAAGCGGCCAGCGCAAGATCCTGCGGACAGCCCGAATTGAGCGTATCGACCGCCCTTGAACCCGACACCGTGATGGCCGTGTTGCGATGCGAGACATCGATGGCGCTGAAAGTGCCGTTCTCGACGGTGGCCAGCCTGCCGGCGAGATCGGTACCCAATTCGGCGATCAGCAGCCATTCGTCGGGGCCGAGCCACAGCGCCGTCAGGTCGCCGCTACCGGTCTTGGTGCTGGTCTTGGGCTTCTTCGGCAATTCGAGGCCGAGCATCACGCCGATGGCCGATGCGGTCTCTTCGTCCGCGCGCAGGCTGACACGCTCGGCGGCAGTTGCCGGCGACAGCGACAGGCCGGTCGTCGCGAAAGCGCGGTCGGCAAGCGGCTGGATGCGTTCGATCATGTTGGAATCAGCCATCGATCCTCTTTCCTTCCGGATCGTAGAACACGGTACCGGTCACCTCGACGGCAATGGTGCGGTCGGCCATCGGTATGTGCAGCGTTTCGCCTTGCCTCGATCGGCCGTTGTCGACCAGCGCGAGCGCGATCGAACGGCCACAATTCTCCGACCAGTAGGAGGAGGTGACGAAGCCGATCATCTTCATCGGGATCGGCTGGTTCGGGTCGGCGACGATCTGCGCGCCTTCCTCCAGCACGACTTTGGGGTCCTTCGTCTTCAGGCCGACAAGCTGGCGACGGCCCCCGGCGACGAGATCGGGCCGCTTCAAGCCGCCGATGCCGACGAAATCAGCCTTGTTCCTGCCGATTGCCCAGGCGACGCCGGCATCGTCCGGCGTCACCGTGCCGTCGGTGTCCTGGCCGACGATGATGAAGCCCTTCTCGGCGCGCATGACATGCATCGATTCGGTGCCGTAAGGCGTCATGCCGAGCGGCTTGCCGCGCTCCCATACGGCTTCCCACACGGAGCGGCCGTAATCGGCCGGCACGTTGATCTCGTAGCCCTGTTCGCCGGTAAACGAGACACGCATCAGCCGCGTCGGCACACCGCAGAACGTACCCTCGCGGATCGACATGTGCGGCATGGCGTCGAGGTCGATGCCTCCGACCAGCGGTTCGATGATCTCGCGCGCCTTCGGTCCCTGCACGGCGATCACCGCCCATTGCTCGGATACGGAGGTGAGCCAGACCTTCCATTCGGGAAATTCGGTCTGGAGGTAGTCCTCCATCATGTTGAGGACGCGCGGCGCACCGCCGGTCGTGGTCGTGACATGGAAGCGGTCCTCGGCAAGGCGACCGACGACGCCGTCATCGTAGATGAAACCGTCCTCGCGGCACATGATGCCATAGCGGCAGCTTCCGACCCCGAGCTTGTCCCATGGATTGGTGTACATGAGATTCATGAATTTCACCGCGTCGGGACCGACGACCTCGATCTTGCCAAGCGTCGAAGCGTCGAAGATGCCGGCAATCTCGCGTGTCGTCTTGCACTCGCGGTTGACGGCGGCGTGCATGTCCTCGCCCGGCCGCGGGAAATACCATGCGCGTTTCCACTGGCCGACATCCTCGAATACCGCGCCGTTCGCTTCTGCCCAGTCATGCGTCGGCGTGTGGCGGGTGACGTCGAACAGGTCGCCTTTGGCGTGGTTGACGATGGTGCCGAACGTGACCGGCGTGTAGGGCGGGCGGAACGTGGTCAGGCCGACGGAGGGGATATCCTTGCCCAGTGCCTCTGCGGCAATGGCAAGACCGTGCATGTTCGACATCTTGCCCTGGTCGGTTGCCATGCCGGTCGTCGTGTAGCGCTTGACGTGCTCGATGGAGGAGAAGCCCTCGCTCACGGCAAGGCGGATGTCCTTGGCGGTGACGTCGTTCTGG
>JAGRLL010000269.1:0-1420 GCA_020441855.1 Nitratireductor sp.
TCAAGAAGAAGATGGTCGAACGGCGGATGCAGGGGCGCTCAGGCAAGGCTGGCTTCAAGCGTCACCGAAATCGCACCGAGCGCCTTTGAAACAGGGCATTCGGCTTTCGCCTTGTTCGCCAGTTCGTTGAACTTCGCTGGATCGATACCGGGAACTTCAGCAACCAAGGTCAGTGCCGAGCCCTTGATGCCTTCGCCGGGTTTCAAGTCGATCGCAGCCTTCGCTTCCAGCCTTTTCGCGGGCGTGCCATTCTCGGCGAGGAAATGGGAAAGCTGCATCGCGAAACAGCCGGCATGGGCCGCCGCGATCAGTTCTTCCGGGTTGGTCCCCGACATCCCTTGTTCATCAGCGAAACGCATCTTGAAGTCATAGGCTTGATTCTTCAGCGTTCCGCTCTGGGTGGTCAGGCTGCCTTTGCCCTGCTGCAGATCACCTTCCCAAACAGCTGTCGCGTGACGTTTCATTGCATCTCTCCGTGTTGCAGTTGGTGGTAGCAGTTAGGTACGCTGCGGCGGCGCGGGTTCAAGGGCCGCAAAATGATGTTCACGCAGGCGTGTAGCGGGTTTATTTGCGCAATTGCGTTGCCAGGCGTTAGCTCGCCGCGAATAGTCTAAAGGAGTTTGCGGTGAAGAAAATCCTGTTCGTCCTGTCGCTTGCCTGCCTGCCATTCTCGGGCCTGACCAACGCCGCGCCGGCCTCGGAAAAGACCGCCATTTTCGCAGGCGGCTGTTTCTGGTGCATGGAATCGGATTTCGAAGGCGTTCCGGGCGTGATCGGTGTGGTCTCGGGCTATTCGGGCGGGGAGATGGCGAGCCCGACCTACCGCAATCATGGCCGGCATCTGGAAGTCGTGCGGGTGACCTATGACGACGAGAAGGTGAGCTACGCGCAATTGCTGCACACCTACTGGCGGTCCGTCGATCCGACCGACGATGGCGGGCAGTTCTGCGACCGGGGGCATGCCTATACGACGGCGGTGTTCGTTGCCGACGAAAGGGAGCGCAGGCTGGCCGAGGCATCGAGGGCGGAAGCCGAAAGGAAGCTCGGCCAGACAATCGTCACGCCGATCCGCGATGCCGGGCCGTTCACGGATGCCGAGGACTATCATCAGGATTATTACAAGAAGAACCCGAACCGCTACGGCTATTACCGGCGCGGCTGCGGGCGCGATGCGCGCATCGAGGCGCTCTGGGGCGAGCAGGCGCATGACGGCATCGTCATGACGCACTGAAACCTATTCGTATCTGGCGTCCGGATCGTTTTTCAGCGTCACCGCGCAATGGTGGCGCAGTCGTCGGGTGGCCTGATCGAGATCGCCCGCGAGCGCTTCAGGGTCGATCGGCTCGCCGAAGCTTATGTCGAAGGGCTTGCCCCTCTTGTTCAGCACCTCGTGGAACACGGTCATGTCGCGCAATTCGGT
>JAGRLL010000269.1:1528-5441 GCA_020441855.1 Nitratireductor sp.
CGCTCGGTGAGGCCGCCCTTGTCCCAATAGGCGATGCGGCCCGAAGGGAAGATGACGATGGCGCGTTCCTCGGCCACCGCGCGTTGGGTGCCGACCAGCGTTTCGCGGGCTTTCGCCGTCGACTTGAACTCGGCGCGCCATTCGACCGGGATCAGGATGTCGGCGAAGCGGCGATTGACGCGGATGGCGTCCCGGTTGGTGAAGATCGCCAGGTCCCGGCGCACGGATTTGATCGCATCATAGACGGCGATGCCGTCGGCTATGCCGGTCGGGTGATTTAGCGCCAGGACAAAACCGCCGGAACGGGGGATGCGCCCGGTTCCCCTGACGGACAGCGACAGGCGCAACAGGCCGGACATGTAGTCCAGTCCTTCGAGGCCGGATAACCGCGCGACCTCGTCGGCCATGCGAACGGCTTCGCGGTAGTGCAGGACACGGTGGAGAAGGGGGCGCACCAGCGGCCAGGCCGGATGATTGACGAGCCTGTGGCCGCGTTCGGCGATCAGCGTGTCGACGATGTGCGGTGTCGCAGCCGGCGCGTCGATCGTGACCGCCGGGAAGCCCATTCTGCCGAGAACGGCCCTGGAGCGCTCGAAGGCCATGCGGTCGCTTTCCTCGCAATCCTTCCGCCCGGATTCGTGAAAGGCAAGTGCCGCGTCCGGGCGAATGCCGCCTTATCGGATGGCACAATGTCATCCATATGACGGCCGCAGGCGATGGCTCGCAGGCATTCGAGACACCGCGGACGGGCCGGAAGGCGGTGCGCCGGAATCGGGCGCGAACTGTCACATCTTTGTCCCGAATCACATTTAGTGAGGCGGCGCGGCGGGCAAGGCAATTCCGGAATGCGTGGGACCGATCTCCCGTCCGGAATTGAGAAACACGAGAATGACACGCCTTTCGGGGCGTCATGTCATTGCGAGGAGGATCATGCATATCCAGTCGGTACTGTTCGTGGGCAGGCGCAATGCTGCCCGCTCGGTCATGGCCGAGATCTGCTTCAACGCCGTCGAACTGCCATCCTGGCGGGCATTTTCGGCCGGTTGGCAGCCGGTGGAAAAGGTCGACCGCCACGCCTTGCACGTGCTCGCCGAAGGCGGATTTCCGTCCGATACGGTGACGCCGAAGCCGGTCGACATCTTCCTGCAGCCGGGTGCTCCCAGGGTCGACCTGTGCATCTTTCTCGACAAGAAATTGCCGGCCAATGTCGCGGCCTATCCGGGCGTGCGCGAGTTCTGGCAGATTGCCGATCCAAGCCATGGCAATTCCGGGCCTGCGGCCTATCGTGACACGCTGATGTCGATCACGGGACGGTTGTCGGAACTGATCCTGTCGGGGAGGCTGGCGCATCCCGACGGTCTGCCGCTCGCCAGCTGATTCCGGCGCTGGCTTTTCACAGGTGATTTCGTCAATTGTGGACAGCTTGGGGGCACTCAACTTGTCCCCGGGCGCCGTTCAGCCGATATTCAGGATTGGTTTACCATATGAGGCGACAATGTTGCCGCATTGATGGCGCATGCCGTGCGCCAGTACGTGTAAGTGGGCGCATCCGTGCGACCGGAGTGAATCGAGATCATGACCAAGACCCGGCCCCTTGTGATAGCCCTTGCCTGCCTGACCCTTGCCGGTCTGGCTTCGGGCTGCAACCGTTCGGTCTCCGCACTTGACCCCGGCGCGCCGCCGGCACCCCTGCCCTCGGCGCCGCTCGATCCGGTCCAGTCGCAATCGCTCGATCCCGTCTCCGGCCAGCCGATGTCTCCCGACGGCAGCAATCCGGGCCAGGTCGCCTCGCTCGACCCCAATGCAGGTGGTCAGCCGCAATCCCTCGGCGCGCCGCCTGTCGCCGGCGGACCGGAAATCTCGCGCGAAAGCATGACGGGCACCTGGACGGTAGCTTCCGACAATCCCGAATGCCGCATCATCCTGGCCTTCACCAAATGGTCGGGCGGCTATCGTGCCGCGACACGGCGTTGCAACACGCCCGAACTGGGCGCCGTTACGGCATGGGACGTCAAGGGCAACCAGGTCGTGCTTGTCGATGGCTCCGGAAATGCCGTCGCAACCCTTTACTCTGCGGGAGCCGAGCGCTACGACGGCCAGACCAGTAGCGGCAAGGCCATCCAGTTCACGCGCTAGGGAGTTCTTCTCCCGCCACACAGCGCAAGCCGGCCGAACCCCGGGGCAAGGCCGGCGATGAGTTTCACCGCACAATCCCGAACCGTCGCCGATTCCTATCAGGCGCTCATCGACAAGGGCGCGATCGACGCCGATCCGGCGCAACGCGCGCTGGCCGTTCGACTCGACGCATTGCTCGAGGAAATTCGCGAGCGGCATCTTTCGCGCAAGTCGAGTTCGCTCGGCTGGATCTTTGGCCGCAAGCGGCAGAAGGCGCCGAGGGGCGTCTACATCCACGGCGCCGTCGGGCGGGGCAAGTCCATGCTGATGGACCTGTTCTTCTCCCTCGCGCCGGGAGACGGCAAGCGGCGGGTCCATTTCAACGATTTCATGCTCGACGTCCATGAGCGCATCCATGCCCATCGCGCCGCCTATGGGCGTGGCGAGACAAAGGAAGCCGATCCGATCAGGCCGGTCGGGCTGGCGCTGGCGCGCGAGACGAAGCTGCTGTGTTTCGACGAATTCTCCGTCACCGACATCGCCGACGCCATGGTGCTGGGGCGGCTGTTCTCGGTGCTGCTCAACGAGCAGGTGACGGTGGTTGCGACCTCCAATGTCGAGCCTGAGGATCTCTATCGCGACGGCCTCAACCGGCAACTCTTTCTTCCCTTCATCGATATGCTGGAAGCGCATCTCGACCTGTTCGAACTCGACGCGCGCACGGATTTCCGGCTGGAGAAGACACAGCGTCACCAGGCCTATCTGTCGCCGCTCAACGAGAAGAATGCCGAGACGATGGAAGCGATCTGGCGCGACACGACGAATGGCATGACGAGCGAGACGAGGACGATTGCGCTCAGGGGGCGCAAGCTCGAAGTGGCGCGGGCGGCAAAAGGCGATGCGGGGCAGGCGGCCTGGTTCTGCTTCGGGGAGCTTTGCCAGAAAGCGCGTTCGGCGGAAGATTACCTTGCCATTGCGCGTCAGTTCGATACGGTGTTCATCGAAGGCGTGCCGATGATGGATCTGTCCATGCGCAATCAGGCCAAGCGTTTCATTTTGCTGATCGACACGCTCTACGATGCCGGTGCGCGCACGGTCATTTCCGCCGCGGCCAACCCGCATGCGCTCTACCATGCCAGCACGGGTCACGAAGTATTCGAGTTCCAGCGTACCGCTTCCAGGCTGATCGAGATGCAAAGTCATGAATATGCTGAGCGTCAGGCGGACAGGCGCTCGGCGGGGCAGGCATTGTGATTGTTGCGTTTTTTCTGCCTAATATTTACGTTTACGTAAGATATAGAATTTTTAACCGTTTGAAAATCAACAAGAATTCGATTGTCGCTTGTAACGGGGTCCTTTTTTGGCTAAAGGGCTGCGTGCATCCGCCGGCGGGGCGGTTTTTGTTTGCGAATTCACGGAAAAGGATGATTTCGACATGGCTCGAAACAAGATCGCGCTGATCGGTTCGGGAATGATCGGCGGCACGCTCGCGCATCTGGCGGGCCTCAAGGAACTCGGTGACGTGGTGATGTTCGACATCGCCGAGGGAATGCCGCAGGGCAAGGCACTGGATCTGGCCGAGTCGTCTCCGATCGACGGTTTCGACGCACGCCTTTCGGGCGCCAATTCATACGAAGCGATCCGCGACGCCGATGTCTGCATCGTCACTGCAGGCATCGCGAGGAAGCCGGGCATGAGCCGCGACGACCTGCTCGGCACCAATCTGAAGGTGATGGAACAGGTCGGGGCCGGCATCAAGAAATATGCGCCGGGCGCCTTCGTGATCTGCATCACCAAC
>JAGRLL010000270.1 GCA_020441855.1 Nitratireductor sp.
TTCTCCGGCCTGCCGAAGAACATGGTGGTCGGCATGGCCGGTGTCCTGGACTCGGCGCGTTTCCGCTATTTCCTGGCCGAGGAATTCAATGTCTCGGTCGAGGATGTGACGGCGTTCGTTCTTGGCGGTCACGGCGATTCCATGGTGCCGCTGGTGCGCTATTCGACGGTTGCCGGCATTCCGCTGCCCGATCTCATCAAGATGGGCTGGACGTCGAAGGCAAAGATCGACGCCATTGTCGACCGCACCCGCAAGGGCGGCGGCGAGATCGTCGCATTGCTCAAGACCGGCTCCGCCTATTATGCGCCTGCGGCTTCCGCGATCGCCATGGCGGAGAGCTATCTCAAGGACAAGAAGCGGGTGCTGCCGTGTGCCGCCTCGCTGAAGGGCGAATACGGCATCAAGGATCTTTATGTCGGCGTGCCCACCGTGATCGGCGCCAATGGCGTTGAGCGGATCATCGAGATCGGCATGAACCGTGCGGAGAAGAAGATGTTCGACAGTTCGGTTGCGACCGTCGTCGAGCTCTGCGACGCCTGCAAGGGCATCGCGCCGAACCTGAAGTGACGAAGCTGAAGCGACGGGCCTGAGATCAAGCAAGCGGAGCGGGCGGTGTCTGCCCCCGTCCCGCCTGTAGGGCCGACTACAGGGCCCGGCCCGCGATCGGGAAGGACAAGAGGGCGATGAACATTCACGAGTACCAGGCCAAACGGCTGCTCTATTCCTATGGTGCGCCGGTGGCCTCGGGTGTCGCCGTCTATTCGGCCGAACAGGCCGCCGAGTGGGTCGGAAAGCTCCCCGGACCGCTCTTCGTGGTGAAGAGCCAGATCCATGCCGGCGGGCGCGGCAAGGGNNAGGGCAAGTTCAAGGAACTGGGCGAGGACGCCAAGGGCGGCGTGCGGCTTGCCCATTCCGTCGAAGAGGTTGTCGCCAACGTCAGGGAAATGCTCGGCTCCACGCTGGTGACCAAGCAGACCGGACCTGCCGGCAAGCAAGTCAACCGCATCTATCTGGAAGACGGCGCCGACATCGAGCGCGAACTGTATCTGTCGATCCTGGTCGACCGCGGCACGGGCAAGGTCTCCTTCGTCGTGTCGACGGAAGGCGGCATGGACATCGAAACGGTGGCCGAAGAGACGCCGGACAAGATCCTGACGCTCGCCATCGAGCCGGCCAAGGGCGTGACCAAGGCGAACGCCACCAAGATCTGCGACACCCTGCAACTGAAGGGTGACGCCAAGAAGGACGGCCTTGCGCTGTTCCCGATCCTCTACAAGGCCTTCACCGAGAAGGACATGAGCCTGCTGGAGGTCAATCCGCTGATCGTCATGAAGGACGGCCATCTGCGCGTCCTCGACGCCAAGGTGTCGTTCGACAACAACGCATTGTTCCGTCACGACGACATCATGGAATTGCGCGACGAGAGCGAGGAAGACCCCAAGGAAATCGAGGCGTCGAAATACGACCTCTCCTATGTGGCGCTCGACGGCAATATCGGCTGCATGGTCAACGGCGCCGGGCTTGCCATGGCGACGATGGACATCGTCAAGCTCTATGGCGCGGAACCTGCCAACTTCCTCGATGTCGGTGGCGGCGCTTCGAAGGAGAAGGTGGCGGCAGCGTTCAAGATCATCACCGCCGACCCGAACGTCAAAGGCATTCTGGTCAACATTTTCGGCGGCATCATGCGTTGCGACGTCATCGCGGAAGGTGTTGTCGCGGCGGTCAGGGAAGTCGGGCTGGAAGTGCCGCTGGTCGTGCGCCTTGAGGGCACGAATGTCGATCTCGGCAAGCAGATCATCAACGAATCCGGTCTCAACGTCATTGCCGCCGACGATCTCGATGACGCGGCGCAGAAGATCGTCGCAGCGGTCAAGGAGGGCTGAGCCAGTGTCCATTCTCGTCAACAAGGACACGAAAGTCCTCGTCCAGGGCCTGACCGGCAAAACAGGCTCCTTCCATACCGAGCAGGCGCTCGCCTATTTCGGAACCAGGATGGTCGGCGGTATCCACCCCAAGAAGGGCGGCGAAACCTGGACCGCATCCGACGGCGACGCCAAGGGCGCCGAACTGCCGATCTTCGCCAGCGTGGCAGAAGGCAAGAAGGCGACCGGCGCGGACGCCTCCGTCGTCTATGTGCCGCCGGCGGGCGCGGCGGATGCCATCATCGAGGCGATCGAGGCGGAAATCCCGTTCATCGTCTGCATCACCGAGGGCATTCCGGTGCTCGACATGGTGCGCGTCAAGGCGAGGCTCGACAAATCCAGGTCGCGCCTGCTGGGCCCCAATTGCCCCGGCATCCTGACGCCCGAGGAATGCAAGATCGGCATCATGCCGGGCAGCATCTTCAAGGACGGTCATGTCGGCATCGTTTCGCGCTCCGGCACGCTGACCTACGAGGCGGTGTTCCAGACGACGCAGGCGGGCCTGGGCCAGTCGACGGCGGTCGGCATTGGCGGCGATCCCGTCAAGGGCACCGAATTCATCGACATACTGGAGATGTTCCTCGCCGACGACGACACGCATTCGATCATCATGATCGGCGAGATCGGCGGCTCGGCGGAAGAAGATGCGGCGCAGTTCATCAAGGACGAGGCCAGGAAGGGCCGCGCCAAGCCGATGGCGGGTTTCATCGCCGGCCGCACGGCGCCGAAGGGCCGGACCATGGGTCACGCCGGCGCCGTCATCTCCGGCGGCAAGGGCGGCGCCGAGGACAAGATCGAAGCGATGGAATCGGCCGGCATCAAGGTTTCGGCTTCGCCGGCCAAGCTCGGCGAGACGCTGATGGAAGTACTGAACGGCTGAAAGGCTGCGTGAATACGGCAACCGGCGAAGCATAACGCCGGTGCCGGGCGGGATGGCAGGAAACCGGCCGAAAGGCCGTGAGGAAATCGCTGGGATCCTGAGGGGCAGGGTCCGAACAAGGAGGCGGGGTTCGACCCGCAGCAAGCCATGGCGCGTCAGGCGGAAAACGAGGCGTTCGAACTGACTTCCTTCCTCTATGGCGGCAATGCCAGCTATGTCGAGGAATTGCATGCCCGCTATCTCGACAATCCCGGCTCGGTCAGCGCCGACTGGCAGGAATTCTTCGCCGGTCTGAAGGACAATGACGAGGATGTGCGGGCCAATGCCAGAGGGGCTTCGTGGAAGCGCGCCAACTGGCCGATCGCCGCCAATGGCGAACTGGTCTCCGCGCTCGACGGCGACTGGGGCGCGGTCGAGAAGCACATCGGCGAAAAGGTCAGGGAGAAGGCACAACGCAACGGTGTCGAGATCTCGCCGGAAGAGGTGAACCGGGCGACGCGCGATTCGGTGCGCGCGATCATGATGATCCGCGCCTACCGCATGCGCGG
>JAGRLL010000271.1:0-2340 GCA_020441855.1 Nitratireductor sp.
GCGCCGGCCTTCGAGAAGGTCAGAAATGCTTCCGGCCCGCCATCGGCCGCATAGACGTAGCGTCCCTTGGTCTCGCCGTCTTCAAGTCGAATTCCGTCGTTCATGTTTCGCCTCCGATGCGGCAGTTAAAATGAACTGTCGGGTTCCACCAGAAAATCCACACGGCCTTTCATCGTCAAAAACATGGGGTCGCCGGGCGGATCTGGCCATGCGCCGTTGCGGTCAACCCGCGTTACACTGTGTCTCCGGACGATGAACGGCGCAATCGCCCCCTCTTGGAGCCCCCAACACGCGGGAGTTTCTCGTCAATTCGTCCAAGCATGGCGAATTGCGATTGCCAGCCGCGTCGTTTGCGCCAAATATGTCGACAGGGAAACTCCAGGAAGGAATGGCCGCCCGAACAGGCGGCATGTGTGTGACCCTTTCGATGTCAATTCAGGGAGGAAAAGTATGAAACGACTGACCAGAAGAACCGTTGTCGCCGCCGCATCGCTGGCGTTTGCGGCCGCCACCGCACCTGTTGCCGCCCAGGCCGAAGACTTCATCAACGTGCTGACCGGCGGCACGTCGGGCGTCTACTACCCGCTCGGCACCGCGCTGTCGAAGATCTACGGCGAAAACATCGAGGGCGTGCGCACGCAGGTCCAGTCGACCAAGGCATCGGTCGAGAACGTCAACCTGCTCCAGCAGGGCCGTGGCGAGATCGCCTTTGCGCTGGGCGACACGGTCAAGGCCGCCTGGGAAGGCGACGAGACCGCCGGCTTCAAGGCCAAGCTGGACAAGCTGCGCGGCATCGCCGCGATCTACCCGAACTACGTGCAGGTAGTCGCGTCGAAGGATTCGGGCATCACCACCTTCGAGGAGCTGAAGGGCAAGAGCCTGTCGGTCGGCGCGCCCGCCTCCGGCACCGAACTGAACGCACGCCGTATCTTCGGCGCCATGGGCATGAGCTATGACGATCTCGGTCAGACCGAATACCTGCCCTTCGGCGAGTCGGTCGAACTGATGAAGAACCGCCAGCTCGACGCCACGCTGCAATCGGCAGGCCTCGGCGTCGCCTCGATCAAGGATCTGGCCGCGTCCATTCCCATCACAATGGTTGCCGTGCCCGCTTCGGTCGCCGACACGCTTGGCGCGCCGTTCATCGCGCGCAACATTCCCGCCGGCACCTATGAGGGTCAGGCGGAAGACGTGCCGACGCTCGCCATCACCAACATTCTGGTGACCCATTCCGACGTCTCCGACGAGATGGCCTACCAGATGACCAAGCAGCTCTTCGAGCATCTCGACGAGATGGTCGCGACGCATGCCGCCGCCAAGGCGATCAGCCTGGAGAACGGGCCGAAGGGCATTCCGGTGCCGCTGCATCCCGGCGCAGAGCGCTATTACAAGGAAAAGGGCCTGATGTAAGGTCCAACCCGACACGGACGGTCGCGAACCCATCCAGGTTGCGGCCGTCCCTTCCCTCTGGCTCCTTTCGCAACGGCCTGCCATGACGAAGCCCGAAGAAACGGCGGCGGTCGACGTCACGCTGCATGACCCGACACAGGCCGGTTTCAAGCCGGGCTTCGAGGGGCGGGTGCTGTTCTGGATCGCGGTCGCTTTTTCGCTGTTCCAGGTCGCGACTGCCGCGCACCTGCTCGTCCTGCCGAGCCAGATCATCCGCGCCTTCCATGTCGGCCTGCTGCTGCTGCTCGCCTTTCCGCTGGTCGCATCCGCACATGGCTGGAAACCGCCACTCAAGGCGCTGGCCTGGGGTTTGGCCGCAGCCGCAGTCGCCGTCGCACTCTACCAACATGTCGAATACAAGCCGCTGATCCTTCGCGCCGGCTTCCCGCTCACCACCGATATCGTCTTCGGCATCATCGCGCTGGTCACGGTCTTTGCCGGCGCGTGGTTGGTCATGGGGCCCGCTTTGCCGATCATATCCGGCCTGTTCCTCGCCTATTGCCTGTTCGGCCAGCACCTGCCCTCGCCGCTCAACCATCGCGGCTATGCCTTCGACCAGGTCATCGACCACATGGCCTATGGAACGGAAGGCATATACGGCATTCCGATCTACGTTTCGTCGAGCTACATCTTCCTGTTCATCCTGTTCGGCGCGTTTCTGGAGCGCGCCGGCATGATCAAGCTTTTTACCGATGTTTCCCTCGGATTCGTCGGTCACAAGCGTGGCGGCGCGGCCAAGGTCGCCGTCATTTCCTCCGGACTGATGGGCACGATTTCCGGCTCGGGCGTCGCCAATGTGGTGACCACCGGCCAGTTCACGATTCCGCTGATGAAGCGTTTCGGCTACCGCGCCGCCTTTGCGGGCGGCGTCGAGGCCACCTCCTCGATGGG
>JAGRLL010000271.1:2359-3071 GCA_020441855.1 Nitratireductor sp.
GCGCCGTCGCCTTCATCATGGCCGAAACGCTGGGCGTCGAATATTACGAAGTGGTCAAGGCGGCGATCATCCCCGCCCTGCTCTATTTCGCCTCCGCCTTCTGGATGGTGCATCTTGAAGCGGGCAAACGCGGCCTCATCGGCCTGCCTAAAGAGGAACTGCCTTCTGCGCTCGGCGCTTTCAGGGCCGGCTGGTACCTGATCCTGCCGCTTGCCGTCCTCGTCTACCTGCTGTTCACCGGCTACACGCCGCTGTTTGCCGGCACGGTCGGCCTGGCGCTCACCGTCCTGCTCATCCTCGGCGGTTCCGTCGCGCTCGGCCTGCCGGCCGGCGTCATCCGCATCATCTTCTGGATCGGCCTCGGTGTCGTCGCAGCGGCATTCCTGCAGTTCGGCATCTACGTCATCGTGGCTGCCGTCGCCGCGCTCATCGCCCTGAATCTGTTTGTGAAGGGCGGCATGCAAACCCTTGTAACCTGCCGGGATTCGCTCGCGGAAGGTGCACGCACGGCGTTGCCCGTCGGCGTCGCCTGCGCCATTGTCGGCATCATCATCGGCACCATGACGCTGACCGGCGCGGCCAATTCCTTCGGCCAGTTCATCGTCTCGGTCGGCGACAAGAGCCTGTTCCTGTCGCTGGTGCTGACCATGCTGACCTGCATCGTGCTCGGCATGGGCATTCCGACGATCCCGAACTACATCATCACCTCGTC
>JAGRLL010000272.1 GCA_020441855.1 Nitratireductor sp.
GATCGTGTTCGCCGGGAACTCCTGGTTCATGGCGCTGTCGGGATGGCTGCTCACCGGGATCATCGGGCTCTTCCTGCTCTTTGTGCTGGCACAACGCGTTTCGGCCCCAAATCCTGTCATCGTCATCGATGAACTGGGCATACACGACAAGAGGCTGACCCGAGAGCCAGTGCCATGGTCGACATTCGACACCCTGTTTGCACGCAACTCCGGAAATACGACCGTTTTCGCATATTTGCGCAACAGCCGTCGGCACCTCGTACGCAAAAGGCGCGGATTGCTGCTTTTGCCATTCCTGGGACTTGCCGGAGATGAACTTCCGCTCATTCTGTCGCCCGTCGACGCTGACCCGGACGAAGTGCTGCAACGATGCGAGGACGCCAGACATCGGGATATCGAGTCTCGGGTCCTCCTGGTCCAGGAGGCACTTTCGGGACTTTCGGCGCTCCCTGACGATCAGAAGACTCTCGGCAGGTTTCTCGATGCCGCGCGCGACTCGCTTTTTCATTTTCCAATGACCCAGGGCATGCGCGAGGACGAAACCTTTTATCCTCCAGACGAAACCGGCGGCCGCCGGCTCGACCTGTTTTCGGATCCGACACGTTTGGGGACAGAGTATCCCGACAAGATTTCCGGCGCGCTGTTCCTGGCGGATATGGTCCCGGAAATTGCGGAACGAGGCGTGGACGAAATCACCTTCGACCGAGGCGCCCCGCGTTCTTTTTCGCTGGATGCGCAAAAATTCCTGGCGCTGGCGGCGCGGCTCTGAACACCGGAAACCCGGCCGGCATTCGAATTTTGATGCGGAACCGGTCTGTGACATGGTGCGCCGAGTCGCAAACCGAAGATGTGGAGTCGATCTCTTGCACGAATGGGCGCTTCTCGAACCTTGGCGCGAATGGATCGGTCTGGCGCTGCTTGCTGCGATGGTGGTCAGTTTCCTGCTGGAAAAGGTGCCGCCGGCTCTCACCGCCGCCACGGCGGCCGCCATCTGCGTCGCGCTCGGCTATCTCGACAAGGACGAAACCCTCGCGATCTTCTCCAATTCGGCCCCGGTGACGATCGCGGCATTGTTCGTGCTGTCCGGCGCCTTGGTAAGAACCGGTCTGCTCTCCACAATCGCAAAGGCAACCGTCAGCCTCGCCGAAACGCGGCCCATCGGCGCGCTGACGCTGCTTTTCGGCGGCACGCTGTTTGCATCCGCCTTCGCCAACAACGCCCCGGTGGTCATCGTGCTGATCCCGGTCGTCATCCGCCTGGCAAGGACTCTGGGCGTTGCGGCGACGCGCCTTTTGATCCCCCTTTCCTATTTCGGCATTCTTGGCGGTACCTGCACGCTGATCGGCACTTCGACCAACCTTCTGGTCGACGGCATTGCGCAGCAGAACGGCATGGCGCCCATGGGCGTGTTCGACATCACCGTCATCGGCTTGGTCGTTGCCGTGGTCGGCGCAATTGGCGTCATCGTGCTCGCGTGGTTCCTGCTGCCTTCGCGTACCTCGATCGGCGAGAGCCTCGGTCGCGGCGACCTGCGCTGGATCACCGAAATGGAAATCGGCGCCGAATCCGATTTTGTCGGCAAGACGATACCGGAGATTTCGGATCTCAAGCACGAGGGCATGACGGTGCTGGCGATCGAGCGGTTCGGCCAGACGATCCGCGAGGAAATGGAGGAAACGCCCATCCAGGCCGGAGACAGGCTGGTGATCCGTGCGCCGCAGGACGAAATTCTTACCCTGCACAAGCGAAAGGACGGCCGGCTCGGTCCGCGAACCATGCTGTCGCCTTCCGGGGAGCGCCACCTCGTCGAGGCGATGGTCGCAGCGGAATCGAAAGCGGCCGGCCACACGCTGGCGCGCGCCGCATTGCCGAGCCGCTACGGCGTCCTGCCGATTGCGATCTCCCGGCCACGCCATCTGGCGGGCCCTACCCTGTCCTCCACGAGGTTGCGGCCGGGCGATCTGATCCTGATGGATCTCGACGAGGAAGGGCTGGCTGCGCTGACCAGGGATGCCGGCTTCGTCTACATTTCCGAACCCGAGGCGCGCGCCTTCCAGCGTGGCGGCGCACCCATCGCGCTCGGTGTGCTGATCGCCGTCGTCGCCCTTGCCGCGATCGGCTTCATGCCGATCGCCCTGCTCGCACTGGTCGGCGCGGTTGCGGTGATGGCGGCGCGCTGCATCGAAATCGACGAGGCGCTCGCATCGATCGACGGGCAATTGCTGGTGCTGATCTATGCGATGCTCGCTGTCGGTACGGCACTGGAGAACATGGGTTCGCTGTCCTTCGTGGTCGACGCCCTGTCGGCCTATCTTGGCGCGGCGCATCCGGTGGTCGTACTGGCGGTTCTGTTTGCGTTGACCTCGGTGCTGACCGAGGTCGTCTCCAACAACGCTGTGGCCGTCATTGTCACGCCGGTCGCAATCACGCTGGCAAAAACCATGAATATCGAGCCGCTCGTCTTTGTCTTCGCGGTGATGATCGGCGCCAGCGCATCCTTCGCCACGCCCATCGGCTACAAGACCAACACGCTTGTATACGGTGCGGGCGCCTACAAATTCTCCGACTTCCTGAAGATCGGTGTACCGATGAATCTCATCGCAGGCACGGTCGCGGTAACGACGATCTGGTATTTGTATATGTGAGGTTAGAAATTCGCCGTCGTCAGGCTCGTGCCTTGGTCAGGCCTACACCATCTCGACTTCGACGACACCGGGGATCGCCTTGATCGCACCCGCGATTTGCGGCGACAGGCGGAAGCGGTCGCGCAATTCCACTTCGATTTCGCAATCGCCGTCGTTCTCGATCACGACGAAACTCACCCTGCCCGCACCGCTTCTCTCGCCTTGCGGCATGGGTTGCAGCAACGGTACGAGGTTGTCAACCGGTGAGCGGTCGCGCAGATAGATGCGCATGTCGCGGCTGCCGCGCCCGGCATAGTCCTCCAGCGATTCCACCGACTGGATACGGATGCTCACCCCTTCGGGGCGCATGTCGGCGCCGGCCATGAGGATCACCGAATTGCCGGCTTCCAGCAGGTCGCGGTAGCGCACCAGCCCTTCTTCGAAAATGACGGCCTCGTACTGGCCGGACGGGTCGGACAATTGCACGATGCCCATGCGCTTGCCGGTACGCGTGCGCCGTTCCTGACGCGCCGTCACCGTGCCGGCAAGCCTGCCTGCCGCTGCGCCGGCGCGTACCGACTTTTCGAAATCGGCAAACATCTGCACGCGCAGCCTTGACATCAACGGCCTGTATTCGTCGAGCGGATGCGCCGAAAGGTAATAGCCAATCGCCTGAAACTCTCGGTGCAGCTTGTCGGCCGGAAGCCAGGGATCGGTTCTCGGCAAGACGATCGCGGAGGCTTCTCCGCCCGAGACGCCGAACATGTCGTCCTGGCCGCTGTCGCGATCCTCCGCCGTACGGCTGGCATGGCCGATCAGCCGGTCGAGCCCCGCGATCAATTGTTCGCGCGGATGGCCGAAACAGTCGAGCGCGCCGGCGCAGATCAGGTTTTCCAGCGTGCGCCGGTTGGCCTGGCGGATATCGATGCGCGAGAAGAAATCGGTCACGTCGCGGAACGGTCCGTTGGCCTCGCGTTCGGCGACGACCTGCTGCACGGCGCCCTCGCCCACGCCCTTGATCGCAGCGAGCGCGTAATAGACCTTGCCGTCTCCGACCGAGAAACCGACCTTGGAAGTCTGCACCGAAGGCGCGACCACCGGAATGTCGAGGTGCTCCGCCTCCTGGTGGAACACCGACAATTTGTCGGTGTTGTTGATGTCGAGCTGCATCGAGGCGGCGAGGAACTCGACGGGATAGCGCGCCTTGAGATAGGCGGTCTGGTAGGAAACCAGCGCATAGGCAGCCGCGTGCGATTTGTTGAAGCCGTAATCGGCGAACTTCGCCAGGAGGTCAAAGATCTCGTTGGCCTTCGATTTGGTCAGGCCGCGCGTAACCGCGCCCTCGACGAAACGCACGCGTTGCTGGTCCATCTCGGCGCGGATCTTCTTGCCCATAGCGCGGCGCAGCAGATCGGCTTCGCCAAGCGAATAGCCGGAAAGGATCTGCGCGATCTGCATCACCTGTTCCTGGTAGATGATGACGCCGTGGGTTTCCTTCAGCACGTCCTTGATGTTGTCGTGAATATAGTCGGCCTGTTCCTCGCCGTTCTTGCGCGCATTGTAGACGGGGATGTTGTCCATCGGCCCCGGCCGGTAGAGCGCGACCAGCGCGATGATGTCCTCGAAGCGGTCCGGCCGCATTCCGGCCAGCGCCTTGCGCATGCCCATGCTTTCAAGCTGGAACACGCCGATCGTCTCGCCGCGCGCCAGCATTTCGTAGGTCAGCGAATCGTCGAGCGGGATCGAGGCGAGATCAAGCTCGACATCGCGCCCGGCAAGGAACTCAACGCCCTTTTGCAGCATGGTCAGCGTCTTGAGGCCCAGGAAGTCGAACTTGACGAGACCGGCGGCCTCCGCCCACTTCATGGAGAATTGCGTGACCGGCATGTCGGAGCGCGGATCGCGGTAAAGCGGCACCAGCTCTTCCAGCGGACGGTCGCCGATGACAATGCCGGCGGCATGTGTCGAGGCGTGGCGATACAGTCCTTCCAGACGCGTCGAGATGTCGAAAAGGCGCGCGACGATCTCTTCTTCGCGCGCCGCCTCCTGTAGACGCGCTTCGTCGCTGATCGCCTGCTTCAGCGTTACGGGATTGGCCGGGTTGGACGGCACCAGCTTGGCGAGCCGGTCGACCTGACCGTAGGGCATTTGCAAAACGCGGCCTACATCGCGCAGCACCGCGCGAGCCTGTAGCGTTCCAAAGGTGATGATCTGCGCGACATGGCCGCGGCCGTATTTTTCCTGGACGTAGCGGATCACTTCCTCGCGCCGTTCCTGACAGAAATCGATATCGAAATCCGGCATGGACACGCGTTCGGGATTGAGGAAGCGCTCGAACAGCAGCGAGAAGCGCATCGGATCAATGTCGGTGATCGTCAGCGACCAGGCAACGAGCGAGCCCGCGCCGGAACCGCGTCCCGGCCCGACGGGAATGCCGTGCGCCTTCGCCCATTTGATGAAGTCGGAAACGATCAGGAAGTAACCGGGATAGCGCATCTGCTCGATGATGCCGAGTTCGAACTCCAGCCGTTCGTCGTAGTCCTTGCGTGTGAATCCGGGCGCGGGTTCGAAAACGCCGAGCCGCGCCGCGAGACCCTCGCGCGCCTGACGGTTCAACTCCCCGGTCTCCGCCGCAAAGGCTGCCTCGGCGTCTTCGGACGCGCCGGTGAAGCGCGGCAGGATCGGATCGTGCGTTTCGGCGCGTACATGGCAGCGCCTCGCGATCTCGACAGTGTTCTCCAGCGCCTCCGGCAGATCGGCGAAGAGCAGTGTCATCTCCGCGCGCGACTTGAAATAATGGTCCGGCGTGAGTTGCCGCCGGTTTTCCTCGTTGACCACCGTGCCTTCCGCAATGGCGATCAGGGCGTCATGGGCGTCGAAATCGTCCCGTGTCGCGAAGAAGGGCTGGTTGGTGGCGACCAGCGGCAGTTCCATCCCGTAGGCCAGGTCGATCAATGTCTGTTCGACGCGGCGCGGATCGGAGCCCTGAGCAGGGCCGTGGCGCTGCAATTCGACGTAGAGCCTGCCGGAAAAATTCGCGGAGAGCCTGGAGAGCCGATCGCGGGCGATTTCGAACTGTCCCTCGCCGATCAGCCGGTCCAGCGGTCCCTCCGGGCCGCCAGTCAGTACGATCAGCCCCTCTGAAAACGTCTTCAGATCGTTGTAGCCGATATGGGCAAGGCCCCAATCCTGCGCGCCGTTATCGCCTGCCGCCTGCCCGGTATCGCCCTCGCCGGCGGGAATCGTCGAAGCCTCGCCCTCGCCGCCATCCTCCTCGGAGAATTCATGCTCCATGCGCGTGCCGAGATGGGCGAGGCTTACGAGGCGGACGAGATTGGCGTAGCCGGTCTCGTTCATCGCCAGCAATACGAGATAGCCCGGCGTTCCTCCCAAACCATGTCCGCCGGATCGCCCGCCATGCGTAGGCCTGGCTTCACCGCCGTCGCCGAAATCGACGGCGAGCTTCGAGCCCATGATCGGCTGGATGCCCTTTTTCTTCGCCTTGTCGGAAAATTCCAGCGCCCCGAACAGATTGGACCGGTCGGTTACCGCGAGCGCGGGTTGATCGTCACCCGCCGCCAGATCGATAAGACGCGCCAATGGCAGCGCGCCTTCGAGCAGCGAATAGGCCGAATGGACATGCAGGTGGACGAAACCGGGGCCCTTGCTCCCGACGCCTTTTGCGGCACCCGTACCTGCCGCCGTCTGCCCGTCCTGATTCATGGCCTGCGAATCCGTTGATGATATCGCATCCATGATGGGCAAGCCGGCCATCACCTTCAAGCATGCGAGGCGCGGATCTCACCTGGCCGGGGGCTTATCCCCAGAAGCGCCCGCGCATCCAGGAGGCCGGCACGAAGTTCATGAAATGTTCTTTAGAATATCGGCCCAGGTAAACAGCGTAACCAGAAACAGGCTGATGGTGGTCAGAGAGGCGATGTCGCGAAGCGATACGAACATGTTCCCGATCTCCGTCTTTCTTGTGCCCTGAACGTGGCAAGGCACGTATTGATCACTGTATGTTCTCTTTTAGTTCCTGCAATTGCAAAGAGTCAAGTGTGGATTTGAAAGAAATGCCCACGGGCGGCGAAACCGCGCATTAATCCATCCTTACGATCCGCGCTTTTCCAGCGCCTCGCCCGCCGCCTTCATCAGATCGCGCTCTGTGACGATGCCGGTCAGTCTGTCGTGCGCAACGACCATCAGGCAACCAAGATCACACATGAGCATCGCCGACAGGGCGTGGCGCAATGTCGTCTCGGGCGTGATCCGAACGAGGTCGGTGCGCATCATCGTCTTGACGGCGCCCGACAGGAGATCGTTTTCGCCGGGTGCGGCGCTGTTGCGCAAATGCGGTGCGCGCAAAAGGTCCCGTGCGGTCAGGACACCGACGAGTTCACCGTCGTCACCTTCGACCGGGATGTGGCGAATGTGCTTCCAGTCCATGACCGATATCGCGAGATCGACCACGTCGTCCGGCCTGAGCGTGAACAGGTCTGTCGTCATGATCGACGCAACGGTCGGCTCTCCCTCCTGGAGCGCCGAGTTGCGTTCAGGCGCGACTCCCCATTCGTGCACCGGCAAACCGGCTTTCTGGGCATCCAGTGTTGCGAGTACCGCGTCGCGCCAGATCAGGTCGCCTTTACCGTCGCGGCGCCTCCGGGCATTGTTCAGCAGCCAGCACGCGCCGGTCTGGCCGCTCGCGACGCGGGCCTCCATGATGCCGAGATAACGATCGATCTGCGTATCGGGCGCTCCGACGCTGGCCAGTCCGAGGCGCGCGGCGGGGATCAATTCGTCGAGCAGCAGGGACCGGGCATCGATCCGCCTGCCGTCCAGCCAATTGAATTCGGCATCAAGCCCAAGCCGCGCGGCCAGGAGGAAATTCGCACTGGCGTCGGCAAATGGAAGTCTTTGCGTCACGTCACCATACGCCTCGGGCAGCATCGCCATCATGCCGTAGAGCAACGCGGCATTGGCCACCTCGTCGGCAACCGAAGGACCAGAGGGAAGCACACGGTTCTCGATGCGCAGGTGCGCCACACCGTTCTTGACGCCATAGCAAGGGCGGTTCCAGCGCCATACCGTGCCGTTATGCAGGGCAAGCGCGGCAAGTTCGGGCACCCCGCCCTCCCCGACCCTGGCCAGGGAATCTTCTTCAAGATCTCGAATGAGGATTGCCGGAAAGCGTGCCGCGTTGTCGCGAAAGAGTTCGACGATCGAACCTTCCAGCCATTTGTCGCCGAACCACACGCGCGTCGGATGACCCCGAGCCATTTTGGCTCCGCTGCGTTCGTCCAGAGAGCGCTCGAATACGGCAATTCGCGTCTCGTGCCACAGACGCTTGCCGAGCAGCACCGGCGAATTGACGGCGGCAGCCAGCAGCGGTGCGGTAACGAGCTGCATGAGATTGTAGCAATCCACCGCTTCCGCCGGTTCGACCTGCAGATGAAGCTGAAAACTGGTATTGGCGCCTTCCAGGATGACGCTGTTGAAATTGCCTTCGTACTGGTCGATGCCGTCAATCTTGACCGTGATGGAATCCCTGCAGCGGAACAGCGCCTCGTTGAGGTACTTGTAGCGCAGTTCAGGCGTGAGGTTTTCGTCCGACAGATCGGCCTGGCGCAAGGTAGGCAGAATGCCGGTCAACAGGACATGCGCGCCGAATTCCTGCGCGGCGGCCTCCACCGCCGCCAGCGTTTTGTTCAGGTCGTTTTCCATGCGCTCCAGGAAGGCGCCATGAAACATCTGCGGCCCGAAATTGGCTTCCAGGTTGAAGCGCGCAAGCTCCGTCGTGAGCTGGTCGTTACCTACCCTTGAAAGCACTTTTTCGGCGACAGGCGCCGGCCTGCCATCGTCATCGACCAGATACATCTCCTGTTCGACGCCAACGCGCTTGACGCCGGTCTCTATACGGCCGTCTTCGATGAGCGCCTCGAGCGCGCGTATGTCGTTGAGCACGGCACGCGTGAATGCCCGCCCCTCGGCCTCGTCGCCGGCCTTGCGAATGGCGTGTTCGCCCATCTTGCCTGTGCTTCCCCTTTTGCGGAGAGTATAGCGGGAGGCGGAGAAGCCGCAATGCGTTCAAGGCGCGGCAAGGCGATTTGGCGGCATCGTCGCCGCGTCGGCAAATCGGGGAAAGGGAAGCGTTATCGCCTCAGGGGTAATAGGCCACCACCTGGCCGTTATCGAGCGTCACCGAGCGGTCCATGCGCCGCGCCAGATCGTGATTGTGCGTGGCGATCAGCGCTGCAAGTCCGGTTTCACGCACCAGCGTTTCAAGCGTTGAGAAGACATGAGACGAGGTCGCGGGATCGAGATTGCCGGTGGGCTCGTCGGCAAGCAGCAATCTGGGCGAATTGGCGACGGCGCGCGCAATCGCGACACGCTGCTGTTCGCCGCCTGAAAGTTCCGCCGGACGGTGGCCCGCGCGATTGCCGATCCGCATGTAGTCGAGCAATTCACGCGCGCGCTCACGCGCCAGCTTGCGCGACAGTCCGGCGATCATCTGCGGCAACATCAGGTTTTCCAGCGCCGAGAATTCCGGCAGCAGATGATGGAACTGGTAGACGAAGCCGATATGGTGACGCCTGAGTGCCGTGCGCCGGTTGTCCGACATGGTGTTGGTCGCGGTGCCGTCCACGTAGATCTCGCCCTTGTCGGGACGCTCGAGCAGGCCCGCCAGATGAAGCAGGGTCGATTTGCCCGTGCCGGAGGGAGCGACCAGCGCCACCATCTCGCCCGCGCTCAATGCGAGCTCGGCGCCATCGAGAACGACGAGATCGCGCTTGCCCTCCTTGTAGGCGCGGCGAACGCCTGTCAGGCGCAGCACCTTTTCCTCGCCCGGCGCGGCCCTATTCATAGCGCAGCGCTTCCACCGGATCGAGCCGGGCCGCACGCCACGCCGGGAACAGGGTTGCCAGGAAAGACAACGCCAGCGCCATGGCGACGATCGAGGCCGTTTCCGTCGGATCGAGCTGGGCCGGAATATCGGAGAGGAAACGCACCGTCGGGTCCCAGACATGACCTCCGATCAGCCAGTCGACGAAATGCTGGATCGCGCGGATATTGTCGCAGACGATGACGCCGAGCACGACGCCGAACGCGGTACCCGTCACCCCGATGGCCGAACCGGTTACCATGAAGATCCGCATGATCGCACCGCGCGTCGCGCCCATGGTGCGCAAAATCGCGATGTCATGCCCCTTGTCCTTTACCAGCATGGTGAGACCGGAAATGATGTTGAGCGCGGCCACGAAAATGATCAGCGTCAGGATCATGAACATCACATTGCGCTCCACCTGAAGTGCGGTGAAGAAACTCTGGTTACGCTGCCGCCAGTCGACCAGGAAATGCGGCCGTTCGATTGCATGGCTCACCGCCTCGCGCATCCCGCCAACCGCATCGGGATTGTCGAGATAGATCTCTATGGCCGATACCTTGCCCTCGGAATTGAAGAAAAGCTGCGCCTCCGAAAGCGGCAGATAGGCAATGGAGGAATCATATTCGCTCATGCCGATCTCGAATATGGCCGTGACCGGATAGGCCTTGACTCGCGGAGTGCTGCCAAAGGGCGTGACATCGCCGTCAGGCGAAATCACGGTCATCATGTCACCGGCATGCAGGCCGAGATTCTGAGCCAGCCGGATACCGACCGCGATCCCTTCGGACGTGTCGAAGCCACTGAGCGTCCCTTCCCTGATATTGGCCGAAATGCCCTTGATCTGTTGCAGGTCGGATTCGCGCACACCGCGAATGAGCGCCCCTGTTCCGGCCGTGCCGCGTTGTCCTGATACCAGCGCCTGCCCCTCGACCAGCGGCACTGCAAGGCGAACGCCACCCACTCCAGATATCCGCCTCGCCACTTCATCATAGTCGGTCAGGTCATAATCGACCGGCTGCACCACCATGTGGCCGTTCATGCCGAGAATGCGGTTGAGAAGCTCGGCCCTGAAGCCGTTCATGACCGCCATCACGATGATCAGCGTCGCCACACCCAGCATGATGCCGATAAAGGAAAACCCGGCAATGACGGAAATGAAGGCTTCCTTGCGCCGCGCCCTGAGATAGCGCCCCGCGAGCAGCCATTCGAACGCGGAAAACGGGCCCGGTGCCCGGACGGACACCCGTTCATCCGCAGGAACCAGCCCCGCCCCTGATGCCGGTTCCTGCAACATGGTCAAGCCGCAAACTCTCCTGCCAGCCGGTTCACGGCTTCCTCGACACTCACCACCATGCGCTCTCCGTCGCTGCGCCGCTTGAGTTCCACTGTCCCTTCGCCCACCCCGCGCGGACCGACAATGACCTGCCAGGGAAGGCCGATCAGATCGAAAGCCGCGAATTTGGCACCCGCCCGGTTGTCCGTGTCGTCAT
>JAGRLL010000273.1 GCA_020441855.1 Nitratireductor sp.
CATCAAGCTTCTCGTTGCCGAGGTAAACCCGGTCACCTCCGGTGCCGGCACGCTCAAGGACGCCATGAACGAGGCGGTGCGCCACTGGGTCACCAATGTCGAGAACACCTATTACATCATCGGCACCGCCGCCGGTCCGCACCCCTATCCCGAACTCGTGCGCGACTTCCAGTCGGTGATCGGCAAGGAAGTGCGCGAGCAGATGATGGAAGCCGAGGGGCGCCTGCCCGACATGCTGGTCGCCGCCGTCGGTGGCGGTTCGAACGCGATCGGGCTGTTCCATCCGTTCCTCGACGAAAAGGACGTCCAGATCGTCGGCGTCGAAGCCGGCGGCCACGGCCTCGAGGGCGATGAGCATTGCGCCTCGATCAGCGCGGGGCGTCCCGGCGTGCTGCACGGCAACCGTACCTATCTGCTGCAGGACGCCGACGGCCAGATCAAGGAAGGCCATTCCATTTCCGCCGGTCTCGACTATCCCGGCATCGGCCCGGAGCATTCCTGGCTGCGCGACAGCGGACGCGTCGAATATGTGCCGATCATGGATGTCGAGGCGCTGGAAGCCTTCCAGCTTCTGTGCCGGCTCGAAGGCATCATCCCTGCGCTGGAGCCCTCCCATGCGCTCGCCGAAGTCGTCAAGCGCGCGCCGAAGATGGGCAAGGATCAGATCATCGTCATGAATTTGTGCGGCCGCGGCGACAAGGACGTCTTTACCGTCGGCAAGCATCTGGGCGTGGAGTTGTAGAGTTAATGACCACCCGCATCGATACCCGTTTCGCCGAACTGCGCTCGCAGGGCCGTCCGGCGCTGGTGACCTTCATCACCGCTGGCGATCCCGACATGGCGACGTCGCTCGAAATCCTGAAAAGCCTGCCCGCCGCCGGCGCGGACGTCGTCGAACTCGGCATGCCCTTTTCCGATCCCATGGCCGACGGCCCGGCGATCCAGCTTGCCGGCCGGCGCGCGCTCAAGGGCGGTCAGACCATGGTCAGGACGCTCGAGATGGTGCGTGAATTCAGGAAGGGCGACAACGCCACGCCGATCGTGCTGATGGGCTATTACAATCCGATCTATTCCTACGGCAACGAACGCTTTCTCGCGGATGCGAAGCAGGCTGGCGTCGACGGACTGATCATTGTCGATCTTCCGCCCGAGGCCGACGACGAACTTTGTCTGCCGGCGATGGATGCGGGTCTCAACTTCATCCGTCTGGCGACGCCGACGACGGATGACAGGCGCTTGCCGCGCGTGCTCGCCAACACTTCCGGCTTCGTCTACTACGTCTCCATCACCGGTATCACCGGCTCGGCCTCGCCCGACCCGGCGAAGGTCGCCGCTTCCGTCGCCCACATCAAGGCGAAGACCGAATTGCCGGTCGCGGTAGGTTTCGGCGTCAAGACTGCCGACCAGGCGCGCGCCATTGGTGAAGGCGCCGATGGCGTGGTGGTCGGGTCTGCTCTGGTCGGCGCCATCGCCGATACGCTGGATGCCGACGGCAAGGCGACTTCGGGCACGGCCGGCGCGGTTGCGGCGCTGGTGCGCGAACTGGCCGATGGCGTGCGTTCGGTGAAAAAAAGTCCCGTCGCCGCGCAATAAGGCCCGATTTGCCTCATATTCGGCCAATAAACCGCGCCATGGCTTGGCGAAGCGGTTGATCCGCACCAATATGTATGAAAAGCCACCGGCCCTAACCTCGGCGAGTGCCGGCACGGAACAGGAACAGGCAGACCATGAACTGGATCACCAGCTATGTACGCCCCAAGATCTCCAATCTGCTGCAGCGCAAGCAGATGCCGGACAATCTTTGGGTCAAGTGCCCGCAGACCGGCGAGATGGTGTTCCACAAGGACCTCGAAGCCAATATGGGCGTCATCCCGGGGTCCGGCTATCACATGCGCATTTCCGCGAGGGAGCGCCTCCATTATTTCTTCGACGGGGGCGAATACGAGCCGATCGAGCCGCCCAAGGTTGCTGCCGATCCGCTGAAATTCCGCGACAAGACGCGTTATAGCGACAAGCTCAAGGAACATCGCCGCAACACCGAGATGGAAGATTCGGTGCTCGCCGCGCGCGGCAAGGCCGACGACATCGAGATGGTCGCCGTCGTCCACGACATGCGCTTCATCGGCGGTTCGCTCGGAATGGCCGCCGGCGAGGCGATCGTCGCGGCGATGGAGACCGCCGCGCGCGACAGGCTGCCTCTGGTGCTTTTCGCCGCTTCAGGCGGCGCGCGCATGCAGGAAGGCATTCTGTCCCTGATGCAGATGCCGCGTACCACGGTCGGTGTCGAACTGATGAAGGAGGCCGGCTGCCCCTATATCGTGGTGCTGACCAACCCGACCACCGGTGGCGTTTCCGCTTCCTATGCCATGCTGGGCGACATCCATATCGCCGAGCCCGGCGCGGTGATCGGCTTTGCCGGCCGCCGTGTCATCGAGCAGACGATCCGGGAGAAGCTGCCCGACGACTTCCAGACCGCCGAATACCTTGAAGAGCACGGCATGGTCGACATGGTCGTGCCGCGCCACAAGCTCAAGTCGACCATCACCGGGTTCGTGGCCCTGCTGACCAAGGCGCCGGCGCGTCGCATCCTGTTGGGCTTCGAAAACGGACCCGTGTCGCAAACGCCGCCGCAATCCGCCGCGGATGCGCCTGCGCCGGCCGCGACTGCCGAATAGCGGTTAGTCGTTCGAACCATTTGCGAGCGTGTGACCGCGATGCAATTGCAATTCCAGGCTGATTCCGGTGACGAGACGGAACCGAAGAGCGTCGATTCGCTGATCGACGCGCTCTCGGCGATCCATCCCAAGGGCTACGACCTCTCGCTCGACCGCATTCGCCGGGTGCTGGCGAGGCTGGGTCACCCGGAGAACAGGATGCCGCCGGTCCTCCACGTTGCCGGCACCAATGGCAAGGGATCGACCATTGCCTTCAGCCGCGCCATTCTGGAAGCCGCCGGCAAGTCCGTTCACGTCCACACGTCGCCGCATCTGGTGCGCTGGCACGAGCGCTTCCGCCTTGGCCGGCCGGGTGGTGGCGTGCTCGCCGGCGACCGCGAACTGGCAGATGCGATCGCGCGTGTCGCCGATGCCAATGGTGGCGAACCGATCACGATCTTCGAAATCCTCACCGGCGCGATGTTCGTGCTGTTTTCGGAAAACCCTGCCGATTACGCGCTGGTCGAGGTCGGATTGGGCGGTCGCTTCGACGCAACGAACGTGATCGACGCACCGCTCGCCGCGATCATCGCCAACATCTCCATCGACCACCAGCAGCAGCTGGGCACCACCGTCGAGCAGATTGCATTCGAAAAAGCCGGCATCATCAAGCCTGGCCGGCCCGCCGTGATCGGGCCGCAGCTCGATTCCGTGCGCGAATTGTTCGAACGCATCGCGGCCGAACGCGGCGCGCAGGCCGTTGTCGCGGGTCGCGATTTCACCTTTTTCGAACAGGCTGGCCGCTTCGTCTATCAGGACGATTACGGCCTGCTGGATTTACCCTTGCCGCGCCTGCGCGGCCGGCATCAGCACGCCAATGCCGCGACCGCCATCGCCGCCATCCGTCACGCCGGACTGAGCCTGCCGGACGAGGCCTACGATACGGCGATGACAAGCGTCACCTGGCCAGGCCGCATGGAGCGGCTCAAGGAAGGACGGCTGACCGCGCTGGTGCCCTCGGCCGCCGAGATATGGATCGACGGCGGCCACAATCCTTCAGCCGGTCTGGTGGTCGCCTCGGAACTCGCCGAACTGGAAGAGCGCACACCCATGCCGGTCGTGCTGATCGCCGGCATGCTGACCACCAAGGACCCGCAGGGTTTCTTTGCCGCCTTCAACGGTCTGGTCGAGCGCGTAATCGCCGTGCCGCTTTCGGACAGCGAGGCCGATTACGATCCCGAGACGCTCGCGGGCCACGCCAGCGCGGCAGGCATTCCGGCCGAAGCGGCGGCATCGCTGGAAGATGCGCTGAAAAGGGTGGAGGAACACCACGACGGCTTGCCGGTTCGGGTGTTGATGGCCGGTTCGCTCTACCTCGTCGGCGAGGTATTGCGCGAGAACGGCACCCCACCGGTATAAGCCCGAAACAGCGTCCTGGATGCCGCCCTGCGAGGCAGGGCAAGCATTAGCGGCCGGGAAGCACATGATTCGACAAAAAACCGGAGCCTTTCGGCCCCGGCTTCGTCTTCGGCCAGACGTGTCGCCTGAACTCAGCTTGCGCTCTTGATCCAGTCGGCCAGCGCCGATTTGGGCCGTGCGCCGACCTGCATGGAAGCGGGTTCGCCGCCCTTGAACAGCATCAGCGTCGGGATCGAACGAACGCCATATTGTGCCGCCAGTTCGGGATTCTCATCGACGTTGAGCTTGGTGATTTTCACCGCATCGCCCATCTCGTTGGCGATTTCCTCCAGGCTTGGCGCGATCATCTTGCACGGGCCGCACCATTCCGCCCAGAAATCGACGACGACCGGCACCTCTGCGTCGAGAACGTCCGACTTGAAATTGCTGTTGTCGACTTTGACCGTAGCCATGATTTGCTCCTTTGATCCGTTCCACCGGGCCATTGGCGCCCGGAAGGGCCGGATGCCAAACGCATAGACCTGCTTTCATATATTAGCAAGTCATAATATTACGAATCAAAGGTAGGAACGCTGGCGCGCCGCGTCAAGGAGAAGCCGGATCAAGCCGGCGTTATCGTCTCCAGAACCGCGTCGAGCTCGTCGGCGCCGAACTCCGTCAACGAGCCGTTGCGCGTCCAGATCAGCATGCAGCGTACGTCCTTTCGCGGGTAGATCTGCTTGAGCAGCGTACGATAGAGCGCAAGCTGCAAGCGGTAGGATTCAGCCGTTTCGCCTTCCAGTCCGGGCACTTGCCGGTTGGTCTTGTAATCGGCCAGCAGGACTTCGTCGCCATGCACCGCCAGCCGGTCGATCTGGCCCGACACGGCGATCCTGCGCCCGCCGATCCGTACTTCGCCCGCAATGCCCGCTTCGGCGCGGCTACCCGGTCCGAACAGGGCTACGAAGCGCGCGTCCTCGATGATTCGCATCGCCTCCGCGACGGCTTCCTGCCGCTCATGTGCCTCCCAGCCGGGGAACTGTCGCTCCAGCCAGGCAAACGCCTCTTCTTTCCGGGTCGCGACTTCGGCGTCCGGCAGCATCTGCATCAGCCGATGAATGGCGATTCCGCGTTCGATCGCAGCGCTGCGCTGCGCAGCAAGCGCTTCGAGATCGGCGGTTTCCTGCGCCATGTCTTGCGGGAATTCGGCAATGGGCCGGCCCTTCAATGCCATCGCGGCGGAAGGATTGAGCGGCTTCGGGGCTGCCGGTTCGTGCCTTGCGGGCTGCATCAGCCAATCCGGCCGGCTGGCTGTCTTTTCGCTTTCGCCCGTATCGGTGTGTTTCAACGGCTTTTCGGCGATATGCCCCTGCACCGTGGCGGGGCTTTGCCAGAAAAGCTCGACGATTTCGTCGTTCCCGTCGCGGATTTCCCTTGCCTCGCTCTTCAGCGCCCTTTCCACCATGGCGTGCCAGTGGTCCTCGCGCGGCTCGCGCACGCCGCGATAGCCGCAAACGATCAGCCTGTCGGCGGCGCGCGTCATCGCGACATAGAGCAGCCGGCGGTACTCTTCCTCCGCCCCCTGACGGATCGCCGCGTAGCGTGTCTCGATCTCGGGTACGATATTCCTGATGTCGGCCGCCCACAAAAAGGCCTGTCGGTCGTCCTGTTGCGCCAGATCGACGATCAGGGGAGCGTGCTGGGCGATGAAGGCCGGCGAACACGGGTCGACCAGGAAGACGATCGGCGCCTCCAGACCCTTGGCCGCATGCACGGTAATGACCCGGATCTCGTCGCGGCGGACATCGACCTCGCGCTTGATCTCCGGTGAGGCCCGCACGAGCTCGGCGAGGAAGGCTTCCAGGCCACCACCGGCACTTGCGCCGCCCTGCCGCGCATGGTCGAGCGCGGCTTTCTCGAAGGCGTCGAGCACGTCCTCTGCCTCGCTGCCCAGGCGCGCGGCGAAGGCCTTTCTTCCACCCTCGCGGCCGAGCACGTTCGTGTAGAATCCGTGCGCATCGCTGTCTTGCGCAACGCGGCGCAATCCTTCGAGCCGGCCATGGATTTCCCGCGCCTTTTCGGCCAGTGGCGTGTCGTCCTCACCGAGCTGCGCCAGATGATCGTACAGTGCCGTCGCGCCGCGCCGCTGGCACAGTTCGATCAGGTCGTCCTCGGTAAGTGCAAAAAGCGGGCTCTTGAGCACGCCGGCCAGCGCCAGATCGTCCTCCGGCAGCACCATGACGCGCCCGAGCGCCATCAGGTCCTCCACGGCGATGTGTTCGGTCAGCTTCAGCCGGTCCGCCCCCGCGATGTTGAGGCCGGCTTCCTTCAATTCGCGGATGACCGCCGTCATGAACCGGTCCCGCTTCCTGACCAGGATCAGGATGTCGCCATGACGGATCGGGCGGTCCCGGCCCGGCAGTTTCTCGCCTTTCGAAATCCAGTCGCGGATCGTTGCCGCGATTCGCCGCGCCAGTTCCACGGCGGGATCGTCCGGTGCCGGCGCGTCGATCGGCGCGAGCCATTCGGTCTTTTCCTCCACCTTTGCTTTGGCCAGAACCGGCCAGATGCGAACCTCTCCGGGATCGGCAGCACGGATCGCGGTATGGACCGTCCCGGCCTCGTCGGTGCCCAGCCCTCGTGCGTTTTCCGGTAGCGAGAACACCTTGTCGACCGCGCCGAGAATGTCCGGGGAGGAGCGGAAGGAAAGCTGCAGACGCATCTGCTCGAATGCCATGCCGGCCGCCGCGGCGCGCTTGCCGATCGCCCGCGCCTGCTCGGCGAATTTCTCCGGCGCTGCGCCCTGGAAGGAGAAGATCGACTGTTTTTCGTCACCCACCGCAAAGACGGTGCGCGGCGCGCGTTCCACTCCTTTGCCGGCAAAAAACTCCTCGGTCACGGCATCGACGATGGCCCATTGCTCGGGGCTGGTATCCTGCGCCTCGTCGATCAACACATGGTCGATGCCCCGGTCGAGCTTGTAGCGAATCCAGTCGCGTACATCCGCCCGGTTGAGCAGATTGCCCGCCCGCTCGATCAGATCGACGAAATCGACCTGGCTCTGCAAACGCTTGAAACGCTCGTATTGCGCCAATACTTTGTCGGCAAAATAAAACAGTGACGCCGAAAGCCTGAGCGCGTGGCACAGGTTCAGGCGCTTCACGTCGTATTCTGCCGCTTGAGTGTATTCCTGCAAGCGCTGCTCGGTCAGGGTGTGGCATTCGGCCAGCACGGACCGCGTCACCCATTGCTTGCGCGCCTCGCCGTCATTCCTGAGAAAGATTTTGTTACGGAGCCGAAATCTGTCAATGATCGTCAAGGCATTGAGGTATTTCGCGACCCGTTCGGCAAATTCGCTGTTCATCTTGCCACCGATGCGCCGCGCACCTTCGGCGATTGCCGACAGGTCTTCATCCGCCATGGCGGGATTGGCCAGCATCGGGGCAAGTATTTCCCGTTCATCCGGATCGGCCGCCAAATCGGGTGCAAGACCGAATCGCTGCCAAAGCGGCAGCATCGCCAAGTCCGGGTCGCCGCCAATCCAGTTGCTGAATGAAGCGCGGTTGGCGATGAGTTCGCCGAGCGCCTTTTCCAGCGTGGCATCGGAAACGTGGTCGATCAGATAGGCAAAGGCATCGCGCAGCCGCGCTTCGCCTCCGCGCTGCATTGCCCTGAGCGTCGCCAGGCGCGCTTCTTCCAGCAATTCCTTCTGCCGTGCCTCCTCGACCACCTCGAAATGACCGGGAACATTGGCTTCCAGCGGGAACTGGTGCAGCAGGGCTTCGCAGAAGGCGTGGATCGTCTGGATTTTCAGCCCGCCGGGTGTGTCGAGCGCCAGCGCGAACAGGGTCCGCGCCCTCGCCGCTTCCGCCGCCGAGGGCCGCCGGCCGAGCACGTCGGTGAGAATGGCGTCCAGTTCATCGCCATCCCGGGTCACCCACTGGCCCAGTATCTCGAAAATGCGGTTGGACATTTCCGCCGCCGCCGCCTTGGTGAAGGTCAGGCAAAGGAGGCGCGCCGGCGTAACGCCGGCAAGCAGCAGCCGGATCACCCGCCGCGCCAGCACGAAGGTCTTGCCCGAACCGGCATTGGCCGACACCCAGGCCGAGAGCGACGGATCGCTTGCCACGGCCTGCGCCCGGCGCGTTTCCTCGGGAATGGCGCGCGCCTCAGCCATCGTCGTTGTCCGGTTCGCCCAACGACCATTCGCGCACCCGCGCCAGATGATCGTAATCGCCGCTCACCTCGCCTTCGCGCATCATGGCGTATCGTGACAGATAGCCCTGTTCCAGGTTGCGATAGGCGGCTACCAGTTTTTCGAGTTCGGACCAGGCGCGGTTGGCAAGATCCTGCGCCTGCACGTTCTCGCGCTGGTTTGCAATGCCGTCGACCTTGAGTTCCTCGCCCGGCCTGAGCCGCACATAGGCCAGGTCGCCGACCGGTCTTGCCGCCTCCGGCCCGAACGCGCCCAATTGCGCCATCCGGCCTTCCAGCGACAATTGCGGCGAGAAGATTCGTGCCTGTTTTGCCGAAGGCGTGACACCGGTCTTGTAATCGAAGACGGCAATCGCGCCGTCCGATGTGAGATCGATCCGGTCGGCCCGCCCGCGCAGCGTGAACCCGGTGCCGTCCAGTTCGATCTCGCCGCCGACCTCGACCAGGCTTTGCTCGATCTCGCCGGCCCTAGCTGCCTCCCAGGCGATGAACAATCTGCCGATTTCGAGAAATCGCGGCAGCCAGCTGGCGGCGATCTCGCGAGGCACGGCGTGTTTCTCGAAAATCGCCTTTGCCGTTTCTCTCAGCCGGGTGTGTGCTGCTCCCGGTGTTTCGCCTTCGGGCCGCTCGTCGACAAAGCGCGCAAGCACGTCGTGATAGACTGTGCCGCGCAGCGCCGGATCGGCATCGCGTTCCAGCGGTTCGAGCGGTTTCAGCCCCAGCACGTGCCGGGCATGGATGGCATAGGGATCGCGAATCCAGGTTTCGACCTCGGTAATCGAAAGGCGCTTGGGCCGAAGCTCGACGGGCGGCCGCGGGCAGGGCCGCCTGGCGCGTTGCAGGTTTTCGTCTCCCCCGGCATCAAGGGCGCGCGCCAGGTCGAGATAACGCTGCCCCCTGGCAAGCATCGCCCCGCACTTCGCCTCGCCGGCCACCGCCATCAGGCGCTGCAGCCAGCGCGACGCAACCGTCGGCGCGTTGTCCGCCTTCAGCGCGCGCGAATAGATCACCCTCTCCGCGCCGCTCAATTGCTCGAAATCGTGCGCCGCCTGACCGATCCGCCGTTCGGGAAAGGAAAGGCCGAGGGCACCGCGCATCGGCCGGTTGAGGAAGGGATCGTTTCGCGCGGCAGCCGGCCAGCCCCCCTCGTTCAGCCCGCCCAGGATCATGAGACCGAAACCCTGCAGGCGCGCCTCGAGCGGCCCCAATATAGCGAGCCGGGGATGAGGGAAACGCTGTTCGCGCACGGTAACGTTATGCGCGAGCGTGCGCAGTATCGCCGGCAATTCGCGCGCCGGCACCGGCATCGCGCCGGTTTCGTCGTCCGTGCTATCGCCCGCTTCGCCATTCATCCGGTCAAGCGAATCGAAGAGTTGAACGAGTTCGCGTCCGCCGCGATGGCGCGCCAGCCTGGCCCCATCCTTGTCGTTCGTGACACGCGCAAACGTTACGCGGATCGCCGCCAATGCCTTGGCAAGCGCAATCCCACCGCCGTCGCGCCCAAGCGCCGCAAGGCTCGCGCAGGCCGTATCGACGTGGCGGGCAAGCGCCGCAACGGTTTCCCATTGCTCATCTGATACGGTAACGGAACGAAATCGCCTGTCCCTGGCTCTGGCAACGGCTTCTTCCAGCTCGCCGGGTACGGGGACGACAAGCGCGCCGCGCAACACCGCGAGTTCGAACAATCGCGCCGCCCGCTGCCATGTTTCGTCACCTTGCGAAAGCACGGGATGCTTCAGGAAAGCGGTCAGTGCCACCGGATCGGCCGGCCCGGTGGCGATTGCGGTCAGCAACAGGGCGAAGCTTCCGGCCGGAGTCTCGTCGAGCGGCATGCCGGCACTGTCGTCTATCTCGATGCCCCAGCGTCCGAGTTCGGCTGCGACGCGCCGCGCCAGGGCGCGGTCCGGCGTGGTCAGCGCCGCCGTCATGCGCGGCGTCTCCAGCGCCTCGCGTAGCGCAAGGGCGATTGCCAGCGCCTCGTCGCGTTCGCCCGGCGCTTCGATGATGTCGATCGAGGTATCGTCCGGTGCGGTTTCGCCGTTGCTGTCCCGCCATCGGCCGGTCTCCGGCGCCGGCAGCATGGCGAGGCTGATCGCGCGCTGTCTCAGGCGATGTTCCGGTGAGACCTCGCCCAGTCGCCCAATCGCCTCGCGTTCGATGCCCAGCCCGCCAATCAGCCGCGCCAGGCCGTGTTGGGGATGGGTCGAGAAGATGGGCGCATCCTCGACGTCCCCCCTTGGTGTTTTTGGCAGGGTCAATTGCCGCCAAACCGCTTCGGGCAGATCGAAATCGACGCCCGGCAGCACCACTGCCCCGCGTTCCAGGCGCGAAATCGCCTTGAGCAGGCGCGCGGTGGCCGGGATCGAACCGGTGGAGCCGGCGGCGATGACGGGACCTTCGGGTGGCGATTGCGTCAGCCATTTCGCCCGCATGTCGAGTAGCCGCCGCCGAGCCTCGGCCGGATCGAGCCGACCGGTCTGGCGCAAATGTTCAGGCCATGCCTCGGCGACGATCTTCAGGAAGGTCGCGGTGAGGTCCCACCATGCCGCATGTTCGCCGTCGATGGCCTCGTCGAGCGCCGACCATGCCACTTCCTCGGTTTCCATCTGGTCGAGCAATCGCGCCAGATCGCCGGCAAGCTTGAGCGCCTCGCTGGCCGAGGACGGCAGGACGATATCCTCGTCGCCGAACATGTCGCGGGTCGCCTGCGACAGCGCGTTCGTCCAGCCGCGCACCAGGGTCGCCAGCCTGAACTGGCGCTCCAGCGTGCCCGCTGCCGGCGGCAGGTCCGCCATTTCGCGCACCGAAAAGGAAAGGTCGAATTCTTCCTCGTCGCTGTCGCCAAGCGTCCGGATCGACGGCATCAGCGCCGCCTTGCCGCCCAGCGCGGTAACGATCTCGCTCGAAAACGCCCGCGCCGCGCGCCGTGTCGGCAGATAGATCGTGGCGGAGGGCAGGATCAGCGGATCGTCGATCGGCCGGAAACCCTCGATCAGCCGCCCATCGACCAGCGCTTCGGCCAGCACCCTGAGAAAGGATGTCGCCGGCGCGATCGAGAATACGCGACCCGCACGTTCCCTGCTCTGCGATTCGCCTGACGCGCTTTCGGCCAACTGGACCTGCCTTCCGCTATTCGGCCCCGCTTCAGGCGAAGCGGGGGGTCAGGCCGCGCTTCTGGCGATGGCCTCCTCCGCCTCCTGGATCGCCTCCGGCGTGCCGACATGGAGCCACAATCCGTCAAGGCGTAGCCCGAACAGCCTGCCGCGTTCAAGCGCCTGGTCGAAGATGACGTTGAGTGAGAACGCTCCGTCCCGATGGCCTTCGAAGACGCGCGGATGCAGGATCGCGGCGCCGGCATAGGCAAATGGCGCGACCCGGCGTTCGTCGCGTCGCGTCAGCCGTCCCACGGAATCCATGGTGAAGTCGCCCGAACCCGAATAGCCGATGGCATTGGCCACGCCGGTGACCAGCAGCAGGACATCCATCTCCGCATCGTTCCAGTGATTGACCAGATTGACGAGATTGGGCCGGTAACCTTCCAGCCAGAACGAATCGGCGTTCAGCACGAAAAACGGCCTCTCGCCCAGATGCGGCAGGGCCTTTGCGACGCCGCCGCCCGAATCGAGCAATTGCTCCCTTTCGTCGGAAAGGACGATGTCCGGTTTCGTGCGGCCCGCCAGATGCGCTTCGACCTGATCCGCCAGATAGTGGACATTGACAACCGCCTTCTCCACACCGGCACGCACCAGTGCGTCGAGCGCGTGATCGAGCAACGTGCGGCCGTTGACGCGCACCAGAGGCTTGGGCAGCTTTTCAGTGATGGGCAGCATTCTCTTGCCCAGTCCCGCGGCGAGCACCATCGCGATGCCCGGTACTCTTGCTGGCATGGTCGCCGTTACCTGGTCCTGATTACCGCCCGTCATATGCCTGTTCCATCTCGTCCATTGTGCATCCGGCCGGGTCTATCCGCGAATTGATCATTCTTTATGACAGCCGGACTGTTCCAAAATGCTCATTCCATTGCCATGCCGATCCCCGGCACCGATGCGAGCCAGGCCCTGTATTCGGCGAGTGCCGGATGGGCGAGGTTTCGCGTCAGGTAATCGCGAAGGCGTGGCAGGTGCCTCAGATAGCCGGGTTTGCCGTCGCGGCGGTCGAGCCGCACGAAGATGCCAAGCACCTTCGTCGCACGCTGTGCAGCCATGACCGCATAGTCACGCTTGAACATTTCGGTATCGAAATGTTCAAGCGTCCGATTTGCCTCTGCCAGATAGGCGGCGATGACGTCCTGTTCCAAAGCCGGCGAAATATCGACCCGGGCATCCTGTCCCAGCGAAGCTAGGTCATAGGCCGCCGGTCCGAGCATCGCGTCCTGGAAGTCGATCAGGCCGATATTGGCCGGAAAGGCCTGTTCGCCGCGCCAGATCAGGTTTGGCGAGTGATAGTCGCGCAGCACCAGGCTTGACCGTGTCGTCTGCATAAGCGCCGCAAGACGGTCCCAGAGCGCGAAGAATCCGGCGCGCGCTTCCACGCCCAGTTCTTCACCGGTCATGGCGGGAACATACCAGTCCGCCAGCAGGCTTGCCTCGATCAGGATCGCCGCACGGTCGTAGCGGGAAATGGTGTGGCGGTAGGTTTCCCCCGGTCCGCCCTCGCCGGAGACTGCCGCCGGCCAGTCCGCGGCGTGGACATGGGCAAGCAGTCTCGCCGCCTCGCAATAACGTTCAGGGATTGGCATGCCGTCCGCCGACAGCAGGCCCTGCGTGCCCAGATGCTCGGTGAGCAGCAATCCTTCGCTTATCGATTTGCCGAAGATCTCGGGCGCGGCAAAGCCTTGCCCGCGCAGCGCCTCGTCCATGGCGATGAACGCGGTCACGTCCTCGGCCAGATGCGCGATGCGGCTGTAGGGTTTGAATTCCCCCGTCGGCGCCTTGACCGGCGGTCCGTCCGGCTGGCGCGGGCTGTCCATCAGCACGCGCGTCTCGCCGCCCAGCGTCGCCGTTTCGTAACGCCGCGTCGAGGCGTCGCCCTGCAGAAAACGCCGCTTCGCGCCCTTTCCCCAGGTCCGGTCGAGGAAATCGCGAATCGCAAGACTGCGCTCAAGGCGCGCGCCAAGCCCGGCCTTTCCGTGACCGATCCTTGCCAGACGCCCGCCGGAAGGGTGCATGGACAATTCGATCGTGAGCATGTCCTCCGGCAACGCGTCGCCGGCCCTTTCGGGCCATTCGACCAGCACGATGCCGTTTTCGATCGCCTCGCCGAAGCCCAGTTCCTCGATCTCGCTTTCGTCTCCCAGACGGTAAAGATCGAAATGGAAGAGCTGGACCGCGCCAAGCTCGTAGCTCTGGCACAGCGTGTAGGTCGGGCTTGGAACTTCCAGTTCGTCGTCGTCGGCCAGTTGCCGGATGAGCCCGCGCGCCAGCGTCGTCTTGCCGGCGCCGAGTTCGCCCCTGAGCGCAATCGTGTCGCCGGCCCCAAGCGCCATGGCGATGTCCGAACCGAAGCGCTCCGTCTCCTCTTCACTGATCAGGATTTGCTCGATGGTCCGCATCTTTCCCGCCCTGCCCGTATGCGCCCGTACCCGCCAATTGGCGGCCACGCGGCGATCAGGCGGCCTCGCTTGCTTTCAGGCCGGACTTCCGGTCGACCGGGAAGCGGCAGACGAAACGTGCACCGCGCTGTTCCGCGTCCTCGACACGAATGGTGCCGCCGTGCAGCTGGACAAAGCTTTCGACGATGGACAGGCCGAGCCCCGCCCCCCGGCGACGATTGCCAGCCGACCGCGATTCGAAGCGCGCGAAAATCCTCTCTCTTTCCTCGTTGGGCACGCCCGGCCCCTCGTCGCTGATGGCGATTTCGAGTCCGCCGTCCGCAAGTTCGCTGCTGATCGTGACGGCGCCGCCATCTGGCGATACCGAAATGGCGTTGGCGAGCAGGTTGTGAAGGATCTGATGGATGCGGTCGGGGTCGCCGATCAGGACGTCGGCATTCCTGGCGATTTCCATTCTGGGCCTTATGCCGTGCGCCGCAATCTCGTCCTCAAGCTCTTCGAGACAGCTGTCGACGACCGGACGCAACGCCACCGGCTCGACTTCCAGCTGCATGGCACCGGCATCGATGGTGGCGAGATCCAGAATGTCGTCGATGATCGACTTCAGCGATCCGGCGGCGCTGGAGATATGGCCGACATACTCGCTCTGCTTGGCGTTCAGCCGGCCGATTCCGTCCATGCCCAGCATTTCCGAGAAGCCCGAAATGGAGGTCAGGGGTGCGCGCAATTCGTAGGAGACGTGCTGGATGAACCGGCTTTTGAGAATGTCGGATTGCTCCAGCGCCTCGTTCTTTTCCTTGAGCGCCCGCTCCACGTTGACCGCCGCTGTCATGTCCGTGAGCGTCAGCATGGTCTGGCCGTCGGGCAGCGGCACCAGGCCGAAATCGAGGATATGGCCATCCAGCGTTTCCAGCCGGCCGTTCTTCCCGCCGCGCTGCTCGTCGAAATCGGTGATTGCCCCGGCAATATCGTCCCATGCCGAAGGATCGCCCAGCCGCGCCTTGCAGACCCTCGAGATGACGGAAATGTGCGTGCCGACCCCCGACTGCGCCTCGTCGAGCCGCCACAGCGAAACGAAAGCCGGATTGCAGAGCTTCAGCTTGCCGTCGAAACCGAAAACGGCGACCGCCTCGCTCAGATGATCGAGCGTTTCGCCCTGCACACGCATCAGCGCGTTGTAATTGCTTTCCAGCTCCAGCCGTTCGGTGACATCCTCGAACAGCCAGGTCACGCCGCCTTCCTTTTGCGGATTGACCACGACGCGCACCGTTTGCCCGTCGGCCAGATGCCAGAACTCCTGGCGCGGTTCGAGTTCCTTGTAGATCTCGAGCTGTCCGTCGCGCCATTTGCGCCAGTCCGGCCGCTCCGAAAGTTTTCTCTCCTCGCGAAACGCGTCGAGCACCTGAGCGTTGTTCGGCCGGCCGGAAAGGAAGGCTTCGCCCAGACCCCACATCGCCGCGAAGGCGGAATTGTGGAATTGCAGTTTCTGGTGCCTGTCGAAAATCGCGATCGGCGTCGCCAGCAGATCGAGTGTCTGGCGGTGTCCCTCGACGGTCTGCTTCAGCGTCGCGCGCACGGCTTCGATCTCGCTGCGGTCGATAGCGATGCCGGCAAGGCCGGCTTCGGTATGCACCTCGCAAATGTCGAGCATCCGCCTGTCGCCGGTTACGACAGCCGGCAAGGCGCCCTGGAAATAGCCCTGTTCGCGCTCCTGCGCCGCCACGATGCGCCGTTCGGCGCTGTCCAGCAATTGCACCTGATCGCGGACGGCCGCTTCCCCGTCCGCCTGGTCGACGGCTTTGGCATAGGCCTTGTTGGTCCAGTAGAGTCCGCCGGTCGTTTCGCGCAGCCAGACCGGCATCGGAAGCCGTTCGAACAGGTTCTGAATGGTATCGAACGTTGCCAGCAGCCGCGTGTGCTCCGCCTCCAGACGCGACAGCATGGACCGCTCGCCGCCCAGTTCGACGAAACGCACGAAGGCATACGCGCCCGAAGTGCGCCCCTGTGCTTCGAGTACACCGCCGGAGCGGGTCAGCAATGGCAGGTCGAAGGCTTCCGCGTCGCCGCGAAGGCGCTTGAGCGCGCCCTCGAAACTGATCGCCGAATCGGCTGAAAGCCAGCGCCCGAACGCCAGAAATTCGGCCCTGTCATGCGGCGCCCCGCTTGCCTTGGACAAACCGCCCAGGATCGCCGGACCGTCTTCTCCGCCATTCCAGACGACAATGCGCTGATCCGAGACGTTGACCAGCGCCTCGCCGCGCTCGTTGGCGGCGCGCAGGCCGGCAATGCGCTCGCGCAATTCGGCATTTTCGCCGGTTATCCTGCCGCGCTCGAAGATCAGCCACGAAGCGGCCATCAGCGCGAAGCTCATCGCCCCGCCAAACACCGCCAGCAGGATGATTTCGCCCGAGGAGAACACGCTGCCGGAAACCAACCCGTCGAACACTGCCCCGGCGGACATCGCCTCGCCGGATGTTGAGCCATCGAATGTAGATTGAGCTGCGGCACTGGCCGCCAGGCCGCACACGAGAGCACCGGCAAGCACCAGCGCGCCGCCGGCTCTCGCCGGCAACCGCGTCAGGAAATCGCCCCGCTTCGGGAATCTTTCCGCAATTTGCCGCCCGCCCAACGGGCGCGCGGCCACCTCACGCTTGCCCGCGTGAGCCTCGCAACGGGGGGTCGCCCCTGGCATGTCCTGGTCCTCTCGCCGCATCGGACCGGTTCCGCGAAAACGTGAACCGCTCCAGTCCCAAAGACCGCCCTGTCTATTTGGCCCTTGCCTTGATCGCCGCATTCGCGGCGAGCGGGCCTTTTGGTGATTCTGCGAACATTAGCCAATTCGCGACTCGCCCGGAAGTCGCTTCGTGCAGTTTTTGCCTCAAAGCAAAAAGGGCGGCCCGCTGGATGCCGGCCGCCCTGAAATGTCGCTTCGTTTGGTTAACGAATTGATACCGCCCGCCAAATGGGTCCGCGCCTAGTAGCGATAGTGCTCCGGCTTGTAGGGCCCCTGCGGTGTCACGCCGATATATTCTGCCTGTTCCTGCGACAGTTCGCTCAGACGCGCGCCGAGCTTGTCGAGATGCAGTCTGGCCACCTTCTCGTCGAGATGCTTCGGCAGCACGTAGACCTCATGGCCGTATTTCTCGCCCTTGGTGTAGAGCTCGATCTG
>JAGRLL010000274.1 GCA_020441855.1 Nitratireductor sp.
GATCCGAGCTTCACCGCTCCGATCTACGCCAATCTCTTCGAGGACGAGGACGGCGGCTACAGCCTCATCTGGTCCCGCCCCACACGCCGCAACGGCGAATGATCGCAATGACCGCCCCGCTCGGCACTCCGGGCGGGGCCGTTTCGTATCTGGCGACCGAATCAGTTTCTTGTTCAGCCCAAATTCCCCTGCAAAAAAACCAGAATTCTATAGATCAGCGCGCCAAGAACGACTAAATTAGTCGTAGTTCTGGCGTGCGCATAGTTCGTGATGGGAGGTGATCATGCATGATCACCGCCCGACAATCGCGGGCCGCGCGCGCGTTACTGGGTTGGACGCAGGAGACGCTCGCCGACAAGGCTCGCGTATCACTGACAGCGCTGAAGCGCCTCGAGTCCGAAAACGGTCTCGAGGTGTATGAGACGACGCGTGATCAGGTACGCAGGACCCTCGAAGGCAACGGCATTGTGCTCCTCAACTCCGACAGAGGCGAAGGAGTGATGATCGTCAATGAAACGCGCCCTAGCACTTCGTCTGCATCCGTATAGACCCGAGATTCGACCGTCTCTTCGCCAGCGCCACTCCAAGAATTTACCCGTTTTTTCTTTGATCCGATTGCCGGGCGGCGCTCCAATGTGTTCAAATTGTGTTAACTAAAAAGGCGGGATGTCATAACCCGCCGCGATGGGACAGCGGATGGCCAACCCGGACTACCTCGATGAACCGCCGGCAGATGATCGGATCACCGATTACGATCGCGCGCACTTCAAGACTTACCTCCGGCTCCTTGACGCCGACGCCGAGGGCGCGGACTGGAAGGAGGCCGTCGAGATCATCTTCGGGATCAACCCGAAGCAAGAGCCGGACCGCGCCAAGCTCATCCATACGTCGCATCTGGCAAGAGCATGCTGGATGACCGAGCACGGCTATCACCATCTCCTGAGCGGAAATCCGCGATAATCGGACCCGTGATGCAGCGTCGGCATCACACCTTGCCCTAATCGAGACTTCCGCGACTACAATCAGAACGCGATCTTTATCGCCTGGGGGTACCTGTCAGCTTCGAGCGGAGGCGTATCCATGGCGGAGGACGCGGACTGGCGACACGGTAAGGCCTTCGACTATATCGACCGGCTCGACCCGGAGGGCTTGGCGTGGGAGTTTCTCCGCCGTAACCGCAAATACCAGGACAACTACAAAAAGATCCCGACAGAGAAGCGCGAAACCGCAAACGATCCGCTGAGCAGATTATGGGGGTTGCGATTTCCCGGCTTCCCCGGTCCTTCGCGCCATCGATGTGAACATCTTCTTCGCCCCAGGTATCGACCCTGGAACGCTCATCCTGACAGCGCTTCCGCACTTCCCTGAATCCGACCTCCCTTCCCTCTTCCTGCCCGAGACCGATACATTCCAGGCACCCGAGGGACATTTCCTCTTCATCGATATCGGCAGACACCGGTTTCCGGCCCTGTGCCCCGGCGCGCAGATTCCGGCACGACCGGTCGCACCCATAACCGTGCCTGATCGCTTTCTGGAAGATCGTCTCGATGCGATCCGTCGATTCTCGCACGCCATAAACAGGCGGCGATCCGTCGAAGACCTGCGCGTCACCCCGTACCGCAGGAACAATCTCAGGCAAATGCTGCGGGTGATCGACGGACGCCGGTCCGGCGCGACCTTCCAGGAAATCGCCGAGATCGTTCTTCGCGCCGATCATGTCAGCGCAACAGCGTGGAAATCCATGCCGGAGCGCGACACCGTCATGCGGCGCTTTCGGGAGGGTATGAGGTTCGTGGAAGGCTCCTATCGCTCCCTCCTGTACCGCCACCACCCGACGATTTGATGAGGGTGCGAAAACGCCGAAGCGTCTTCGCACTCCCTCTCGCCGCGCCTTCTCCGCCACCGTGCTCCCGTCGAACCGCCGATATCCGGCGGTCGTCCCAAGGACCACGGAGGCACGATCATGTCCGCAAGCCCCACCAACCTGCCGCCACGCTATCTTAGAACCCCCGAAGCCGCGCGCTTCCTCGGCCTATCCGGCCGGACGCTCGAGAAGCACCGCACCTACGGCACCGGCCCCGCCTATCGCAAGCTCGGCGGCCGCGTCGTCTATTCCGTCGACGATTTACAGGCCTGGGCAAACCGCGGCGCCAAGCAATCCACCTCCGATCCCGGCGCCGGGACGGTGCTGCCGGCCAAGCGGCACGACGACATCCCCTGCGGCGCCAACCGCCGCTGATCTCCAACCATGGCGCGATCCCGCACATCGGAGAGGCAGCAGCTAGAACTATTTCGTGCCCTCCCCAGCGATCTCGCGTCCCGCGATGCGCAGGACCTCATGGCCTATCCCTTTTTCAGCCTCGCCAAATCACCCCGCACCACGCCGATCGACTATCGCTCCGGCGCGGTGGCGATCAGGGTGGAGGCCGTGCCCGAACACGGCATGGCGACCATCTGGGACGCCGACATCCTGATCTGGGCCGCAAGCCAGATCGTCGAGGCTCGCGACAACGGCTTCCGCACCTCGCGCCTGATGGCGGCAACGCCCTACCAGATCCTTACCTTCATCGGCCGCGGCACCGGCGCGCGCGATTACCAGCGTCTCAAGGCGGCCCTCGACCGTCTGCAATCGACAACGGTGGCAACGACGTTGCGTCAGCCGCCACGCAATCCGAGGGCGCAGTCCGGTGCCACAGACAGGACGGCGCGGCGCATGCACCGCTTCTCCTGGA
>JAGRLL010000275.1 GCA_020441855.1 Nitratireductor sp.
TCGACCAGATGACGATCTCCTCGGCATGCCGCGACAGATGTGTCGCGCAGATCGAGGCGGCGGCAAGGAACTCGACGGCGAAGTCGCGGTCGGAGACCGAATCGAGGGAATTGCGCGTCGGTTCGCGGAAACCCAGTTCGCTTGCGGTGAACTGGCGGTCGATGGGAAAGCCGGTGCCGGCGAGGGCGGCCGCACCGAGCGGGCACTCGTCCATGCGCCGGACAGCGTCGGCGAAGCGGTCCCGGTCGCGCGCGAACATCTCGACATAGGCCATGCAATGGTGGCCATAGGTCACGGGCTGAGCCGTCTGGAGATGGGTGAAGCCCGGCATGACGGTTCCCGCATGCGCTTCGGCCTTGTCGAGCAGGGCCACGATCAGTTCGCGCAGCAGCGCGCCGGCGAGCCGCGCCTGGCCCTTGACCCAGATGCGGAAGTCGACGGCGACCTGGTCGTTGCGCGAGCGTGCCGTGTGCAGCCGCCCGGCCGGTTCGCCGATCAGTTCGGCCAGCCGCGACTCGACATTCATGTGAATGTCTTCGAGCCTGGTGGAGAATTCGAACGTGCCCGCCTCAATTTCTGACGCAATCGTGTCTAGACCTTGAACGATTTTGCCGGCATCGGCTTCAGTGATAATGCCCTGACGGGCAAGCATGCGCGCATGCGCCTTCGAACCGGCGATGTCCTGGGCGTAGAGCTTGCGGTCGAAACCGATCGAGGCGTTGATCGCTTCCATGACGGCGTCCGGGCCCGAAGCGAAGCGGCCGCCCCACATCTTGTTACCAAGCCCGGTCTGAGGGGTTTTGCCGGATCCGGCTTTGCTCATCGATCGACTCCGGAGTGAATGAGAATGCAGAACAAGGAAAATCGCACCGGCCTCGGCGGACGGGCGATCCTCAGCCTGGCCGCGCTTGTCGTGGCGGCCGGCGTGACGGCGATATACGTGATGGATGGCGGGTCTGGCAATGTCGCCCCTGCCGGCTGCGAATTGTCAAAGGAAAAGGTTGCGGCGCTGAAGCCTTTCGCATTGGGCGAGGTTGCCGCGTTCCAGGTTGCCGACACGCCGTCGCCGATCGGGGAATTGAGCTTTGCCGACAAGGACGGCAAGCCCGCCACCATCGCCGACTGGCGCGGCCGGACGGTGTTGCTGAACCTGTGGGCGACATGGTGCGCGCCCTGCCGCCACGAAATGCCGGCGCTGGAAGCGCTCGAGACGGAGATGGGCGGCGAGAGCTTTGCAGTGGTGCCGGTCAGCGTCGATCTGGGCGACGACGCCAAGCCAAAGGCGTTTTATGCCGAAACCGGGCTGACGAAGCTGCCCTTTTTCCACGACGGTTCGATGGGCATCTTCAATGCGCTGAAGAAACGCAGTCTTGCCATCGGCATGCCGACATCGATCCTGATCGACGGCGAAGGCTGCATTCTGGGTTCGCTCAACGGCCCGGCGGAATGGGCTGGTCCGGACGCCAAGGCGCTGATCGGTGCGGCTACCGGAAGCGGCAATTGACAATTCGACGCTTTTGAACGTTCGACAGGCCAGAGTGTTTGGTGGCTTGCCGGCCCGGGCCAGCGGCAGTACATCTGTGATCGGGTGCTTGTGGAGAAGTTCTGCGGATGACATCCAGAAAAGGCGTATTTTTGAGTGCCGTTTCCGCGTTTGGGCTGGCCGGCACCGCCAATGCAGGCGAGTTCCACGACTGGAGCGGCCTTTATGTCGGCGTCCAGGCCGGCAGGGCGGTTTTGGGCGGTTCGCTTTCCGAGACCGGAAATCACGAGGCCGCAAAGTCGATGGACGATACGTCCGGCCTGTATGGCGGGATCATCGGCATCCAGTCGCAGCACGAGAATTTCGTGTTCGGGGCGGAGGCGGATCTAGCGGCACTCAATCTTTCCGACCGCGCCGATTTCACCGCCGGGCGCTCCAGCTCGATGAGCGAGGATGCGGACTGGTTCTCTTCCATTCGTGCGCGCGCGGGCATTACCAATGGATCGCTGCTGCTCTACGGCACGGCTGGCGTCGCATTTCTTGGACAGACATTCACCTATCGACCCTTCTTTGGCGGCGGCGACGAAGCCTCCACGCTTGTTGGCTGGGCGGCCGGCGCCGGTCTGGAATACGCCTTTGGGGAAGGCTGGAGTGCTCGCGCGGAATATCTGCACGCCGATTTCGGTTCGCAGTCGGTGACCTATCCGGGCGCCATTAATCCGACCACGACCGGTAAGGTGGACCCCGAACTCGACCTGATCAGGTTCGCGATTGTGAAGAAGTTCTAGCGCCTTGTACCTTCTGCAAGTGCCGGCCACTCCTTTTTGAGTATGCCGTAAAGGACCTGATCGAGCCGCCCGGATCCTCCACTTGCGATCACCTCACCCTTGAGATGGCCTTCGACGCGCATGCCAATTTTCTCCATGACGCGATTGAAGCCGATGTTCGACGTCAGAACCTGGACCACAACCTTCTCGATTCCCCTGGAAGCGAACAGGTGATCGATCAGGCCGGTTGTCGTCTCCGTGGCGACGCCCCTGTTCCTATAGGCTTCGTCACCGATCATGATGTGGATTCTGGCGATGCGATGCTGGGGCTGGATGTTGAGAATGTAGCAGCCGACATGAAGTTTTTTTGCGGGATCGAAGATTCCCAGCAAATGGCTTTTCTGGCGGTCGAATCCTGCGATGTGGGCGCGCAACTCGTCCATGGTGAGCCGGGCGGTCGGCGCATTCTGCGGATGCATCACCTTCGGGTCGAGGTACCACGACAGATAACGTTCGCTGGCATCTTCGGCGCGGAGCGTCCTGACTTCATAACGCTCAGTGCGGAACGATATCGGCCGCGCCTGCATTTCGATGCGAACATTCCACTGATGGTCCGAATTGAACAATCTCGGCCGCCGGTCAGCGTGTCGGGACCGGCTCGTCGCCGCGATAATCGTAGAAGCCGCGGCCGGACTTGCGCCCCAGCCAGCCGGCCTCGACATATTTGACCAGCAGCGGGCAGGGCCGGTACTTGGAATCGGCAAGCCCGTCATGCAGCACCTGCATGA
>JAGRLL010000276.1:0-12468 GCA_020441855.1 Nitratireductor sp.
TGATGACGGTCGGGTCGAGCCCGCCCGCCTCGAGCAGCGTGCCCACCATCGAGGTCGTCGTCGTCTTGCCGTGCGTGCCGCCGATGGCAATCGCCTGGCCGAAACGCATCAGCTCCGCCAGCATCTCGGCGCGGCGCACCATCGGCAGGCCGCGTTCGCGCGCGGCGATGCGTTCGGGATTGTCCGCCTTGATCGCGGATGAGGCGACCACCACCTCGGCATCGCCCAGGTTCTCTGCCCTGTGCCCGATGAAGACCTCGATGCCCTTGGCGCGCAGCCGCTCCACATTGGCGCTCTCGTTCTGGTCGGAGCCCTGAACCTTGTAGCCGAGATTGTGCAGCACTTCGGCAATACCGCTCATGCCGATGCCGCCGATCCCGACGAAGTGCACGAGACCGATCGTTTCAGGCATTTTCATGCTGATTGTCCTTCGAAGTCATTCGTCCTGCCGCCCTTGGCGACATGTTCGACGCAATCGGCAAGGCGCGCCGCCGCATCGGGTTTGCCGGTCTTTTTCGCCTTTTCGGCCATGGAAGCAAGCCTTTCCGGTTCCGCCACCGCTTCGGACAGAAGGTTGGCCAGCCGTTCCCGCGTCAGATCCTTCTGCGGCTCGATAAAGGCGGCTCCGGCGTTCACCATCGCCTGCGCGTTCAGTTGCTGGTCCTGATCGATGGCGTGAGGCAGGGGCACGAGGATGCCGGGCCTTCCGATCACGGCAAGTTCGCCGACCGTGCCCGCCCCGCCCCGTGCGATCACCAGATGCGCATCGGCGATCCTTTTCGGGAGATCGGTGAAAAAGGGCGCGACCTCGGCTTTTGTGCCGAGTTCCCGGTAGCGCGCCACCACGCGCTCCTGATCTTCGGGACGTGCCTGGTGGACGATCCGCAACTGCCGGCGGATCGCTTCGTCCAACAGCGCAATCGCTTCCGGCATCGCGTTCGAGAAGAACTGCGCGCCCTGGCTGCCGCCGAAGACCAGCAAATGGAACGGATCGCCCGCCTTGCGCCGGCCGTAGGCGATCTTCGCCGCCTCGATCACCGCGGGACGCACGGGATTGCCGGTGATCACCGCCTTGCCCTGCCTGACTCCTGCCTCGAAACCCATGGCCACGAGGCGCACGCGGGGCGCAAGCAGCCGATTCGCCCTGCCCATCACCGCATTGGAGTCATGGATCAGTGCGGGCACGCCCGCATGGACCGCCGCCAGCACCGGCGGCACGGTGGGATAGCCTCCGAATCCGATCACGGTCACCGGCCACAGCTTTCGCACCAGCCGGCGCGACTGCAGATAGCCGCGCAGCAGCGCAAGCCCCGCACCCGCCAGCACAACGGGACTGCGCCCGAATATCGTCGCCGAGGCAATGTAGTGAATTTCGCTGGCCGGAAAGCTTCCGCTGTACTTCGCGGCCCGCGCGTCGGTCGCCAAATGCACCTCATAGCCGCGCGCCACCAGTTCATGCGCCAGCGCCTCGGCCGGGAACAGATGCCCGCCCGTCCCGCCGGCTGCCAGCAGCACGACGCCCCTGGAATTCCGGCCCTTGCCGCCTGTGTTGGTTGGTTTCGCCAAGATTGCCTTCCAGCCGGTCTCTATTCGCCGGGCGCATAGGCCCGCATCGAGAACCCGTAGGGCAGCGTGCCGAGCGATTCCGGCCGCCGCCGCGTCAGGGCCATCAGATACCCCATGCACAATCCCATGGAAATGAGCGACGAGCCGCCATAGGAAATGAAGGGCAGGGTCATGCCCTTGGCTGGCATCAATTGCAGATTGACCATCAGGTTGATCATCGACTGGATCGCGAACAGCGACACCAGCCCGGCGGCGGCGAGCCGCACATAGGGGTCGCGCTCCTTCAGCGCATGGTTCAGCCCGCGCAGGACGATGAAGGCGAACAGCGCGACCAGCAGCATGCAGGCGATGATGCCGAATTCCTCCGCCGCCACGGCGAAGGGAAAGTCGGCGTGGCTGTCGGGGATGATGCGCTTGACCGTTCCCTCGCCCGGCCCCTGCCCGAGCCAGCCACCGGAAATGATCGCCTCGCGGCCCGCCTCGACCTGGAAATTGTCACCCTCTCCGGTGACGAACCGGTCGATGCGCCCTGCCACGTGCGGGAAGAACATGTAGGCCGCACCGAGACCGCCAACCGCAAGCACCCCCAGCCCGACGATCCACAGCCACGGCATGCCGGCGAGAAAGAACAGCGCACCCCAGACGATGGCGACGAGCATGGTCTGGCCGAAATCGGGTTGCGCCAGCAGCAAGGCGGCGACGATGCCGAACAGGATGATCGCGAACAGATTGCCGGGAATGTCGGGCCGGCGGGAATTCTCCGCGAACAGCCATGCGGTGATCACGACGAAAGCGGGCTTCATGAATTCCGAAGGTTGCAGCGTGAAGCCGAGGATCGAAATCCAGCGCCGCGATCCCTTCACCTCCGCGCCCACGAACAGCGTGGCGATCATCAGCAGGATCGAGACACCGAACAGGATGAGCGCGCTGCGTCGTACCTGTCTTGGCGTCAAGAGCGAGGCGCCCAGAAAGGCGATGACAGCCGGCACGAGAAAGGCGGCGTGGCGCTTGACGAAATGGAAGCTGTCGACGCCGATCCGCTCGGCCACCGACGGGCTCGCCGCGAAGGAAAGCAGCATGCCGCACAGCATCAGGAACAGGATCGCGGCAAGCAGCAGCCTGTCGATCGACCGCCACCACTCGGCCAGCACGGAATTGTCGGCTCTGCTGATCATGGCGTGGTTCTCCTGTAACTGGCGAACGGATGGTCCATCACGCCCCCTCCATCGCCGGGGCGATGTTGGCGAGCGCAAGGGCGGCGGCGCGGAAGGCATCGCCGCGCTTCTCGAAATTGGCGAACTGGTCGAAGCTGGCGCAGGCGGGCGATAGCAGCACGACCGGCTCGCCATGGCCGTCCACGGCAGCGTCGCGCGCCGCGTGGCTGACGGCGGCGGCAATCGTGCCCGAAATCTCGTAGGCCACCTTGTCGCCGAGCGTGGCGGCGAAATGGGGTGCGGCTTCGCCGATCAGATAGGCCTTGGCGATCTTCGGGAAGTATTTGGCAAGCGCCGCGATCCCGCCTTCCTTGGCGAGTCCTCCCGCAATCCAGTAGATGCGGTCGAAACTGGCGAGCGCCATCGCGGCCGCGTCGGCATTGGTCGCCTTGGAATCGTTGACGAACAAGACCGCACCCTGACGCCCGACCTGCTCCATGCGGTGCGCCAGTCCGGGGAAGCTGTCGAACCCGGCCTGTATCTCTTCGTGTGTGAGGCCAAGCGCCTGGCAGGCCGCGTAAGCCGCCGCGGCGTTCTGCCCGTTATGCGCGCCGCGCAGCGCCCTTGCCGTCGAAAGGTCGGCCACGGTCTCGACGATCTGGCCCGGTCTGCCCTTGCTCGCCCGCACAAGTTTGCCGTCGTCGAGATAGACGCCTTCCTCCAGCTTGCCGGCGCTGGAAATGCGCACCACCTTGCGGCCCTTCGCGGAGAGAAAGGCGGCGATGCCCGCCGAATAATGATCGTCCATGCCGATGATCGCCGTGTCTGAAGCCGCCACCAGCCGCTCCTTGATCGCCGCATAGGCATCCATCGAGCCGTGCCGGTCGAGATGGTCGGGCGACAGGTTGAGCAGCAGGCCGACACTGGGATTGAGCCCCGGCGCCAGATCGATCTGATAGGAGGAGCATTCCACGACATGAACCGTGGTTTCGTCGGGCGGCGCCAGCGAAAGGATCGCCGTGCCGATATTGCCACCCATCTGCGCGTTGTAGCCCGCCGATTTCAGCACATGCGCGATCAGCGCCGTCGTCGTCGACTTGCCGTTGGTCCCGGTGATCGCAACGAAGCGGCTGGTGGGCGCGCGCGCTCGGCGCTCGCGGCAGAACAGTTCGATGTCGCCGATCACCGGCACGTCGGCCGTCTTCGCCAGTTCCACGCTCCAGTGCGGCTTGGGATGCGTCAGCGGCACGCCCGGCGCCAGCACCAGGGCAGCGAAGAAATGCAGGCCCTTTTCTCTGAAATCGCTGACGGCGATGCCTTCGTCTCCGGCGCTCTCGACCCGCTCGGGATTGTCGTCGAATGCCGTCAGGTCGGCCCCGCCCGCGACAAGCGCGCGCGCGGTCGCCAGCCCCGACCCGCCCAGGCCGAAGAGTGCGACGCGCTTGCCCTTGAAGGTCGTGACCGGGATCAATGTCCTATCTCAGTTTCAGGGTCGAAAGGCCTGCCAAGGCCAGCATCACGGAGATGATCCAGAACCGGATCACCACCTGGCTCTCGGTCCAGCCCATCTTCTCGAAATGGTGGTGGATCGGCGCCATTTTGAAGACGCGCTTGCCCGTCAGCTTGAAGGAGGCAACCTGGATGATCACCGACAGCGCCTCCATGACGAACAATCCGCCGACAATGGCGAGCACGATCTCGTGCTTGATGGCGACCGCCGTCGCGCCGATCATGCCGCCGAGCGCCAGCGATCCGGTATCGCCCATGAAGATCGCGGCAGGCGGTGCGTTGAACCACAGGAAACCCAGTCCCGCGCCGATCACCGCACCGCAGATGACGGCGAGTTCGCCGGTGCCGGCGACGAAATGGATTTGCAGATAGTCGGCAAAGATGGCGTTGCCCGACAGATAGGCGATCAGCCCGAACGTGGCCGAGGCGATCATCACCGGCACGATGGCAAGCCCGTCGAGCCCGTCGGTCAGATTGACCGCATTGCCCGCGCCGACGATGACCAGCGCGCCGAAACCGACGAAGAACCAGCCGAGATTGAGCAGCAGGTCCTTGAAGAAGGGAAAGGCGAGCGAGGTCGAGAACGGCGCCTCGCCGACCGAAATGAAGGCCATGCAGGCAAGCCCGGCGATGATGAATTCCAGCGCCAGGCGCGTGCGCCCGGAAAAGCCCTTGTGGCTCTCCCGCTTCACTTTCAGGTAATCGTCGTAGAAGCCGATCAGGCCGAAGCCCACCGTCACCGCCAGCACCACCCAGACATAGGTACTGGTCAGGTTCGCCCAGATCAGCGATGAGGCGAGCACGCCCGACAGGATCATCAGTCCGCCCATGGTCGGTGTGCCGGCCTTGACGAAATGCGTTTCAGGTCCGTCGGCCCGGATCGGCTGCCCCTTGCCCTGGCGAAGACGCAGCGAGGCGATGATCGTCGGCCCAAACAGGAAGACGAGTACCGCGGTCGTGATCAGCGCGCCGCCGGTACGAAACGTGATGTAGCGGAAGATGTTGAATACCGGGAACTGGCTCGTCAGTTCCTGTGAGAGATAATAAAGCATGTGTCCCTATCCAGTCGCCCGCCCGACAGGCTTTGAAGAAGCGTCCCCGCCCGCATCCCCGTCGCCGGATGTGGCGGCGGCGGGCGTGCACGCCTTGATCATCGCTGCGACAAGCCCGGTGAATTTCGTGCCGAGCGACGCCTTGGTCATGACGACGTCACCCGGCTTCAGCGCCGAAAGCAGCGGCTTTTCCAGGTCGGCCGCGCTGGCGTAATGTCCGGCCAACATGGCCGGATCGAGTTCTTCCGCCAGCGCCTGCATTTCCGGCCCGACCAGATAGACGAGGTCGATCCCGCCCGCCTCCAGCGGCTTCCTGAGCGATTTGTGCAGCCGTTGCGAAGCATTTCCGAGTTCCAGCATGTCGCCCAGAACCGCGATGCGTCGTCCCCGCGCGCCCTTCGGCGCACCCGCGAGCAGGGCGATAGCCGCCGTGACCGAAGCCGGGTTGGCGTTGTAGCTCTCGTCGATCAGCGTGAAACGTCCGCTGCCAAGATTGAGCAGGTGGCGCTCGCCTCGCCCCTTTTCGGGCTTCACGCGCGCCATGGCGAGCCCCGCCTTCGCGAGATTGGCCCCGGCAAGCGAAACCGCGCCAAGCACGGCGAGCGAATTCGAGACGAAATGCGCACCCGGCGCACCGATCTTGTAGGTGACGGGCTCCTCGCCGATACGCGCGTCGACGACCGTGCAATCGGTCAGCGGACGCACGTTGATGGCCCGGAAATGAGCCCCGCGTTTGGTGCCGAAACTCATGATCCGCTTTACACCAGCTTCCCGGGCCAGTTCGTTGAGCAGCTTGTAGCGCTTGTCGTCGCGGTTGATCAGCGCCACCCCGTCGCGATCAAGACCGGAGAAGATCTCTGCCTTGGCGCGGGCGATCTGGTTCACGTCCTTGAAGGCGCCCAGATGCGCCGCCGCGATCGCGGTGATGATCGCGACATGCGGCTTGACCAGCTTCACGAGCGGCGTGATTTCACCCGGATGGTTCATGCCGATCTCGAACACGCCGAAGGCGGCGTCGGCCGGCAGGCGCGCCAGCGTCAGTGGCACGCCCCAATGGTTGTTGAAGGAAGCCGGCGAGACATGGGTGAGACCGCTCGGCGAAAGCACCGTGCGCAGCATCTCCTTCGTCGTGGTCTTGCCGACGCTGCCGGTCACCGCGATGATCTTGGCCTGCGAGCGCGCCCGCGCGGCGCGCGCCAGCGCTTCCATCGCCTCCAGTACATTGGTCACGACGAGCAGCGGCAATTGCACATGGCCGAAGGCAACCAGCTTGTCTTCCGACACCACGGCAAGCGCAGCCCCGCCATGCATCGCCTTGACCACATAATCGTGTCCGTCGAAGCGGTCGCCCCGGATGGCGAAGAAGGCTTCGCCCTGCCCGATCGTGCGGCTGTCGATGGAAATGCCGATCACCCCTTCCGGCAATTGGCCGACGGGGCGCGCCCGCATGATCGTGACCAGTTCCTCGGCGGTCCACAGAAGGCTCATGCCGGGATCCTTCCATGCGAGGGGCCAGGCATTTGTCCGGCGATCTGCGCCAGCACCTCGCGCACCACTTCGTGGTCGGAAAAATGCGTCGTCGTCTCGCCGACGGTCTGGCCGACTTCGTGGCCCTTGCCGGCGACCACCAGGCAATCGCCCTCCTCCAGCATGGCGATGGCCGTTTCGATCGCCTGACGCCGGTCGCCGATCTCGAGCGCGCCGGGCGCGGCGGCAAGGATTGCCGCGCGGATCGCTTCCGGCCTTTCCGAACGGGGATTGTCGTCCGTGATGATGACCCTGTCGGCGAGGCGCGAGGCGATCTCGCCCATGATGGGCCGCTTGCCGGCATCGCGGTCGCCACCGCAGCCGAATGCGATCACCAGCCTGCCCGTGGTGAACGGGCGCAGCGAGGCCAGCACATTCTCCATCGCGTCGGGCTTGTGGGCGTAGTCGACATAGACGGGCGCGCCGTGCGCGGTCGTACCGACGAGATCGAGCCGGCCCGGCGCACCCTCGATCTTCTCGAGCGCGCGAAGGGCGAAATCGGGTCGGGTGCCCGTGGCGATGGCCAGCCCGGCCGCGACCAGCGCGTTGGCGATCTGGAAGTCGCCGGCCAGCGGGAACTCGATCTCGTGGATATCCTCGCCGATCTGGATTTCCGCCATCTGCTTGAAGCGCTGGTGCTCGACCCGCTTGAGACCGATGAACTCGCCATGACGGCCGACGGTGAGCACCTCGCAGCCGGCATCGCGCGCGGTCTCGGCGGCACGCTTCGACCACACATCGTCGGCAAATATCACCGCCGGCGCGCCTTTCGGCAGCAGATCGCGGAACAGCCGCATCTTGGCGGCGAAATAGTCCTCGATGTCGGGATGGTAGTCCATGTGGTCGCGGCCGAGATTGGTGAAGGCCGCCGCCTTGAGACGGATACCGTCGAGCCGGTGCTGATCGAGCCCGTGCGAGGACGCCTCCATCGCCGCATGCGTCACGCCGCCATTGGCCAAGTCGTCGAGCAGGCGGTGCAGTTCGACGGGGTCGGGCGTGGTCAGGCTGCCATATTCGTCGCGGCTGGAGCCATCGGGAAAGCGCGCGACCACGCCGGTCGTACCGATGCTGGCGGCCGGCGAACCAGCCTGATCCCATATCTGGCGGGTGAATGCGGCAACCGAGGTTTTGCCCGCCGTTCCCGTTACGGCGACCATGGTCTCGGGCTGGCGCGGATAAAAACGCGCAGCCATATGCGCCAGGGCGGCGCGTGGCTCGTCGGCGGCAAGCACCGGCACGTCCACCCCTGTCGCGTCGAACGTGGAAGAAGCGAGTACGGCGACGGCACCCCTGGCGATGGCGTCGCCGACGAATTTGCCGCCGTCAGCCTTCGATCCGGCGAGCGCCGCAAACAGATAGCCGGGCACAATGGCGCGCGAATCCGCGCTCAGGCCGCGAATGTCGAGCCCTGCCGCCGCTTCGTCGAGCGCGAATTCCTCCCCGGCAAGTTTCCCTAGTTTCATCGCCAACAAACCAATCGACCCCGCCACGCCACCGAATCACCCGGCGCGTGCCTGCCCCTTCGTAACGCCTGGCCTTGATCGTCACAATGGACGAGGCGTGTCCGGCTCCGCCTCGACGTCCGATCCGGCGCCCAGCCGCGATCTGGCCAAGACCCGGGAAAACGTCAGCGCGACACCATGACCGGCGATTGCGTTACGCCGAAATCAGGCTTCACGCCAAGCACCGGCGCCGCGCGGCGGATGATATTGCCCGCCATCGGGGCGGCATTGAGGCCGGCCACCGCGCTCGGTGCTCCTTCCTCGCGTTTGGGTTCGTCGATAATGACGAGAACGACATATTGCGGATCGTCGATAGGGAAGGAAGCCAGGAAGGCGTTGAAGCGCTTGTCGCTGGAATAACGGCCATTGACGACCTTTTCGGCCGTTCCGGTCTTGCCGCCGACCCGGTAGCCCGGCACATCCGCGCGCCCGCCGCTGCCCTTCACGGCATTGAGCCGCATGAGATAGCGCATCTTCTCGCTGGTCGAGGCCTTGACCACGCGCTGCGCGATCGCGTCCGCCTGTTCGCGCGTGCGCGGAAACAGCGTCGGCGGGATCAGCTTGCCGCCATTCATCAGCGCGGCGGCCGCCACCGCCGTTTGCAGCGGCGTCGTCGACACGCCATGGCCATAGGAGATCGTGATCGAGTTGATCTTCTTCCATTCGGCGGGCTCGGAAGGCGTGGCCACTTCCGGCAGCTCGAACTGCATCCGGTCGAGCAGGCCGATGCGGTGCAGAAAGGCCTTGTGCCCCTCGATGCCAACGACATCCGCCATCTTTGCCGTACCGATATTCGACGAATAGATGAACACTTCCGGCACGGACAGAACGCGCCGCTTGCCGTGGAAATCGTTGATGGTGAAGCCGGCGATGCGGATCGGCTTGGACGCGTCGAACTTGTCATTGAGCGTCACCAGACCGCTGTCGATCGCCATGGCGGTGGTGAACAGCTTGAAGGTCGAGCCCATCTCGAACAGGCCGCCCGACATGCGGTTGAGACGATCCTTCTGCAACGCCTCGACTGGATGGTTCGGATCGTAATCGGGCACCGACGCCATGGCGATCACCTCGCCGGTATTGACGTCGAGCACCACGGCGCCGGCGGCCAGTGCCGAATAGCGCTCCATGCCCTTTTCCAGTTCGTCGCGCAGGAAATACTGGACGCGCGCGTCGATCGACAGCTTCATCGGTTCCAGCGCCTGGTCGATGGTCATGCCCGAATTGCGCAAATCCCTGAGACCACGGTCGTCGATCGCCTTTTCGATGCCCGCAATGCCGGAATTGTCGATATTGACGTGACCGGTGACATGGGCGGTCAGCGTGCCCTTGGGATAGAAACGCCGCGTCTCGGAACGGAAGCCGACGCCCGGAATGCCGAGATTGAGGATTTTGGCCTGCTGGGAGGGCGTCAGTTCGCGCTTGAGCCAGACAAAGCCCGCCTTGCTGGCGAGCCTTTTGTAGGTTTCCTTGATATCGAGGTCGGGCAGCACCCTGGCCAGCATCTCGACCGCTTCGTCGGGATCGACCACCCGGCGCGGCTCGGCGTAAAGCGAGGCGGTGTTGATGTCGGTGGCGAGCGTCACGCCGTTGCGGTCGGTCAGGTCGGGCCGCCGCGCGGCAATCGTGGTATCCGCCAGCACCCGGCTGGCAGAACCGCCAGGCTCCATGAAGCCGAAATAGGCGAGCCGGCCGGCGATCACGCAATAGGCCACGCCGATCAGCGCCATGGCGAGCACGATACGGGAGCGCAGCCGGTCGGCCGCCATCTTGCGCGAACCGTCGAGACGCAGATGATGGGCGAGATAACCGCTCGCCCCCTCTCCGTCGGGAATCTCGTTCACATTCCTCGTTCGCGGCACCGCCGTGTTCACTGGTCGCCACCTCCTGCCATATTGTCCTCGTCGAGCATTTCCGGCAATTCGCGCTCGGGCTCGATCGAACCGGTGATCGTTTCGCGGTCCGTTGCCTCGTCCGCACTGGCCGCACGCCCGTCGTCGGGCATTTCCGCCGGCATCTCCGCGATCATCGGCACGTCTTCCAGCGTGCCGATCATCTTCGGCTCCGTCGGCTCCAGCGGAAGTTCCTCCCGGTAGCGCTCGACCAGCTTTTTGAGCCGTTCCGGACTGGTCAACAGGCTCCAGTCGGCATTGAGGATGTCGATGGCTTCCTTCTCGATCTGCAACCGCTTTTCGAGCTTCGCCACCCGCGCCATGGCCGCTTCGGAATCGTATTTGACCTTGAAAGTCCAGGAGGCCGCGCCGATCAGCGCGGCGATCATGATCACGTCAAGCGTTCTGAACATGGCTGCCTCTGGCTGATGGGTTGGCGAAACGCTCCAGTGCGGCAAGCGCCGGCGCGGTGTGAAACGCCCGGTCGGCACGCGGTTGCACGCCGGTGCGCAGACCGAAGCGCAGCTTGGCCGAGCGCGCGCGCGGATTGATTTTCGCTTCCGCCTCGCTGACGGCAACCATCGCCCGCCTGGGCAGGATGAAGGTCGGCTCAGCCGCCTCTACTGGGGGCAGATGGCGCGAGCCGGCAGGCGCTTGCGAACGCTCGGCGAAGAAGCGCTTGACGATGCGGTCTTCAAGCGAATGGAAAGTCACGACGACCAGCCGCCCACCCTCGGCGAGAACCGCTTCGGCGGCGACCAGCGCGTCGGCCAGTTCGTCCAGTTCGCGATTGACGAAGATTCTCAGCGCCTGGAAGGTGCGCGTCGCCGGATGGATGCGGTCGTTCGGCTTCCTGCCCAGCACGCTCTCGACAAGCCCCGCAAGATCGAGCGTCGTCTCGAAGGGCCGCGCCTCGCGCCGCTTGACGATGGCGCGGGCGATCCTTGACGCCTGCTTTTCCTCGCCGAGAATGCCGATGATCCGGATCAAATCCTTCTGTTCGGCCCGGTTGACGACATCGGCGGCACTTGGGCCGTTGCTCTCCATGCGCATGTCGAGCGGCCCGTCCTTGCCGAAGGAAAAGCCGCGCCCGGCCTCGTCGACCTGCATCGAGGAGACACCGATATCCAGCACCACGCCGTCGACCGTCTCGCGGCCGGCTTCGCCCGGAATATCCCGGACGATTTCATCGAGCGCGGAAAACCGGCCTTCGACGAGAGTAAGGCGCGCCGGATACTTTTCCGCAAGCGCGCTGCCGCCGGCGATGGCGGCCGGATCGCGGTCGATGGCGATCACGTCTCCGCCTGCGTCGAGGATGGCCTGCGTATAGCCGCCCGCCCCGAAGGTTCCGTCGATGAAGATGCTTCCGGAGCGCGGCTGCAACGCGGACAGGACCTCGTTCAGCATGACCGGAACATGACGAGCCGGTCCGCCGGCGACATCCTCGTGCGAAGTGTCGCTGTGGCCCGTCATGCGCCGTGCTCCCCGCCGCCCTGAGCCGTCGCTCCGGAAGCGGAACCGAGATTTCGCCGCATCTGACGGACCTTGGCGCGAGCCTCGGTCCGGTATGCTTCGTATTTCTCCGGTTCCCAGAGCCAGAAGGACAGACCGCGCCCCTCGAACAACACCTTGTCGGTGATCCCCGTCTGTTCGCGAATGCGGTCGTTGAGCTGGATGCGTCCTTCCGTGTCGAGTTTCAGTTCCATGCCGTCGCCGAGCAGGTAGAACGTCCAGATCTCGTAATCCGGCGACAACGGGTCGAGCCTTTCCAGGCGCTGCTCGTGCAGCGCCATCATCTGTTCGCCGCCAACCTCGACGACCGGATGGTCGACCGACATCAGCGCGTGCAGCTTGCTGGTTTTCTTCAGGACGGCACGGAACGACGCAGGGACCGAGACGCGGCCCTTGCTGTCCACATTGTTGACCGTGTTGGATGCGAAACGATCCATGGTTCCCTGCACGGCCGGCACCGGCATTCAAGCCTGCCCGCGCACCCGCCTTCGCCGCCAATCCGCATGCCGCCCTTCGCAGCCGCACGCCTCGTATGCCCTTGCCCGCAACCAGCCTCGAATTCCGGCGCGGTTTCGCTGTCCGATTCCCGCTTCGGGCGCGAAGCCAAAGACCATTGATTTGGGATATCATGGGAATATTTGGGGGTCAATGGGAACAAGCCCCACATCAAGGTCCGCGCACGCAAACGGGCGCGACCGTGCAAGCGCAAGGCGATACATGAATTATCCTGCATTCAGATTGAGTTAATGCCGGCGCA
>JAGRLL010000276.1:12565-21871 GCA_020441855.1 Nitratireductor sp.
CGCCCGACCTAATATTGCCGCAGCGTCTCGTCGATGCACACGCGATAATCCTCCGTGCCGAACTTGAGCAGGCACCGCGTGGAAAGCGCGCCGGAAAGCCTGTCGCCGCGGCTGCATTGCCGGTTCGATTTCAGCTTGCAATTGTTGTAGCCCGCGACGGCCTGGCTGACATAGGTACGTATGCGGCTGGAACCCAGCCCGGCATTCACGTCGGCCTTGAGCTTGCCGTAGCACACACTGCAATCGTAGAGCGGCTTGCGTTTCGTGGCATCGATGATGCGCTGCTGGCCCGCACTCGGCTTCAACGGCTTGAAACCGGTATTCGCATTCGAATTGGCGCCCGGCCGCTTGCGCCAGCGACCCTTTGCGGAATCGTAGTCCCTGCCCGCGCCAAGCGCACAAACGGTAATCCGGCATCCGTTGGCGTGTTTGCCGCATTCCGACAGGGCATAGCTTTGCGCATTGGCCTTGTTGAAAGACTCTCCCCAGCCCCATGAGCCATCCCGCGCCCGCGCCTCGCAAAACCAGCCCTGCCCTTTCGGCTTGCTGTAATAGCCTCCGCCGGTATTGCCGCCATCATCGTCGGGAGCGGCCGGCTCGTCGCAGAACATGACGCAGACCCCATCGATCGCATGCGCCGTTCCGGCAGGAATCAGCAGCGCGAACAGCGCCGCCGCAAGTGCCATCGAGATGGACTGGAACAAGCGAATTCTCATCGCGAACCCTCCTTGTTTGCAGGAGCGGCCCCGACTCATTGCATCATGATCGTCAAACGGGTGGAAGCTGATTTGGGTAGCGCGGGATGCGCGGGATCGGTGCGCCTCCTGAAGCAAACACCGCCGGCGCAGGCCGCGATACGGCCTACGCGCCGCCCCCGCCGCCTCCACCGCCGCCACCCTTGACGGCCCTCACGACCTTCTTGAGGTCTTCCTTTGTCGTCAGGTCGCGTTCGGCGTTGTAGACACCGTCCATCAGAAATTCCGGCGGCATGTCCTTGCCGGAATGATAGACGCCTTTCTTGACGCCGTAGCGCAATATGCCAAGCTTGGAGAGAATATCGAGAATGCCCATTTCCATCTCCCGTTCGGTTCGAAACAGAATGGCAGGTTGCCGGGACAAAAGCATTGATCTGGCGCAAGAATAGCCGACAAACAAAACTTATGCGACTCGCGACTTATTCCCTCCTGCTGTTCTGCGCGATTGCGTCTGGCGCCCGCGCCGAAGTGCCGGATCTGCGCGCCTGGATCGGACAGATGATCCTGCTGGGCTTCCTGGGCGCCGACGCCCGCGACGGCTGGATGCCGCAAGTGCTTGAACAGCTTGAACAAGGCAGGATTGGCGGCGTCCTTTTCCTGAAAGGCAACATCGCCAGCCGCCGCGCCGTCCTGCGCATGAACCGCGCCATCGCCAGGGCTGCGCGCAACGGACCGCCGCCGCTCATCGCCATCGACCAGGAAGGCGGGCGTGTCGAGCGGCTGACGCGCCGTGTCGGCTTCACCGAGCTGCCCTCGGCAAGCCAGATCGCGCGAAGGCACGAACCGGCGCGGGCGCGGCAGCGTTACGCCGACATGGCCGGGCAATTGCGCCAGTGGGGTTTCAATCTCAATCTCGGCCCCGTGGTCGACCTCAACGTCAACCCCGCCAACCCGGTGATCGGCCGTCCGGGACGCGCCTATTCGGCGGACCCCGACACGGTTGCGCGGTACGCGGCGGCCTTTGTCGAGGCCCATCGCGAGCATGGCATGCTCACTGCGCTCAAGCACTTCCCCGGCCACGGCTCAAGCACCGCCGACAGCCACGACACCCTGCCGGACATCTCCGCCACCTGGTCAAGAACCGAGTTGAAGCCTTACCGCATCCTCATCCGCGACAAGCAGGCGGACATGATCATGACCGGCCATCTGGTCAACGCGCAGCTCCAGCCGGCCGGAAAGGTTCCGGCCACGATGTCGCAAGCAGTGATCGAAGGCGTGTTGCGTGGCGAACTCGGCTATGATGGCGTCGTCATCTCCGACGATCTGCAGATGGACGGCGTCGCCGACCGCTTCGATCTCAAGGCGCGAGTCCTCGGCGCGGTCAATGCCGGCACGGACATCCTGATCTTCGCCAACGATCGCCATCCCGACCGCCATATCGTCGAGAAGGTCACCGACATACTGGCCGAAGCGGCCGCGCAAGACGAAGCATTGGCAGCGCGCATCGAGCGTTCCTGGCGGCGCATCGTGGCGTTGAAGGAAAGGCTTGGATCAGGCATTTCAGGCGCCGGCGAATAGCCGACGCCTGTGCGATGGCCCTGCCGCTTCTTCGACGGTGCCGCCTATTCGACGGTAATCGTGATCACCTGCGAAGCAACAGGCGGAGCATGCGGGATGTGATCCTTGTCGCCCAGCACCAATTGCAGCGTGTGCTTGCCCGGCGCCAGTTCCAGCATTGTCTCGGTCTGGCCCTTGCCGAAATGGCGGTGGTGCTCGTCTGAGGGAATGTTGGCATCGAGTTCGTCCGCGCCATCCGGCCCTTCGCCGAGCGGCGGCACATCGACAAGGAGATGATGGTGTCCGGTATTCTCCGCGTCCACGCCAGCCGGCGCGACCCCCATGCCCGACAGGCCGAAAACGATCCTGACGGGGCTTTTCAGGGTTTCGCCGTCCTGCGGCGCGACGAAATACACCTTTGCCCCGTCCGGCGCCGGCGTTTCGCCGGCATTGGCGCCATTCGCAGACGCCAGCATCGCCACCATCAACGCCGCCGCTCCCGCCACGGCACTTCTTGAAATTGCATTCACCGCATCACTCCTTCGGTCCGTCTACACGCAGTCACGATAGCACATCATGGCGTTCGCGCACGTGGACATGCACACACAAGGATATGGAAGCGAAAGATGCCAGCCGGCCTGTAAGCCGGGTTCTGTATGGCCATGGCCGGTTTCCCGGCCCTGACGCGGCGACCATTCCTCTGGGACGTCCGTTACCGGACGCCTCGCGCGACCCACCCGGACAGCCGGCCCGGAAACCGACCCGGGCAGGTTTCCCTGCCCCACGCTGTCCCTATTCGGTCTTGCTCCCGATGGGGCTTGCCGTGCCGCCGCCGTTACCGGCGAGCGCGGTGGGCTCTTACCCCACCCTTTCACCCTTGCCGCGAAAACCGCGGTGGTTTGCTTTCTGTGGCGCTTTCCCTTGGGTTGGCGACCCGATCCCTTGCGGGAACGCCTCGTTTCCCCAGCCGGATTTTGTCCGGCATCGTGTTTCCATGGAGCCCGGACTTTCCTCTGCCGCAACCCTTTCGGGCAATTAGCGACAGCGGCCGCCCGGCCGGCTGGCCCGCCCTAACTAGGCGCGACCGCGAGCAGGGTCAAGGAACCCTGCCAAGGTGGCAGGCATGATCTTGTTCGGCTGCGACAGGACACCTGCAAGCAAGCCAGGGACGAACCGCGAAACGCACCCACACAGCGAAGAAGGTAAAGCCGCCGACCGCGTGAGCGTCAATCGAGGGCAGAGGATCGAAGACCGCCCCCTCCGTGGCAGGGCAAGCTTGCGCGACCAGCGGAAGCGCCGGCCCGTGAACGGACGCAGGGACGGACGTCCTTGCGGAGAAGTGAAACAAGCGGCGAGGAGGGCGGAGCCCGACCGAGGGAAAGAAAACAACCTCAAGGATAGAAGATCCGCCGGTTGCCGGATTTAGGGCACAATGGCATGCATGCTGCCTGTCAAAAGGGATTCGGACCGGAAGAATTATCGAGGGTGATCATGATCGAGCGCAGGAAATTCATCATCGGCGGCGGCGCCGTCCTTGCAGGTCTTGCCACGCCGCTGATCGGCACCCGCGCCGCACGGGCCAGAACTCTCGGCGGCATTTCCTACGGCGCCAACAAGCTCGACATCCACACTCCCGGCACCGACAACGCTCCGGTGATCGTCTACGTCCATGGCGGCGCGTGGCGCATGGGCAGCCGGGGAGAAGGCCGCGCCGTCGCGGACAGCTTCACTTCCCGCGGCTATGTCGTCGTCTCGGTCGACTATTCGCTTTCCGCCAACGCCGAGCGTCAGGCGCGCGAAGTAGCCCAGGCCATCACCTGGGTCAGACAGAACATTTCCAGCTATGGCGGCAATGGCAGCCGCATTGCGGTTATGGGACACTCGGCCGGCTGTCACCTCGCCTGCCTTGCCGTGCTGTCCGGCCTCGCCCCCGGCGTCAGCGCGCTGGTGGCCAACGATACCGGCGCCTACGACCTGCAATATCTGGCCGACATTCATGGCGGCCGTCTGCCCATCCTCTACGCGGCACTCAACAAGCGCGCCAACTGGCGCAATTGGTCGCCGATTTCCTATGCGGGCGGGGCCGGCGGCATACCGGTCCTGGTGGCATGGTCGGGTGCGGAATTCCGCCGCAAGGTCTCGACACGCTTCGCCGACGCGCTCGCGGCAAACGGTCATCCAGTCACCCGCTTCGACGGCTCCGGCTACAGCCATATCTCGATACGCAGCGGCATGGGCCGCAATGGCGACAAGCTCAACACCGAGATCGCCCGCTTCCTGGCCGCAAGCGTATAGAAGATGCTGCGGCGGATTGCTTGAGAAGCCGAGGCCGTTCGGCAGGACGGTCCCGCATACCGGCTTTTGTTTCTTGAACGCAAGCCGCAATAACGGGCCGCTCGCAAGCGCGCGTGTCAGGCATCCAGGGTGGCGATCAGCCGCCGGAGGGTCGCGACCGTTGAGGCATCCGCGACGCCATCCACCCTCGCCTGCCTGAAATGGCGCTGGAAGGCGGTGACGGCCTGCACCGTCGCGGGATCGAACGCGCCGCTCTCGCTGACGCCGTAACCGTATGTCACAAGGCCGGCCTGCAGGGCGGCGACTTGCGCTCCGGCGTCACCTTGTTCGAGAGCGAGCCCGCCGGTCTCGAACGGTTCCGGCGCCACCCAATGGCCGACACCCGCCCGGTAAAGCCGGTCCCATGGAAACAATTCGCCCGGATCCTGCTTGCGGTCCGGCGCGATGTCGGAATGGGCGACGATATTGCGCGGCGCGATCGGATTGCGCCCGACGATATCGCGGCAAAGATCGACCACCGCCCCGATCTGCGCATCGGGAAAGGCGCGATAGCCGAATTCGTGACCGGGATTGACGATCTCGATGCCGATGGAACGTGAATTGATGTCGGTCTCGCCACGCCAATACGACACGCCCGCATGCCAGGCCCGGTCCTGCTCGGCGACCATCTGCACGATGCACCCGTCCTCGAAGACGAGGTAATGGCAGGAGACGCCGCTTTCGGCGGCGCACAGCTGCTCCAGCGCCGCCTCGCCCGAGACCATGCCGGTATAGTGCAGCACCAGCATGTCGATGGCGCCGTCCCCCCGGCGCCCTTCGAAATTTGCGGCCTCGCGCAATGTACACGACAGACCGCTATCGGCGGTGAGGCTCAAATCCCGCGCTCCGCCCGGACCGTCTCCCAGGCGGCGTTGATCGCCGCCAGCCGCTCGTTGGCGATGGCGATGAATTCTTCCGGCACGCCGCGCGCGATCAGCCGGTCGGGATGGTTTTCCTGCACCAGCTTGCGGTAATGCTGCTTGAGCTCTTCTTCGCTCCAGCTCGGATCGGCGTCGAGTTGCAGATAGGCGTCACCCCCGTCCGCCTCGACGTGGCGCAGCTTGATGCGCCTGTAATGCGACGGTGCGATCGCGAAGATATCCGCGACCCGGTCGAGGAAACGCATTTCCTTTTCGTGGATCACACCGTCGGCCTTGGCGATATGAAACAGCCCGTCCAGCACGTCTTCGAGGATCACCTCGTCTTCGGGAAACAGGTCCCTGACCTTGCGTGCATAGGATTCGTAGCCGCCGACATCCTGCTTGGCGAGATTGTAGAGCCTCGAGACATTCTTCGCCTGCTCGTCGGGGATCTGAAAAATCTGGCGAAACGCGTCGACCTCGTCCGGGGTCACGATGCCGTCCGCCTTGGCCATCTTCGCCGACAACGCCACGAGGGCGATCGAGAAGGAAACCTGGCGTCGGGTCAGCCTGTCGCCTTCGAAAAGGCTGCGCGCGCCTTCGAACATATTGGAAAAGGCATCCGACGTGGCGGATGTGAGGAGGTCGCCCAGACGCGTAAAGACAGACATGCGCCCTATTAGAGCGATTTGTCGAAAATCGGCAACAGGATCGCAGCGAATTCCTGCGAACTGCCGGTCAAAAATGCGGGATTGGCAGACGGCGTTACTCGGCCGCGTCGACGGGCCTGTCCTCGATGCAGTTTTCGAACGCGAACGAGGTGAACAGCGCGATGAAGGTCAGGGCAAACAGTACTTTTTCCATTGCTTTCGAACTCTCTTGCCGGATGTGCCGGGCCCCTGAATTGTTTTGTGCGGTTCGGTCCGGTTCGACAAACGCCCCTGTCGAACCACCGACTTCATCATCAATGGATGAACATAATGGAAAGGATTCGACCGGAATGTGGTCAAATCCCGGCATTTCGAATTCGACGATGGGAGAAGTGTTCAGCTGCCGAGCGCGCCGGGGTTGAACGCAAGCGCCAGGTTGACGAGCGCGACGGCGGCGAGCCAGGCGCCCGCGATCCTTATCAGCACCCCGCCCCAGCCCGACCGGACGAAAGTCAGCGTCAGACCTGCCAGCGCAAGCATGATCAGACCGGAGGCGATCGTGGCGGCGACTGCCAGAACGAGGCCGAGTTCGGTCGGTTGCTCCGGCACGATACCGACCGAAAGCACGAAGCACAGCGCGAAGATGAGCGCTATGCCGAAGCCGGCGCGTATCCGGCCGAAGGCAGCCACGGCCAGCCCGCCGACAAGCGCGGCGGCGAGCTGCGCATACCAGTAGGCCGACAGCGAGGCGACAGCCAGATGCGCGCCCTTGCCAGCCATGAGTCCCGCTGCAAGCGCCAGCGCGGCGGAGGGCAGCGCGCGCCGCTCCATCCGGCCGGCGATCAGTACGCAGGCGAGCAACAGGAAGGCCTGTTCCAGAGTCACCAGCGGATGCAGCATCGACCCCGCGAACCCCGTGACCGGCATGCCGAACAGGTTCACGGCGTCATGCGCCCATGCAGGCGTGCAGACGAAACACAGGGCCGTCGCGACCGCGAACGGCCGCGCCAAATCCTCGGTACGCCGCTCAGGCAGCGAGGAAATAAACCCCTCCCGCCGCGATCAGCGCACCGGCGACCCGCACCGCCGCCGCCCCGAGCGGACGCGCGGCAAGCAGGCCGAAGGCGATGCCGCACAGATGCAGCAGGCCCGTTGCGATGACGAAACCGACCGAATAGGCAAGCGGATTGGCGGCATGCGGCAGTTCCGCGCCATGCGCATGGCCGTGGAAGATGGCGAAGGCCCCGACCAGCAGCGCCGCGATCCACAGCGGCGGCCGAAAGGCAGCGGCGACCGCGAGACCGAGCAGCACCGCTGAAAGCGCAATGCCGGTCTCGACCTGCGGAATGGGCACGCCGGCAACGCCAAGCGCACCACCAACTGCCATCACCAGCGGAAAGACGACCGGCAGCACCCACATCGCGGGCATGCCGAGAAACGCGCCCCACAAGCCGACGGCGACCATGGCAATGACGTGGTCGGGACCAAAGATCGGATGGGTGAAGCCGGAAACGAGGCCGCCCGCCAGCCCTTCACCGCCGACATGAGCGAAGGCGGGCGTCGCCGCCAGCGCGAGCGCGAGGAAAAGCGAAGTTCCCGTCACCAACATTTTGATATCACCGTTTCCGCGCATGGCCCCGCAACTCCTGTCTGTGTCTTGCTTGAATGGTTCCGGCGAGACTAGCGGATTCGGGACGCTAGGCAAGAACACCGTTTGCCGCGAGGCAGCGCCAGCGCCTGTCCGCGGGATGACAGCCGGGGACGGTCGGCCTGAGCCTTCTGCATAGGCCTTCTGCCTAAGCCTTCTGCTTGAGGCCGGCGGCCTTGTCGCCGAGTTTCGCGGCCATCGCCTGCGCCAGCGCCGTCAGCCCGCTCAACGGGCGGATCATCACCTCGAACTCGACGATTTTCCCGTCACTGTCGAATCGGATCAGGTCGATGCCCTTGAGCTGCTTGTCGCCCACCCGCGCGCTGAATTCGAGCACCACGCTGAGCCCGTCGGAACTGGCCAACTGGCGGTGATAGACGAAATCCTCGAAGACCTGAACGGCAGCGCCAAGCACTGTTTGCAGCGCCGCCGCCGTGGGATAGGGCGTATAGACCGCCGGCGAACGGAACACCGCATCGGGATGCGTGATCGCCGCGAGGCCGCTCACATTCCCCGTGGCGACCATTTGATGCCAGCGCTCCAGCGATGCCGCCACGGCGGGATTCAGATTGGCTGGCAACGGATCCATGCGCTTCTCCTCGATCGTTCGGCGACGAACACTAGACGAATGGCGAGACAGGGCAAGATGCTAAAGGCTCGCCGCGCTCCGAGCCGCCTGATCGTACTGGCCGGAAAGCGCGCGCAACAGGCCGGCGAGCCGCGAGACCTCCTGCTCGTCGAGCCCGAGCGAGCGCACGGATTTGACCAGCAGCGCCTCGCGCAATTCGTGGTAGCGTGCGCAGGCCGTCTCGCCTTCCTCGGTGATGACAACCGTCTTTTCCTTGCCGCGGCGCCCCGTTGCGACCAGCCCGGCCGCGGTGAGCTTCTTCACCGCATAATTGACCAGATGCGTGTCTTCCACGTTCATCACCAGGCACAGATCGGCAAGGGTCTTTTCCCTGCCGCGATGGTTGACCTGGTGCAGCACCAGCACCTCGGTCGCCGTCAGCCCGGCAATGCCGGCGGCCGCCGAACAGCGCACCATCCAGCGGTGATAGGCGTTGACCGAAACGTTGAGCGCGAATTCCAGCTCCGACAGCGCGGGCATCGCGCCCGCAGCCAAATGCGCCGCCGAGACGACCGGGCCGATATCCGATCCGCCATTCATGGAACAATTCCTCCGGATTTGTCACAAGCGTCATTGACATTTTATCGACAAATTGTTGATGATGACAAGTGCAAACCGACTGAAATAAAAATGGAATGGTGGTCATGACGGGCAATTGGGATTTCTGGATCGACCGGGGCGGCACGTTCACCGACATTGTCGGCCGCGACCCCTCCGGCGTGCTCCACACGCGCAAATTCCTGTCGGAAAACCCGGAAGCCTATCGCGACGCCGCCGTCGCCGCCATTCGCGACCTGCTCGGCGTCGAAAAGGGCGCGCCGGTTCCCTCCGGGAAGATCGGCTCGGTGCGCATGGGCACCACGGTCGCCACCAACGCCCTGCTGGAACGCAAGGGCGAGCGCACCGCCTTGCTGATCACCAAGGGCTTCAGGGA
>JAGRLL010000277.1:0-138 GCA_020441855.1 Nitratireductor sp.
CAACCGCGCCAGCCCCCGCACCCAGGCCGCGCTGCTCCAGGCCATGCAGGAACATCACGTCACCATCGCCGGCCAGCGCTACGACCTGCCCGCGCCCTTCCACGTCCTCGCCACGCAGAACCCGCTGGAGCAGGAAGG
>JAGRLL010000277.1:290-5609 GCA_020441855.1 Nitratireductor sp.
ATGCAGACGCTGGTACGACGCATTCCCGTCGGCAAGCAGGTGATGGACGCCATCCTCGAACTCGTGCGCTCCACAAGACCGGGCGCTGTCGGCGACGAGCTCGACAGCCTCATCAATTGGGGTCCCGGCCCGCGCGCCAGCCAGGCGCTTATGGTGACCAGCCGCGCCCGCGCCTTGCTGCGTGGCCGCCTGGAGCCCTCCGTCGATGACGTGCTGGCGCTGGCCGAGCCGGTGCTGCAGCACCGCATGCAATTGTCGCTGATCGCACTCACCCAGGAACAGCGCATCACCGTGCGCGACGTCATCGCAGCCCGCAAGAAGAGGCTTGGATGAACTCGGGACTTCTCCCGCAGGCGCTCCCAGTGGAGATCGCCGTTTGAGCCCGCCGATCGGCGCGGCCGCCCCGCGCGAGACCGGCCGCGAGACGATGGCGCGCGCCCGCGCGCGCGCTTCGCTCATTCCCGATCTGCTGGTCGAGGCCCACCGTGTCGCCAACAATGTCTTCGCCGGCTGGCACGGCCGGCGCAAGCGTGGCGTCGGAGAGAATTTCTGGCAGTTTCGCCATTATGTCACCGGCGAGAACATGGCGACCATCGACTGGCGTCGCTCGGCTCGTGACGATTCGCTCTATGTGCGCGACCGCGAATGGCAGGCCACCCACATGGTCTGGCTCTGGGTCGATGAATCGCCCTCGATGCTGTTCAGGTCCAACCAGGCCATGGTCTCCAAGCAATCGCGCGCGCTGGTGCTCGCCTTCGCGATGGCCGAATTGCTGGCCAGGAGTGGTGAGCGTCTGGGCTGGCTGGGACTGACCCGTCCGATGCTGAGCCGGCGCGCCGCCCACAGCCTTGGCCAGGCGCTCGCCATCGCCCCGCCGCAAACCGAACTGCCAAGCGCCGAGGGTCTGCGCGGCTATAGCGATATCGTCCTGATTTCCGATTTCCTCGGCGATCAGGAGGAACTCGCCACAAAATTGCAGGCCTATGCCAGACGCGGCGCGCGCGGTCATCTGGTTCAGATCGTCGACCCGGTGGAGGAGATCTTTCCCTATGCCGGCCGCGTCGAGTTCACCGATCCCGAAACCGGCACCAAGCTGACCGCCGGCAGTGCGCAGGGCCTGCGCGACGATTACGAAAGGCTGTTCGCCGCCCACACCGAATCGGTCCGCGCGCTGGCGCGCGCCATCGGCTGGACCCACACCCTGCATCGAACCAGCCAGCCCGCGCTGCGCGCGCTGGTCTCGCTGCACGTGCATCTGGGCCAGGACGCCTGGAGTCCGGGGTCATGAGCTTCCTGCCGCTCGCCTTCGCAAGTCCCTGGGTATTGCTGGCGCTCGGTCTGCTGCCGGTCATCTGGTGGCTGCTGCGCCTGACCCCGCCACGCCCGCAAAGCGAACTGTTTCCGCCGCTCGCCATCCTCGCCCGCCTGATCCGCCAGGAGGAGACGCCGGCGCAGAGCCCGTGGTGGCTTACCTTGTTGCGCCTCCTCATGACGGCACTGATCATTCTCGCCATGTCGGGACCGGTCTGGAACCCGCGGGAGGCAACGCTCGCCGGCGAAGGTCCGGTCGCACTCGTCATCGACGATGGCTGGGCTTCCGCCGACGACTGGGAAAAACGCCGCCAGTCGGCCGAGGCAATCGTCACCGAAGCAGCCGCCGACGACCGCACAATCGTGCTCATCACCACCGCCGATTCCGAAGCGCCGGCTGCCGTGCCGCTCGACCCAGACGCCGCGCTCGCCCGTCTGGAAGGCCTTGAAATCCAGCCGCTGAAGCCGGATCACTCCGCCACCGCCAGACGCCTTGGAGAGGCCGTCCGCGATTTCTCGCCCGGCTCGGTTTTCTTCCTGTCCGACGGTCTGCGGCATGAAGGCTCCGACGAACTGGGCAACCTGCTCGCGGAGATGGCCGGCCAGCGCGAAATCGTCATGCCATCCGGTGGCGAACTCATTGCGATGGCCGGTGTCCGCAACGATCCGGACGCGCTTGTCGGCACGCTTGTCCGCCCGCAGGGCGCTGACACAAGCGACATACCCCTTGTCGTCACGGCCCATGACATCAAGGGCTTGCCGCTTGCGCGAACCGAGGTGGCTTTCGGCGCCGGCGAGGACGCGGCCGCGTTCCGCTTCGACGAACCCGTAGAACTGAGAAACCAGGCCGTGCGGGTCGCCGTCGACGGCATCGCCAATGCCGGCGCCGTCCAGCTTCTGGACGATTCCTTCCGCCGCCGCGTCGTCGGGCTTGTCTCCGGCCAGTCCGCCGATCTGGCCCAGCCCCTGCTGAGCCCGCTCTACTACATCTCCCGCGCCCTATCGCCTTTCTCCGATATCCGCCAGGGCCGCGACGCCAACGTCGCCATCGCCGTTCCGGAACTCATCCAGCAGGGCGTTTCCGCAATCGTTCTGGCCGATGTCGGCAATTTGTCGGATGAAACCGAGGCCCAGCTTTCGGAATGGCTCGACAAGGGCGGCATGCTCATCCGTTTCGCCGGCCCGCGTCTCGCCGCCGCCAGTCCCGCGCGTGGCCCCGCGCGCGGCGAAGACACGCTGCTGCCGGTAGAACTGCGCGCGGGCAACCGCAATCTCGGCGGCGCGCTGTCCTGGGATCAGCCCAAAAAGGTTGCCGCCTTCGAACCGGGCAGCCCTTTCTTCGGCATCGAACCGCCGAACGAGGTGACGGTGTCGCGCCAGGTGCTGGCCCTGCAGGAGCCTGAACTGGAGCAGAAGACCTGGGCAAGGCTCGAAGACGGCACCCCCTTGGTGACGGCCTCCAGGCGCAAGGCCGGCTGGCTGGTACTGTTCCACACCTCCTCCGACGCGCGCTGGTCGAACCTGGCGATTTCGGGCACCTTCGTCGAAATGCTGCGGCGCGTGGTCAACCAGTCGCGCACCAACACCGCCGCGGCAGCCAATGCCGATATCTCGCTACCGCCCCTGCGCCTGCTCGACGGCTCGGGACGACTGGGCGCGCCGGGACCGAAAGCAAAGCCGCTCGTCCTCAGCGAGGGTGTGACACCCGTGGTCAGCGTCGAGAACCCGCCCGGTTTCTACGGAACCGAGGACGGCTTCTCCGCCCTCAACCTGTTTGCCGAAGGCGATCGGCTGACACCGCTTGCGCCGGTCGAGTTCGCGCCGGGCGTGGCAACAGCCGCCTATGCCGGCAACGAGGCAGTCGCCTTCCGTCCCTGGCTGCTCGCTGCCGCCGCGATCCTGCTGGCGCTCGACTGCCTCGCGGTGCTGTGGATCGCCGGCACGCTGCGCACGCCCGCACTCAGACGTTCCTTTTCCCGCGGCGCTTCCCCGGTCCTCGCCCTGATTTTTCTTTCGGCAATGGCCGCGCCACATGTGGCGCACGCCCAGACCAATGGCCCTTCCGCCACGCAATCCGAAGGGACGGATGTCGACTTTTCCTCGGCGTTGGTCACCCGGCTCGCCTATGTCGTCACGGGCGATGCGGCAATCGACGACATCTCGCGCGCCGGCATGGTCGGTCTTTCCCGTTTCCTCGCGTCGCGCACCGCGCTCGAACCGGGCGAACCGGCAGGCATCGACATCTCGAGCGACGAACTCGCCTTCTATCCAATCCTCTATTGGCCCGTCTCGGCGCAGGGCGCGATCCCCGACGCCGCCACGATGGCCCGCGTCGACACCTTCATGAAGCAGGGCGGCACCATCCTGTTCGACACCCGCGACCAGCTGAGCGGTCCGTTCGGCGGCACCGCGAGTTCGCCCGAGGCGCTGCGCCTTCAGGCAATCCTGTCCGGCCTCGACATTCCGCCGCTCGAGCCGGTTCCGCCGGACCACGTGCTGACAAAGTCCTTTTATCTGCTCGATGTCTTCCCCGGCCGCTATTCGGGCGGCGATTTGTGGGTCGAGGCGCTACCGAGTGGAGACAGCCCCGTCGATCGCCCGGCGCGCGCTTCCGACGGCGTCTCCTCGCTCCTGATCACCGGCAACGATTTCGCCGGCGCATGGGCGGTCGACGCCGATCTTCGCCCGATGCTGCCGACCGTTCCGCCCGATCCGGCGCAGCGCGAAATGAGCTATCGCGTCGGCGTCAACATCCTGATGTATGTGCTGACCGGCAATTACAAGGCCGATCAGGTTCACATCCCGGCCCTGCTCGAAAGGCTTGGCCAATGACGGGGCGTGTGCGCAAGCAAGGCAGGAAGCACGTGAGGAAGGCGGCGCGATGACACGTTTCGACTTGGCCTTCTCGCCAGACCTGCCGCTCGCCGTGATCCTTGCGATCATTGCGGTGTCCACGCTCTTCGCAGTTTACGGATTGTGGCGCGGCCTGCGTGGCGCGTGGCTGCGCGCAGCCGCCGTGGTGGCGCTGGCGCTCGCATTGTTCAATCCTGCAGCACTGATCGAGGAACGCGAACCCCTGAAGACCGTGGTTGCCGTCGTCACCGACCGCACCGGTAGCCAGAAGCTCGACGGGCGTGCCGGACAGACCGAGGCAATCCGCGCCGCCGTCCTGGAACGATTGCAGCGCATTGGCCTGTTCGACGTGCGCCAGGCTTTCGTCGAGGATCAGATCTCGGCGACCACCGACGCCTCCACCGCGCTGTTTCGCGGTCTTCGCAACGCATTGCAGGACGTGCCGCCCGAACAATTCGGCGGCGCGATCCTGATCACCGACGGCCAGGTTCACGATATCCCCGCTTCGCTCGCCGCCGATGGCATCCACACACCTGTCCATGCGCTGATCACCGGCCGGGAGAACGAGCGCGACCGACGCATCGTGATCGAGTCCGCGCCGCGTTTCGGTGTTGTCGGCGAGCCCTACGAGATCGCTTACCGTGTCCAGCAATCGGGATACCCGGCCGGAGGCACTGTCAACGTCTCGATCTATCTCGACGGCGAATTGCTGGCCAACGGGCGGGTGACGCCGGGCGAAGCGATGCGCTTCACGGGTGAGGTGCGACACGGCGGCAAGAACATCATCGAATTGCGCGTCGAGGCCGATGCCGACGAAATCACGGCGGCGAACAATCGCGGTTTCGTGACCCTCAACGGCATTCGCGAAAACCTCCGCGTCCTGCTGATTTCCGGCGAGCCGCATGCCGGCGAGCGCACCTGGCGCAATTTGCTGAAATCCGACCCGGCCGTCGATCTGGTGCACTTCACCATTCTGCGCCCGCCCGAGAAGCAGGACGGCACGCCGATCAATCAGCTGTCGCTCATCGCCTTTCCCGCGCGCGAACTCTTCGTCCAGAAGATCGTCGAGTTCGACCTGATCATCTTCGACCGCTACCGCCGGCGCAACGTCCTGCCACTGCTCTATTTCGAGAACATCGTGCGTTATGTCGAAAG